>CAYLLD010000017.1:0-27266 GCA_964384315.1 uncultured Rhodobacterales bacterium | reverse complement strand
CATGGGCGACGCAGCCTTCCCCGAAAAAGCTTTTTTCGCGCGCAAAGGTGCGGTCGATGAACTGGTCAACAACGACGAAATCCCCCGGCGCCATGTCTTCACGAAACGAGCCGCAGGCCGAGACCGAAACCACATCGGTGACACCGAGCCGTTTGAGCGCGTCAATATTGGCGCGGTAGTTGATGCTGGAGGGGCTTTGGGAATGGCCGCGACCATGACGGGGCAAAAATACCATTTCAACGCCGTCCAGCGATCCGGTCAAAAGCTCGTCCGAAGGCGGCCCCCAAGGGCTCTCGACTTTTTGCCACTGCGCATTCTGGAGGCCGTCTATGTCATAGACCCCGCTGCCACCGATTATACCAAGTTTGGTTGTCATGCTGCCTCCGAGACGATCACTTTCCACCCAAGATTAGGGGCGGCGGGGCCGATATGGAAGAGCGTTCGCTCGGGCGCGTCTGAACGCAACGGTTCACTTAATCATCGGGGCGAGAAATCTCGAAAACCTCATCGACTTTGGCATAATCACGATACCCAAGCCGTGCGACAGGCTGATATTTTGTCACATCGATGCGCCCGCCTTGAACCAAATCCTCGCGATAATGGATGCCCGTGGCCTCGCCTATAACCATGAAATTTTGACCGCCGGGCAGCTCTAAGATTTTCCAAAGCTTGCACTCGAAACTGGCAGGGGCCAGTGCCACACGCGGCGCGGCGACGGTCTCGCTGGGCGCTTTTGCCACCCCAGCCATGTCGAACTCATCGGTGCCCGCAGGAACATGGGCCGATGTTTTGCTCATGGCGTCAATCATATCGTAGCTCACCACGTTGATGACAAACTCACCCGTGGCGCGGATATTCGTAAGACTGTCCTTGGCCTCGCCAGTGTCAGGTTTGGCCGCCCCAGTGCCAAAGGCAAGCATCGGCGGTGTATCCGCGAAAGCATTGAAAAACGAGTAAGGCGCAAGATTTGCGCGGCCCTGCGCATCAAGCGAGGACACCCATGCCACGGGGCGCGGGCTGATGAGCGCTTTGAACGGATTATGGGCCAGCCCGTGGTCATTCGTGCCCGGTCGATAAAACATCGCTTTGCCTTTCGATTTGCCCAAACCGGGCGCTCATGTTAGCGGGCGCTCTGCCTCGCATATGCGGTTCATGAAACTTTGCAGGGGCAGGTGCAACCCGCAATGGGTCGGCGCAAAGGTTAGGCAGGCGTCATGTATCATATCACGGCTGAAATCGCAGCGGATCACAACGAGGTCGAGTTTCTCTTCGATCTTGCATTTGCGCCCGGCCGCCATGCGCTTAGCTCTTATCGTCTGCGCGAAGACGTGGCGCCGCTTTGGGACCTGTCGTTTGTTGCGCGGGACGATTTGGCGGTGCTGTCGGGCGCTATTCGCGCTTGGCCTGTCAAAATCGGCGCGGCAGATGCGGTGCTTGTGGGGCCTATCGCGGTTCACCCCACGCGGCAGGGCGAAGGCTTGGGCGCGCTGTTGATTGAGGCCGCACTGGAGGCCGCGCGCAAAGAACATTGGTCGCGCGCGGTTCTGATCGGGGATGCGCCTTACTACCAGCGGTTCGGGTTTCGTCCGATTGCCGCACAGGGCATCAGCTTTCCGCCGCCAACCAATCCAGACCGTATTTTGGGAATAGCCCTAGAGCCGGGCGCTTTTGCAGGGGTGACAGGCATGGTCAGCCGCGCGAAGGAATAAGGCGGACAAGCCGAACCTTCTGAGGAAAATTAGCCGTCCCGCGCTGCAGCAATAACCAAAGCATTGGCCTGCCCGACCCAAGCATCGCGGCTCACCCGGCCTCTAAAGCCGTCAAGATTGTCGTCCATCCACTGCACCTGCCCCGCATCCCAAGCGGCGATTTGGTCAAAGTGAAACACGCCCATTCGATTGCAAAGCGCGGCGAGTTTGGGGCCAATGCCTTTGATCTTGCGCAGATCATCTGCGCCGCCCTTTCGCGGCATTTTCAAAAATAGCGGCGCACGTGCAAGGGTCGTGGCGCTTGGTTTGACCGATGCGCCCTTCAGTTCGGAGATCTGTCTTTCCGCATGCCCAAGCGCCAGTTTAAGCGCACCTTCGCGGCGATCTCGATCTGCAAAGGCGCGCTCAAGCTCGGCAATTGCGGCCCGCGCCTTGGACAATTCGGTTTGGCGAAGCTCAAGCCCAGTTGTGAGAGTAGCCAGCTCTTTGCGTTTTCCGCCGAGCTGCTCATCCAAAGCATCCAAATGCGCACGCGCCATATCGCGCTCTTTTTCGGCTGCAGTACGGGCCGAATTTTCGCGATCACTCGCTGTTTCAAGCCCGGCATTGCGGGCGGCAAGCGCATGTGCGCGGCCCAAGGCGGTGTTCAATCGACGCCCCCAGATCAGCCAGCCGAGCATCAGCCCAATGGCCAGAAACAAGGCGACCAAAACAACCAGCCAAACGCCACTCACACCATTCATCGCCATTGAACCATCCCCATTGCACTCTACACCAGCACAGCATTTGGATGTTCTGGCCCCAAGTGGGCGCCGCGCGCAATAACGATAGACAAATGCGCGCGGCGGTGGGGGGCACCTAGCATGCGCTGTTCCAAAGCGGACCAAAATCACACGACTGACCGTGTAAAATGCGGGTATACCTTAGGTTCGACATAGAATTAGGGGAAAAACGCCGATTTTTCGTCACGGGTGATGCTTATGGGTCGAGCGGCGGCAAAACAGCCTCGATTTCGGCGCGTTTTTGCTCATATTTGGGCGGCAGTTTTAAGGAACTGCCCAAAGCCTCGCGGGGTTCATCGACGTCAAACCCCGGCTCGTTGGTGGCGACCTCAAAGAGGATGCCACCCGGAGTGCGAAAATAAATTGCCCAGAAATAATTGCGATCGCGCACTTGGGTCACCGTGAAACCTGCCTCTTGAACGGCGCTGCGCACCGCAAGCTGGGCCGCGCGATCCGCAACCGAAAAGGCGATGTGATGCACCGAACCTGCCCCTTGGGCGGCGTCAACTGCATTCGGGGCAGCCTCAAGATCAATCAAATGGGCCGCGTTTCGCACCGGATGCGCCGCGGTGAGATGATACCGGGTAATCGCACCGTCGCGGGCGTGTTCGCGGTACCCCATAAGCCGCAAAAGCGCATCCATTGGGGCGGGATCTGCCACCTGTAGCCGCGCATTGTGCAGCCCAAGGATCGCAGCATCTTGGGCGATGCCGCCATTGGTCCAAGGCGCGCGCCCCTGCGCCTCGGCCTCAACCAGCACCAGCGTCTCACCATCCGGACCGCTCAGCGCCAGCCGATTTTCATCAAAGAGCCGATGCAGCTGCGGCTCATGATCCGCAAGCCGCGCCTGCCAAAACGGCAAAGCACCCTGAGACACGGCAAATTCAACGGTGCTCACCTCGCCATTGCCCCGCGTCCCACGGGCAATCTGGCCAAAGGGGAAATGGGTCATGATCGTGCCCGGCGTGCCCTGCTCGTCGCCGTAGTAGAGATGATAGACGTCTGGGCGGTCGAAATTCACCGTGGTTTTAACCCGCCGCAGCCCAAGGCTCTGGGTGAAAAACGCCGTATTGACCGAGGCCGCCCCAGCCATCGAGGTGATATGGTGCAACCCGTTTATCTGATCCATCATTTCGGCACGCTCTTCGCAACTGTTTCTAGGCCAAACATAGCGCGGTCGCAGGCGATTGCGAGCCTGATCAGGGGATCACGCGTTCGGTCGTTTTTGCATCAAAGAGATGCCGCAGATTGGGCGGCGCGGTGAAATAGACCTTACCATCTGGTGCGGTCTCAAAAGGCTCATAGAGCTTGGCCACAAACTCATTGCCCGCATCTGTGTGAAAATACGCAAGGGTATACTCGCCCAAATTCTCGGTATGGGTTGGCGTCACGCCCAAAAGCGCATCGGCCTTAGCGCATGGCGTTACATGCTCTGGGCGCAGGCCCAATAGATGCGCCTCATGCGCCGCGCCCGCGACGCGTTCGCTGGGCCTAAAGACGTTCATTTTGGGGCTACCAATAAACTGCGCCACGAAAACATTGCCGGGCCGCTCGTATAGCTCAACCGGCGAGCCGACCTGTTCGATCTGGCCATCGCGCAGCACGACGATTTTATCGGCAAGGGTCATCGCCTCGATCTGGTCGTGGGTGACATAGATCATCGTCGCGGGCAGGCGTTCGTGAAGCTGTGCGATCTCGGTGCGCATGGACACGCGCAAAGCGGCGTCGAGGTTCGAGAGCGGCTCGTCGAACAGAAAAACCTTAGGGTTGCGCACAATCGAGCGGCCAATGGCCACCCGCTGGCGCTGCCCCCCTGATAGCTGCGCCGGTTTGCGCTGAAGGAGCTGATCCAGCTTTAAGGTCTCGGCGGCCTCGCGGACCTTTTTCTCCAGCTCATCGCGGGGCGTTTTTGAAATCCTCAGGCCGTAAGCGATGTTTTCATAGACGGTTTTATGGGGGAATAACGCGTAGGATTGGAACACCATCGAGATGCCCCTCTCGCGCGGTGCCACGTCATTCATGCGCGTCTCGCCGATCAGAACATCACCGCTGGTAGGGTCCTCAAGACCCGCGATCATCCGCAGCAATGTCGATTTCCCGCACCCCGATGGGCCAACAAAGACACAAAACTCGCCGGTCTCAATCGCAAGATCTACAGACTTGATGACCTCATGGGGGCCAAAGGATTTTTTCAGGTCTCGCAGTTCAACTTTTGCCATGGCTCACCCAGTTTTCATCTGATTTGCGGGATCGGTCAGCTCAAGCCGCCCATCAGGACGCGCCCCAAAGGCAATCGGGTCCGTGAGCGTGCCGGGGAAATCGCCGTTATCATCGCGGTTGTTAAACGCGATCAACGCGGGGGTGCCATCTGGCTTAGTGACCTTGCGCGCGACATAGAGTTTTTCTTGGGAATCGGTCAGCAAGCCCTCGCCATGCACCGGGGTCCAGGGGCCAAGGGGGCCGCCCGCAGAGCGCAAATAATAGGTGCCCGTATCAGGGGTTTTGCCAAGCTGGGCCGCATAGGCAGGCGCAATGGCCCATCCCGACGTGGAATACGCCAGATACCACTGGCCGCCCAATTCAAAGACTTCCGGCACCTCAAGCTCGGAGGACATCACCTGATCAAAAATCGGCGCTTGGGCCTGCCATGTCGTCATATCCTCGGAAATGGCATAGCCTATTACGCCGTTTTCCTGCTGGTCCTCGCGTAGCCCAGAGGCGGTGTAATACATGTGCCAGCGCCCATCGCCCTCAACCTGAAACACAAAAGGGTCGCGGCAAGCCTCATTGATAACATTGCGCTTGCCCAGCGTGCCATACCACTGGGGATCAGCCTCCAAGAGCGGGCGCGGGCCAATTTTTTCCCAAACAAAAAGATCGTCCGAAACCGCCGCACCAATGCGCTGAATATGGCCCCGCTCGGCCCGGCTGGTGCCTGTATAATATAGGATCCACCCCCCTTCAGGGCGACGCATCACGCAGCCCGTCCAAGTGGTCAGATCGTCCCAAGCCGGTCCTGCGGAAGGGGCGAGCGCCGTGCCGTGATACTCCCAGCCCATCAAGTCCTGAGATGTGGCATGGCCGATAGACGCATAAAAATGGCGGTGATCTGGATTGCCCACGGCTTTGGGCGCCTTGAGGAAAAACATATGGGTCGTCGGCCCGTCTTGCACGTACCACGCGTCCCAAACCCAGTCATGCGGAAGCGAAAAGCCCATGGGTTATCCTTTGATCGCAGCGTTGACCGCCGATTGGATGAACCAGCGTTGGAAGGCCAGATAGACCAAGAGCACCGGCAGTGACATCAGCACCGAAAAGGCCATCACATCGCCCCAAATCGGCGGCGGCGTGCCAAAAAACTGCGCCAGCCCCAGCGAGACCGGGCGGAACTCTGGGCCGCGGGTGACCATGAGTGGCCAGAGGTAGGAATTCCAAATCTCAAGGCTTTGCAGGATCGCAACGGTCGCCACCACGGGCAAGGACAGGGGCAAAGCCAAATCCCAATAGACCCGCCACGGTGAGGCCCCTTCGACATAGGCGGCATCGTCCAGATCCTTGGGCAGTTTGGTAAAGAACTGGTAGAACAGAAAAATCGAGAAGGGATGGGCGATGAAGGGCACGATTTGCACCTGATAGCTGTCGATCCAGCCCACTTGGTTGACCATAAGCAAGAGCGGTACTGCGAGGGCCTCCATCGGGATGATAATCAGCGCAATGACGATGGCGAGGATGGTGTTGCGCCCGGTGAACTCAAGGCGCGAGAGACAAAAGGCAACCGCCGAATTCACAAAAATCCCGATGATTACCACGGTTGCGGTGATGATGGTCGAGTTTAGCAAATAGCGCAAAAGCGGCGATTGCTGATCCGATAACACTTGGCGGTAGTTCTCTAGGCTCATCTGTGATGGGTTCACCCAAAACGCGCGCCAACTGCCCAAATCAACGAGAATTTGTTGCTCGTCGCCCTTTAGCGAGGTGGCAAACATCAACATGATCGGCCCCATGACGATCACGACCAAAAACACCGCCACAATGAGACGAATTGCCAACCCTAAATCCGCACGCATCAGCGGCTCTCCTCATTGGTCAGAATATAGCGCTGCATGATGCTGATAATTAGCACCGTAAGGAAAAACATGACCGACACCGCCGAGGCAAAGCCGACTTTGCCGCGCTGAAACCCGTGTTCGTAGATCATCATGACCATGGTTTCCGTGGCCCCTCTCGGACCGCCTTGGGTCAGCAATTGGACCTGGGTGAACAACTTAAAGCCCAAGATCGTTGTGGCGATGACCACAAAGACGTGGGTGTTGCGCAGGCTCGGGAAGGTCACGTGACGAAAGGTCTGCCAACGCGACGAGCCTTCGACCTTTGCGGCCTCATAAAGCTCGGGGTTGATCGCCTGCAGACCCGCCAGATAGATCACCATTTGAAACGGAAACCCTTGCCAAGCGGACAAAAGGATCAGCGCACCAAGCGCCGTATTGGCATCGCGCAGCCACTCGACCGGGCCCAGCGTGCCAAAACTGACCAGCTCAAGCATCTGGTTGAAAAACCCGTCAATGCGGAACATTGCAGCCCAAATCACCGAGACCACAACCATCGTCATCACCGTGGGCACAAAATAAATCCCGCGAAACAGGTTGCGCACCGGCAGGGCCGAATTCACCAGCATCGCGACCCCAAGGGCAATCGCACCTTGCAGCGGGACAATGATGGCCACGAAAAGCCCGGTATTGCCCAGCGCATTCCAAAAATCGCCGCGCGTCAGCACGCGCTCGTAGTTGCGCAGACCCACAAATTGCGTGGGAATGTTGAGATTGGGGACAAGCCGCTGGTTGGTGAAGGACAGATAAAACGACAGCAGAAACGGCACGATGATGAACAAAGCCGCCAGTATCACACCGGGGGCCATCAAAATGGCGGCCCATTTCATGTCCGCAGAACGCCGTGACATTGCCTGTCGTCTCCTTTGAGAGCGCGTGTTTTATAACAAAGAGAAAGGACCGGGCGATGCACCGCCCAAGCCCGTATTATTGGTTTCCCGTATTATTGGTTTCCCGTGTTATTGGCTTATTGACCGAAGGGCGGGTAGCCGTCGTTGTCGTCAATATCCTCATCAATCGCCGCAGCGGCGGTATTCAACGCTTCCTGTACGTCAGCGCCGTCAGCAATATCCGCAACCGCTTGGGAAAAGGCCGCCGAGATCGTCGGATAGGCCGGATGCGCCGGACGCGGCAGGGCCACGCCTTTGGAAAGCTGTTGGGTAAAGACGTTGAGCGCGCCACCATCCGCAAAGAGCTTGGATGCCGCCATTGCCGACATGGTAGAGGGCACCGCACCGTTTTTATCAGTCAAAGCGGTGATCTTGTCGTCTTCGAGCAAGAACTCCAGCAACTTGGCCGTGGCAGCAGGGTCTTCGGCATTATTGGTAATGCCCCAAGTCCAAGACCCGTTGCCTGTCACCGCCGTACCGCCAAAGTTTGGCATTGGCAAAAGCACAAGATCATCGCCATGGGCCTCGCTATGCGCGCCCCACATCCAATGACCCACAAAGGCCAGCGCTGATGTTTTCGAGCCATAAAAGCTGTCATCGCCCGCCGAGGCAGGCACCACATGGCCGTCGTTGATCCACGACTGGAACGCCGACATAGCCGCAACCGCACCGGCGCCATTGATCGCACCATCCGCGCGCCAGCTTGTGCGGTCGACGAAATCCCCACCATAGGACTGAATGATTGGCGAGAAGCCATAGGAGTACCATTCGCCCTGTCCGTAATTCATTTTCACATCAAGCGCATAGTCAATGCCCTCAAGTGCCTGCAAAGCATCAAGCGCGGCTTCGAATTCTGCCCCACTCCAAGCGTCATCCGCGCCAGTTGGAATGCGCACACCAGCGGCATCAAGCAGTGATTTGCGACCCCAGATCGCAAGACCTGAATCAAACTGACCAAGAGAATACAGCTTACCATCTGCAGGGTAAGTGCCTTGGGCAATGATAGACGGCGAGATATTCGCAATCAGGTCGGCGGACACCAAACCATCCAGCGGGGCCAGATAGCCGGACCACACGTAATTGGCATAATTCGGGCCATCAAAATCCAGCAGATCGGGCAAATCGCCCGCCAAAGCCGCCGCTTGCACCTGCTCGTTGTAACTGCCTTCAGGCAGCAATTCGAGACTGGCAGGCATCGAAGGGTTGGCAGCATTCCAAGCTTCGATCTGAGCCGAAATCGTCTCGCGCTCGCCATCGCCGCGGCCGCCATGGTGCCACACGCGAATGTCAGCGGCAGCGATTGAAGGTGCGATCAAGGCCGAAGCAATGAGCGCACGGGTGAGGTTAGTAAAGTTCATGCGTTCCTCCCGGGTGTAAACGCGGTTTGGCCCCCAAAACGGGGACAGAAATTTATCCGTGGCGCCTGTTCAAATCGGAGCGACCGACCCAAGCATTTACCAACCTTAACGGGGGCTTCTAACGAGCCCCTCGCCTCGTTCCGATCTTTCAAACCGGTTTGAGTCCGCAAATTGTGCATATTTGAGACGATTCCGTCAAGCCGCAATGCCAAGTGTGCATCCCCATCCCCCCGGCCCTAGCGGTGACGTTAATATTTGCTAGGATCGCAAAGCATCGAAACAGACGGTTTGGACACGACGGAAAAATGCAAGGCAAACGGGTAACATTGCGGCAGCTTGCCAAAGAGTTAAAGCTGTCGCCCACAACCGTGAGCCGCGCGCTCAACGGCTATCCCGAGGTCAACGCGCAGACCACTGACCGGGTCAAGGAAGCGGCGCTGTTGCACGGCTATTTCCCGGACCGCAACGCCAAGCGGCTGGCCAAGGGCAAAGTCGGGGCCATTGGCTTGATCGTCGATGCGGATAGCGACAGCTTTATGAACCCGATTTTGGCCGAGTTTCTCGACGGTGTCGGCCGCGAATTGGCGCGAAGCGAGACCGATTTGGTGATCCAGCCGATCCATACCAAAGACGTTATTTCCGCCTATAAACGCGCGGTTGCCCAGCAAAGCGTCGATGGTTTTGTCGTGAATTCGCCCAAGGAATTTGATGAGCGTGTTCAGTTTCTTGCTGGCACGCAAATGCCCTTTGTCCTCCACGGGCGCACCAAGGGCGCGCAGGATCACAGCTTTTACGACATTGATAATGAGGGCGGGTTTTACAAGGCCACGCAAAACCTGGTCTCGTTCGGGCACCGACGGATCGGGTTTCTGGGGGGCGATGCGGAACAAACCTTCACCCTCGATCGGCTACGCGGGACGCGGCGCGCCCTTGATGAGGCGGGATTGACCCTACGCGAAGACGACGTGCATCTGGGTCCGATGACCGAGCAGACCGGGTATCTGGTGGGGCAGCGCTATTTTGAGACAAAGAACGCCGCGCGGCCCACCGCCTTTTTGTGCCTATCGCTTTTTGTGGCGCTGGGGCTGATCCGCGCCGCCCGCGAACGCAATTTTCAAGTCCCGCAAGACTTTTCGGTGATCGTCCATGACGACCGCGCGCCCTATCTAAAGGCCGAATATTTTGACCCACCGCTCACCGCGATCCAATCTTCAATCCGCACAGCGGGTGCGCAGGTTGCGAAACTGGTGGCGGCGCGAATTGAGAACCGGCACGACGCCTGTTCGCAGATCATTGAACCCGTGGATTTCCACCAACGCGGCTCGGTCGCGGCAGCAAACACACTGGGCTAAATGGGTTCGGCAGTTCACCAATTTTCAGGGATTTACTGCCAAAAAGACTGCAAAACAGCCTTGAATACAGCCGATTTGGGCAAATGCCATACATCTCGGTCTTGATCGACAGCCAAGCTTGGTATACCGCCGCATACAAATATGTTATCGCGCGCCGCAATCTGGCGCGAACGAACCAACCCCAAGGACATCCGAGACCGCCATGAGCCTGTACACCGCCTACCTTGAAGAGATCGCCACCCGTAAGACCAACGGTCTGAACCCCAAGCCGATTGACGACGGGGCGCTGGTCGCGGATCTGATCTTGCACATTAAAGATGCAAAGAGCGAACATCGGACGGATTGTCTGAACTATCTGATCTACAACACGCTGCCGGGCACAACGAGCGCGGCGGGGATCAAGGCGGCGTTTCTCAAGGATATTATTCTAGGCACCACGACCATCGATGAAATCACGCCAAGCTTTGCCTTTGAGCTGCTGTCGCACATGAAAGGCGGACCATCGGTCGAGGTGTTGCTTGATCTGGCATTGGGGGGCGATACCGCGCTGGCAGATGCCGCAGCCGAAGTGCTGAAAACCCAGGTTTTCCTCTATGACGCCGATACGGGCCGTCTCAAAGATGCCCATGATGCGGGTAATACCGTGGCCACGAATATCCTCGAAAGCTACGCCGAGGCCGAGTTTTTCACCAAGCTGCCCAAGGTCGAAGAAGAGGTCAAAGTTGTCACTTATATCGCGGCTGAAGGCGATATTTCGACGGATTTGCTCTCGCCTGGCAATCAGGCCCATTCGCGCTCGGATCGCGAGTTGCATGGCAAATGCTTGATCTCAGAGGCCGCGCAAAAAGAAATCGAGGCGCTTAAGCTGCAGCACCCGGACAAGCGGGTGATGCTCATCGCCGAAAAAGGCACAATGGGCGTGGGGTCGTCACGCATGTCGGGCGTGAATAACGTCGCGCTTTGGACGGGGACAAAAGCCAGCCCCTACGTGCCTTTCGTGAATATTGCCCCTGTTGTGGCCGGCACCAACGGAATTTCGCCGATTTTTCTGACAACCGTTGGTGTGACCGGCGGGATCGGTGTGGATCTTAAAAACTGGGTCAAAAAGCTGGATGCAGACGGTAACCCAATCCTAAACAACGACGGCAACCCAATCCTAGAGCAGACTTATGCGGTGGATACGGGCACGGTCCTGACCATCAATACCAAAAAGAAAAAACTCTATAATGAAGCGGGTGATGAGGAATTGGTCGATATGACCGCCTCGTTCACGCCGCAAAAGCAAGAGTTCATGCGCGCAGGCGGCTCTTATGCGATTGTGTTTGGTAAAAAGTTGCAGAGTTTTGCCTGCGAGGCATTGGGCTTGCCGCAAAAATCCGCCTTCGCCCCCGCCAAAGAGGTCAGCCACGAGGGCCAAGGCCTTACGGCGGTCGAGAAAATCTTTAACAAAAACGCGGTCGGCACCACGCCGGGTAAGGTTTTACATGCTGGCTCGGACGTGCGCGTTCAGGTCGACATTGTCGGCTCGCAGGACACCACCGGGCTGATGACCAGCCAAGAGCTTGAGGCAATGGCCGCCACCGTGCTCGCCCCAAACGTGGACGGGGCCTATCAATCGGGCTGCCACACCGCCTCGGTTTGGGATGCAAAGGCGCAGGCAAATACCCCAAAACTCATGGCCTTTATGCATAAATTCGGGCTGATCACCGGGCGCGACCCCAAGGGGGTTTATCACGCGATGACCGACGTGATCCACAAAGTGCTCAACGACATCACCGTTGACGACTGGGCGATCATCATCGGCGGCGACAGTCATACCCGCATGTCAAAAGGCGTGGCCTTTGGCGCCGATAGCGGCACGGTTGCGCTGGCACTGGCCACAGGCGAGGCGACAATGCCGATCCCTGAGTCGGTCAAGGTAACGTTTAAGGGCGAAATGGCCCCGCATATGGACTTTCGCGATGTGGTTCACGCGACCCAAGCGCAAATGCTCGCGCAATTCGGCGATAACGTCTTTCAGGGGCGCATTATAGAAGTGCACATCGGCACGCTTCTGGCGGATCAGGCCTTCACCTTCACCGATTGGACCGCAGAGATGAAGGCGAAGGCCTCGATCTGTATTTCCGAGGATGACACGCTGATCGCCTCGCTTGAAATCGCCAAGGCGCGCATTCAGATCATGATCGACAAGGGCATGGATAATGACGCAGCCATGCTTGCAGGCTTGGTTGCGATCGCTAACAAGCGGATCGGACAAATCCGCTCTGGCGAGAAACCAGCGCTTCAACCTGATGAAACGGCGAAATATTTTGCCGAAGTGGTTGTTGATCTGGACATCATCGACGAGCCGATGATCGCTGACCCGGATGTGAACAACGTCGACGTCTCAAAGCGGTATACCCACGACACGATCCGCCCAATTTCCCACTACCGCGCCGAAAAATCCATCGATTTGGGCTTTGTCGGCTCATGTATGGTTCACAAAGGCGACGTGAAAATCGTGGCGCAAATGCTGCGTAATCTTGAGGCGGCCCATGGCAAGGTTGAGTTCAAAGCCCCACTGGTTTTGGCCGCGCCGACCTACAACATCATCGACGAACTCAAGGAAGAGGGCGATTGGGAAATTCTGCAGAAATATGCAGGCTTTGAATTCGACGACACCGCCCCAAAACAAGTGGCGCGGGATGAGTATGAAAACATCCTCTACCTCGAACGTCCGGGCTGTAATCTTTGCATGGGCAACCAAGAAAAGGCGGCCAAAGGCGACACGGTTCTGGCCACGTCTACACGGCTCTTTCAAGGCCGGGTGGTTGCGGATTCGGCGGAGAAAAAGGGCGAGTCGCTCTTGGCATCAACCCCGGTTGTCGTGCTCGCCGCAATCTTGGGCCGCACGCCAACGCTCGATGAATATAAAACAGCGGTTGAGGGGATCGATTTGACAAAATTCGCCCCACCACAAAAAGCGGCTATCGGCGCACGCTCGGCATTCTTTTAAACGCCATACGAGATTGGCCATCCAAAGAGAGCGTGGATGGCCATTTTCCAATCAGTTAGCCCTTAGTCTTGCCCCAATCCGGCTGACGCTTTTCCAAAAATGCCGAGATACCCTCATGGGCCTCCTCAGTATCCCAAGCATCGGCGAGGGCCTCAATACTTTGATCAATGCAGGCGGCATCGATTGATGGTCCCAAAGACCGCGCAAGGCGTTTTGCCCGCGCCACCGCACCAATGGGAAGCTTTAGATAATGGCTGATCTCTTCCTCGATTGCCTGATCAAGACCGCTTTGCGGCACAGAGCGCGCAATTAAACCCAATCGGGCCGCCTCTTCGCCGCCAAACAGCCGCGAATTCATAAAGACCTGCCGCGCCGCACCCTCGCCCATGCGCGCCAGCACATAAGGCGAGATCGTAGCGGGAATGATCCCTAGGCGCGTTTCAGTAAAGCCAAAGCGGCAGTCATCCGCCGCGATAGCCAGATCACAAATTGCAGCAATCCCGCCACCGCCGCCCAGCGCCGCACCCTCAATGCGCCCGATCAATGGCAGTGGCATGTCATTGAGCGCCCCAAGCATATTCGCCAGGCGCTTGGCCTCAAATATGCGGGTTTCACGGTCGGCTTTGATCTGCGCCAGCATCCATTCCAGATCGCCCCCGGCACAAAACGTCCCGCCCGCGCCCGATAAAACCACAACGCGAATATCGCCGCGGGTTGGCGCAGTTTGGGCAAAATCCGACAACTCGTCCATCATCGCCGCCGAAAGCGCATTTTTGCGCGCGGGCCTGTTCAAGGTCAGATAAGCGACGCCGCGCGCGTCGACCTCTAGCAACAAAGTGGCGTAATTCATCATGGGCGGGCCTCTCGTAAACTAAGGGCAAAATGGCCAGCGGCATCTAACAGGTCGAGATCCAAGCCGGTGGTGAAACCTTCGGCCTCAACCATACGGGCCACGGCCTCGGTCGCGACATTCCCCTGCGCGCCGGGGGCAAAAGGACAACCGCCAAGACCACCAACGCAGGCATCAAACACGCGCAAGCCGCGCGACAGGCATAGGCGAATATTGTCCAAAGCCCGGCCACCAGTATTGTGAAAATGGCCAGCAAGACGCTCCACCTTCACCCGGTCCGTCACCGCGTCAAGCATTGGCCCTAAAGTTTCCGGCGTGGCTTTGCCAATGGTGTCACCAAGCGAAACCTCGGTGCAGCCCATATCGATGAGCCTATGCGCCACCTGCGCCACAGCATCGGGTTTGGTGCGCCCGTCATAGGGGCAATCGGTGATGCAGGAGACATAGCCGCGCACAGGCAAGTTTAAAGCGCGCGCGCCCTCAAAGATCGGTTGGAACCGCGCAAAACTCTCGTCGATTGAACAATTGATGTTCTTTTGGCTGAACCCCTCTGAGGCCGAAGCAAAGACCGCAACTTCGTTAACTTGCGCTAGGGCCGCCGCCTGAAATCCCTTTAGATTGGGGGTCAAGGCCGCGTAGCGCACCCCCGGCGCACGGTTGATCCCGGCCATGACCTCAGACGCATCCGCAAGCTGCGGGACCCAGCGTGCGGACACAAAGCTTGCAACTTCAATCCGGGTAAAGCCGATGGCAGACAATCGGTCGATCAGCTCAATTTTCAGGGCGGTCGGCACAAAATTTTTCTCGTTTTGCAGCCCGTCGCGGGGGGACATTTCGACAATGGTGATCTGATCCACACTAATGCTCCGGCTCTAGGGACAATAGCAAATCGCCTTGCGCAACTTGCTGGCCCTCGGCCACGCGCACCTCGGCAACGATGCCTTCGCGGGGGGCCGTCAGTGCGTGTTCCATTTTCATGGCCTCCAAACTGACAAGCGGTGCGCCCTTGGTCACCTTGTCCCCAGCCGCCACGCCCACACGCGACACAAGCCCCGGCATGGGGGAAATAATAGCCCCCGATCTCTGCACTTCTTGGCTTTTGCCCGGTGCTGTGCGGGGCACCACAATGGTCTGCGACCCAAGCTGGACATGCACCGCCTGAGGCTCGAGCAACACATCGGCCTGAGTGAAACGGCCATCGAATTGGAAATTGACGCGCTCGCCGTGCCAGCTTGGCTGCGTGATGGTCAAAACTCGCTCAGGCAGGGTGATCTTTGCCTCGTCTTGATCTTGGCTGACAAAAATCTCGATGGGCTCGGCACCTAAAACCACGCTTTGGAGCGCCGCGCCCCAGAGCCGAAAGCCCGGCAGTGCCAGTGTTGGATCGGGGCGCAAGAGCGCCAAAGCGGCCAAAGCAGTGGCGAGATCATCGAGGGGGGGCGCTTTGGTCAAACCTGCCAAATTGCGGCCAATCAACCCCGTATCGACCTGCCCTGCCCGCACGTCTTGCTCGCCCAGCAAGGCAACAAGAAAGGCGCGATTGGTCACCGTTCCGGCCAAACGCGTGTCGCTTAGGGCCATCTTTAGTCGACATATGGCCGTGGCGCGGTCCGGGCCGTGGGCGATCACTTTGGCGATCATCGGGTCGTAATGCGGCGAGACCAGATCGCCTTGGCGCACGCCTGTGTCGATGCGAATGCCCGCACCCTTTGCAAAGTTCAATCTAGTAAGCGGCCCAGTGACGGGCAAAAATCCGGTCGCCGCATCCTCTGCGTAAAGACGTGCCTCAACCGCATGGCCCATCAGGCTCAGATCGTCTTGCGCAAAGGGCAAGGGCGCGCCGCCTGCCACGGACAATTGCAGCGCCACCAAATCGTGACCCGTCACCAATTCCGTCACAGGATGCTCGACCTGCAACCGCGTATTCATCTCCATAAACCAAAACGCATCGGGCTTTGGAAAGCGCGCCCCGTCGACGATGAATTCAACCGTGCCTGCGCCACTATAATTCACCGCTCTTGCTGCCGCGACCGCGGCCGCGCCCATAGCGGCCCTCAGTTGCGGCGTCATACCCGGTGCGGGGGCTTCTTCGATTACCTTTTGATGCCGCCGCTGCAACGAGCAATCTCGTTCAAAAAGATGGACGATATTGCCGTGATCGTCCCCGAACACCTGCACCTCGATGTGGCGCGGGCTCTGGATGAATTTCTCAATCAGGCAATGGGCATCGCCAAAACTGGCCTCAGCCTCGCGGCGACAACTGGCCAGTGCCTCGGCAAAATCTGCGGCGCATTCGACCAAGCGCATGCCCTTACCGCCCCCCCCTGCACGCGCTTTGATCAGCACGGGGTATCCGATTTTTTGGGCCTCGCCTGCCAGAAAATCCGGCTCATTTTCCTGGCCGTGATAGCCCTGCACCACGGGCACCCCGGCCTGCTCCATCAGTTTTTTGGAATGGTCCTTAAGCCCCATGGCGCGGATCGCCTGCGCGCTGGGTCCGACAAAGATCAAGCCAGTCGCCGCAACCGCCTCGGCGAAATCGGGGTTTTCAGACAGGAACCCATAACCTGGATGAATGGCATCCGCGCCAGTGGCCCGTGCCGCGTCCAAAATAGCGTCGGTGCGCAGATAGCTTTGGGTCGCGGGGGCAGGACCGATGGGCACAGCCTCGTCTGCCAGTTCAACGTGCAGCGCTTGCTCATCGGCGGCTGAGTAGACGGCCACAGTGCGTATGCCCAAAGAGCGCGCGCTATGGATGATCCGGCAGGCGATTTCGCCGCGATTGGCAATCAAGAGCTTGGAGATCACAGCGCCGCTCCTTTTGTCAAAACACCCATCTCAATCACATCCTAAATAGGCCAAACCGGGTGTCTTCGATGGGTGCATTCAACGCAGCCCCAAGCGAGAGCGCGAGAACTTTGCGGCTGTCCACTGGCGCAATTATACCGTCATCCCAGAGCCGCGCGGTGGCATAGAGCGGATGGCTTTGCCGGGCGAACATCTCTTCGGTGGGGCGGCGAAAATCGGCTTCGTCGGCTGCGGGCCACGTGTCGCCGCGCGCCTCGATCCCCGCACGTTTCACGAGGGCCAGCGTTTTGGCCGCCTGTTCGCCCCCCATCACCGCGATACGCGCGTTTGGCCAGCTCCACATAAAACGCGGCGAGAACGCGCGCCCCGCCATGCCGTAATTTCCGGCCCCATAAGAGCCACCGACCACCATCGAGATTTTGGGCACTGCCGTCGTCGACACAGCGGTCACCATTTTTGCGCCGTGCCGTGCAATCCCACCAGCCTCTGCCGCTTTGCCGACCATAAACCCGGTGACATTGTGCAAAAACAGCAGCGGGATTTTGCGCTGCGAGCATAGCTCGATGAAATGCGCCGCCTTTTGCGCAGCTTCGGCAAAAAGCACACCGTTGTTGGCGACAATCCCAACAGACATCCCGTGGATTTGCGCAAAGCCGCTCACCAGCGTTTCACCAAAGCGCGCCTTGAATTCGTCAAAGCGGCTACCATCCACAATCCGCGCGATGACCTCGCGGATGTCGTAGGGAATGCGCGGGTCCGCCGGGACAATCCCCATGATCTCGGCGGGGTCATAAATCGGCGGCTCGGCATCGGCTTGGATCGGCGCGCGCTGGGGCGGCGGCAGATTGGCGACGATGCGGCGCGCGATTTCCAACGCGTGGCGGTCATCATCGGCCAGATGATCCGCGACACCTGATAGCCGCGTGTGCAGATCACCGCCGCCCAGGTCCTCGGCATCCACATCCTCGCCAGTTGCCGCCTTCACAAGCGGCGGCCCGGCCAGAAAAATCGTGCCTTGCTCGCGAACAATCACGGTCTCATCGCTCATCGCAGGCACATAGGCGCCCCCGGCCGTGCAAGAGCCCATCACCACAGCAATTTGCGCAATGCCCTCAGCGCTCATGCGGGCTTGGTTGTAGAAAATCCGCCCAAAGTGATCACGATCCGGAAAGACCTCGTCTTGATTGGGCAAGTTCGCGCCGCCGCTATCAACGAGATAGAGACACGGCAGCCGATTTTCCTGCGCAATTTCTTGCGCGCGCAGATGCTTTTTGACGGTCATAGGAAAGTAACTGCCACCTTTGACCGTGGCATCATTGGCCAAGACCATGACCTGCCGTCCTTGGACCATGCCCACGCCCGCAATGGCACCAGCGGCGGGCACTTGACCTTCGTAGAGCCCATTTGCGGCCAGTAAACCGACCTCTAGGAAGGGCGAGCCGGGGTCCAGCAAGGTTTGCACCCGGTCGCGCGGCAGCATCTTGCCCCGCGACAAATGCCGCGCACGCGATCGTTCATTGCCGCCCGCAAGAGCAGTTTCCGCAGCAGCCTGAACAGCCTCAAGCTGGGCCTCCATAGCCGCAACATTCTGGGCAAATTCGTTAGAGTTGGTCGAGATTTGCGATTGCAGCACCGCGCTCATTTGGTTTCCTCGAACAACTCACGCCCAATCAGCATTCGGCGGATTTCCGAGGTGCCCGCGCCGATTTCGTAAAGCTTGGCATCGCGTAGCAACCGCCCCGTTGGGTAATCGTTGATATAGCCATTCCCCCCCAAGGTCTGGATGGCCTGCAGCGCCATTTGCGTGGCTTTCTCGGCGGCATAAAGAATGCAGCCCGCCGCGTCCTTTCGCGTGGTCTCGCCCCGGTCGCAAGCGGCGGCCACGGTGTAAACATAAGAGCGTGTCGCGGAGAAATCGACGTACATATCCGCCAATTTGCCCTGCATCAGTTGAAAGGTCCCAATGGGCTGGCCGAATTGTTCGCGCTGGTGAACATAGGGCATAACCACGTCCAAACAGGCGGCCATGATGCCAAGCGGCCCAGCGGCAAGAACCACCCGCTCATAGTCCAGCCCGCTCATCAGAACTTTTACACCGCCGCCCTCTTCGCCAAGGATATTCTCATAGGGCACCTCGCAATCTTCGAACACCAACTCGCATGTGTTCGAGCCGCGCATCCCCAGCTTGTCCAGCTTTTGTG
Organism: uncultured Rhodobacterales bacterium; assembly: GCA_964384315.1. Classification (GTDB taxonomy): domain Bacteria; phylum Pseudomonadota; class Alphaproteobacteria; order Rhodobacterales; family Rhodobacteraceae; genus CAYLLD01. The sequence continues at coordinate 8,215 of CAYLLD010000017.1, read as the reverse complement.
CCGTGGAAAACCCGGTCATGCCTTTCTCAATCAGAAATGCCGTGATGCCCTTAGAACCCGCGTCAGGATCAGTCTTGGCATAGACCACCAGGGTCTGCGCATCCGGCCCATTTGTAATCCACATTTTATTGCCGTTTAGAATAAATCGGTCGTTGCGCTTTTCGGCCCGCAACTTGAGCGAGACCACATCCGAGCCCGCCTCCGGCTCGCTCATGGCAAGCGCGCCCACATGCGCGCCGCTGATCAGCGCAGGCAGGTAGTGCGCCTTTTGCGCAGGGGTGCCGTTGCGGGCGATTTGATTCACACACAGGTTCGAGTGCGCGCCATAAGACAGCCCCACCGAGGCAGAGGCGCGCGAAATTTCCTCAATCGCGACGCAATGGGCCAGATAGCCCATACCCGCGCCACCATCTGCCTCATCCACGGTCACGCCCAAAAGACCCAGATCGCCGAACTTGCGCCACAAGTCCGCTGGAAAGGTGTTTTCTTCGTCGATCCCAGCAGCGCGCGGCGCAATCTCTTCGGCGCAAAATCGTCGCACGACATCTCGCAGCGCCTCGATCTCTTCGCCAAGGCCGTGGTTCAAACTGGGCTGGTACATCTTTGTCTCCTAAGACACGCGCAAACCGACGCTTTGCATTGCGGCCTGCATGTAGCTGTCAATGATGCTCGTCCGATCAAGTGGGCCATTTGGGCGATACCATTGGGTTACGCCGGTCAGCATAGCCAAAACCGCGCGGGCATGGATCGCTGGGTCCGCAATCTGGAACGTTCCATCGGCCTGCCCCGCACGCAAAATATCGCGCAGCTGTGCCTCATATTGATCACGCTGGGCGCTAAGCTGGGCGTGGGTCTCGGGGTCGAGACTGCGCAGCTCCATATAGGCAAGGAATACATCTTGCGGATGGTCGATGTGATAGCTGATGTGAAAGGCCACGAACCGCTTGAGCAGGTTTTCTGGCCCGGTTTCATTGCTCAAAGCCTCAGTCAAGGCTGCCAGCACCCGGTCCATATGCGCGCCCATTAGCGTGGCAAGCAGGGCATGTTTGGCGGCAAAGTGATTATAAATCGCGCTGGGGCGAATACCAACCGCCTCGGCAATGTCGCGCATCGAGACCCCGTTGAACCCTTTGGCCACAAACAATCGCATCGCTGCTTGCTCGATGGCCTGTTTGGTCGAGGGTTTCTCTGCGAGTTTGGTCATTCTCAACCTATATGAACGATCGTTCATTCATATAAACTGAATTGAGAGATCCGACAAGGGATTTCAAAAATCAAAAAACCCCGCAACCAAGGTGATGGTTGCGGGGCATATGAAAACTAGGTGAGGTTTGGGCTAGTCTGAGCTAGGCCCGCGCTTTTTAGTCTTACGCGCGGCTTTGGCATCGAGCGCTCTAGCACGGTTCTTTTTGCTCGACGGCTTGCCCTTTGGCGGCGGTGGCCCACCGGGCTTGTTCCGTGGCTTTTTGGGCCGTGCCATGCCCGGCCCGTCCGCATCCAAGCGGCGCGACGTGTCACTTATGCCAGCAATATCACGCGGCTTATCCGCGCCCTTAGCCTTTGGCTTATGGGGCGGCTTGGCCCTGTCTTGGGGCTTGGGCTTTTTGTTGCGTGGCGCGGGCTCATCGTTCCAATCGGTGGGCGGCGAAGAGTTCTTTGCCTTCGGCTTTGGGCCATCGCTACGCTCTTTATAATCAGGGCGCTCCTTGCGATCAGGGCGCTCTTTGCGATCAGGGCGTTCTTTTCGATCGGGCCGTTCTGAACGCTCGGGCCGATCAAAGCGCTCTTTGCGTTCAGGCCGGTCGCCCTTTGCGTGACGATTGGGCTTTGAATGCTTGCTCGGCCCACGCTTTGGACCACGCCCGGGACCCGCCTCAAAGGCAGGCGGCTTATCAAGCTGGGTCAAAACCGCCCCCGCCTCAACGGTCATGTCATCCCCAACCGAGGCCAAAAACGCTGGCACGCAACTGGCCCTGATCTGCACAAAGGTTTCGGTTTGCTGGATGCGGATCGCGCCGATATCCTCGCTGGTCAAATCGGACCCTTTGCAGAGCATCGGCAGCAAACGGCGCGGCTCGGCCCCCGCCGCACGGCCGCCCGTTACCGAGAACCAAACACTTGGCCCGAACTCAACACGCGGGGCAGGCTTTTCGTCCACCGCGGCCACATCCTCAGGCGAGGAATGCAACGAGCGGTAAAGACGCAAGTAGGCCGTGGCGAGTTGTTCGGGGGAAAACAGCGGCAGCATCTTGTCGATGGTTTCTTGCTCGCTCTCTTCGGTCGGTTTCTGCCATGCCGGGTCCGTCAGCATCTGATCCTCTTGGCGCGTGCGCACATCCGCAGCCGAGGGCACAGTCGTCCAATCCGCCTTCACCTTTGCAGACCCCAAAATCCGCTCGGCCTTTTTGCGCGAACGTTTGGTAACGATCAGCGCGCTGACGCCTTTGCGCCCCGCCCGGCCCGTCCGGCCAGAGCGGTGCAGCATGGTCTCATGGTTCGATGGCAGTTCTGCGTGAACAACCAAATCCAGATTGGGCAAATCGATCCCGCGCGCCGCCACATCCGTGGCCACGCAGACCTGCGCACGCCCGTCGCGCATGGCTTGCAGCGCATGGGTCCGCTCGGATTGCGACAACTCGCCCGATAGCGCAACCACCTTAAAGCCACGGTTCGACAGCCGCGTGGTCAGGCGATTGACCGTGGCGCGGGTGTTGCCAAAGACGATGGCATTGGGCGCCTGATAATAGAGCAGTGTATTGATGACCGCGTTTTCGGTATCGCGCTCGGCCACGCCGTAAGCTTTATATTCGATATCCGCGTGCTGGGTGCTGTTCGACTTGGTATCGACCCGCGCCGCGTCCCTTTGATAGCTTTTGGCAAGGGCCGCGATGGATTTTGGCACCGTGGCCGAGAACATCAGGGTCTGGCGCTCTTCGGGGGCCTCGCTGAGGATAAACTCGAGATCCTCGCGAAACCCAAGGTCGAGCATTTCATCAGCCTCATCAAGCACCACGGATTTGATGCCGCCCAGATTGATCGAGCCGCGCATGATGTGATCGCGCAACCGCCCCGGTGTCGCCACAACGATATGCGCGCCCCGTGCCAAGGCGCGGCGCTCATCGCGCATGTCCATCCCGCCCACACAAGAGGCCAGAACCGCCCCCGCTTTGGCGAACAGCCAGCTCAATTCGCGTTTGACCTGCAGGGCCAATTCGCGGGTCGGGGCAATCACGAGCGCCAGTGGTGGCCCCGCCTTTTCGAAGTTTTCGCGATCTTCCAAAAGCGTCGGGGCAATCGCGAGGCCAAAGCCCAGCGTCTTGCCTGAGCCAGTTTGCGCGGAAACCAAAAGATCACGACCCATAAGATCGGGATCTGACACGGCATTTTGCACAGGTGTCAGGGTTGTGTATCCACGATCATCGAGTGCGGCACGAAGGGCATTTTTCAAGGTATGTTCTTTTCTCTAGGACGTCGCTTTGAAAGAGGTCCAAAATGGGGGCGATACCGCCAAAAGGCAGGTCCACTCCATAAAGTTAAACGACAGCAAGCGACGCGATACGCCAGCGCGGGGGCAATGTACAGTTGCAAGGTAACACTCGGTTAACCGCAATGCTGCGTGGCCCATGCGATGCCATCATTGAGTTAGCCCACTTCTAGTATGCTAGGCGCGTTGCCGCCAAAACTTATGCCCCGTGTGCGACAGTTTGACATGTCGTCAGGTCAAGCGCCTACTGCACGAGTGGTGACCTTTGGGAGGCAAGCGATGCACGATATGACCGGAACAATGCAATTGGTGGCGACGACAGAAGCCACTCATACCGCCGTAGCCAGCGGATCATGGTTTGATGCAAGCACATGGGCAGGTGGGCAAATCCCCGGTGCCAACGCGCGTGTGATAATTCCTGCGGGACTGGATGTGACTTATGACGGCACATCCGAGGCATCAATTTTCTCTATCGGCGTTATGGGCGCTTTGACCTTTTCGACGAGCACCGACAGCAAGCTTAAAGTTGACACCATCATTGTCGATCACGCCGCCAAACTGACCATCGGGACCGCGACGGCCCCCGTGGCGAGCGGTGTCACCGTTGATATTGAGTTCGCGAATAATGGCGCGATTGATACCACCTGGGATCCTACGCTTGTCAGTCGGGGTCTTATTGCCTTGGGCGAGGTTGAAATCCACGGCCAAGAGAAATCATCCCATCACAAAGCCAGCACCGATCCTATGGCGGGCGCTACCAGCGTGACCTTGGCCGAGGTGCCGATTAACTGGCAGGTCGGCGATAAAATCGTCGTGGCTGGGTCGCATTACGAGGGCCACAAATGGGATCAGAGCATCCGTGACGTGCGCCATCATGGCTCCGAGGACGAAGTGCGCACGATCACCGCCATCAATGGCGACACGGTGAGTTTTGATAGCCCGCTTATTCACGACCACGACGCGCCGCGCGCCGATCTAAAGGTCTCGATCGCCAATTATACCCGCAACGTGACCTTCTCGTCCGAGGAAGGGGCCGCCGTGTCCGAGCGCGGCCATGTCATGCTGCATTCGCGAGACAGCGATGTACGCTATGCCGCCTTTGATGATCTGGGCCGCACGGATAAGTCGGTGTCCGCGCTGGCCGCGAGTGCTTTTGGCGATGACATCCAACCGGACAGCAACGTGCAGGGCCGCTACTCGCTGCACTTTCACAACAACGGCGTCGATCAGCTCGACGATCCGGCCTTTGCGGTTGGCAATGCGATCAATGGCTCGCCGGGTTGGGGCTTGGTGCATCACAACTCGAACGTGATGGTGGTCAATAATGCGACCTTCGATACCTTTGGCGCGGGCTATGTCGCTGAGACCGGCAATGAAATCGGCGCATGGACCGATAACATCGCGATCAATGCCCAAGGGGTTGCCTTTGCGAACCCCAAGAATATCGTCGATCTTGCTACATTTGACATGGCCAACGGCGGTGACGGGTTTTGGTTTCAAGGCAGGTTGGTGCAGGCCGAGGGCAATATCGCCGCCAGTGTCTCGCACGGCTATGTCTATTTTCATCGCGGCCCCAATACCGACGACGCTGCGGTGCGCGGGAATATTTACCTAGAGGATGGCCAGTTCGAGCTGACCGAGGCCTTGGACGGGCGGATCAGGATCACCCCCGACGATGCCCCGATTTTGAATTTCAGCAATAATGAAACCTTTGCGGCGCAGCGCGGCTTGATCGTTGTGAAAGCCAACCCCAATCAAGGCCACGACATTCACAGCGAGTTCAACGCCTTCACCGCGTGGGGCGTTCAGGTTGGGGCGCATTTTGAGTACACCTCGCATTATTTGGTCACTGATTTCGATGTCGTGGCCAAAACCGACACGCCGTTTTCGAGTTCCTTTGACGGCATCCGTATCGGTCGCAATGCCTCGGATTTTGTCATCAGCAATGCCAAAATCGATGGCTTTAACCGAGCGGGGATCTCCCTGTCGCGCGACTGGACCAGCCCCGGTATGACCCAGGCCGAAAAGCAATTCGTGATCATCGACCCAAGCTATGAAAATCTTGGCGAGGGGGTGCCGGAAATTGAGGGGTTTGATCCCACCTATGATCGCCTGCTGAACAGCGCCGAGCTTAGCCCCGAGCCTCTGACGATTTCCCTAGATGGGCCGCTGACCTACCGCGAAACGTACAACGCGCCAGGCGCGCGGATCGTTGATCTTTCGGGGGTCAAGACCGATGGCGTGGGCACGACCCCGATCCCTGCGGGCAGCGACACCTATCATATCGGCCGCTCGCAGGTCATTCATATCCTCGAAACCGACGGCTACTTTTCAACCGCTGCGGGTGAGAAAATCTTCTTCGTCCAGCACTATTATCGTGACCGGCTGACCGGCGAGATTTCCAAGTTTTCAACCCCAGTTTACATCCACGAAGACGTCTCGCTTGGCAATCGGTATTTCTCTTACCGCGACGCCAAGGACAACGGGTTGATCGATTTGGACAACCCGCCGCCCGTGGCCGTTGGCGAAACGGTCGAGGCCGCATTTGAGCAAGACACGGTGATTGATGTCTTGGCAAATGACGCTGATCCGGCGGGCGCGGCGGTTCAGCTTGATGGCATCGTGCCGCCCAAATACGGGCAGATTTTTGACAATGGCGACGGGACGGTGACCTACCGCCCCTTCGACGGCTTCACCGGCAGCGAAGATTTGAAATATTGGGTCTCGGACGGCGCGGGAAATCTCGCGGCGGCATGGCTGACGATTAATGTGACGGCCAACATGACGGAGAACCCACAGCCCACCAGCGACATGACCCTCACCCTTGAGGCCAAAGAGACCGGCGAATTTGGCAATTTGTATCGGGGCAACAGTGACGCCGATGGCATCATCACAGCCGCCTTTGAGACCTCAGGCCGCGATCTGGTGCTTGAGTTCAGCGCCTTTGATATTGATTTTGCCAACGAAGTGGAGGTTTTCGTCAATGGCACAAGCCAAGGCCATGTGGCGAAGGGTGTCAACAACCTCCACACCGATGGCACTGTGACCATCGCTGCCGAGGATCAAATCGACGGCACCAATACGGTGAGCTTCGAGGTCATCAACCCGAGCTACCGCTGGGGCGTGACGGATTTGCTGCTGCGCCAAGCCTCTGACGTGACGCTGAGTGTGGGAACGGCTGATACGGGCGAATACGGCAATCTATATCGCGGCCACAGCGATGCGGACGGCATTCTGGCCACCACGTTCGAGGCGACGGGGACGGACTTGCAGCTTGAGTTCAACGCCTATGACATCGACTTTGGCAACGAGGTTGAAATTTTCCTCAATGGCGTCAGCCAAGGCCATGTGGCGCAGGGTCAAAACAACCGTTTCACCCAAGACAGCCTGAGTATATCCGCCGCCGATCAGATCGATGGCACGAACACGGTCACCTTCGAGGTCATCAACCCCAACTACCGTTGGGGTGTCAGCGATCTGCTGCTGCGCGAAGCCGCTGATGTGACTTTGACCATTGGCAGCGTTGAAACCGGCGAGTTTGGCAATCTGTTCAGAGGCCAAAGCGACGAGGACGGCATCCTTGCAGCGGCATTTGAAGGCACCGACACGGATCTGGAACTTGAGTTCAGCGCCTATGACATCGACTTTGCCAACGAGCTTGAGATTTTCCTCAACGGGGTGAGCCAAGGCCATGTGGCGCAGGGGCAGAACAATCGGTTCACTCAAGACAGCCTGACAATTTCCGCTGCCGATCAGATCGATGGCACCAATGTCGTCAGCTTTGAGGTGATCAATCCGGATTATCGTTGGGGCGTCACGGATTTGATGCTGTTCGAGAGCGTCTGAACTTAGCGCCTGCCACCCGCGCATCTTAATCTTTTGCGCGGCTTGATATTCTATGCTCAGGTAGGATCGAAAGGCGGCATTCAATGCCGCCCCAACCTTCACCTGCGGCAGGATCAATCATGAGCACCACCACGTCTCGCGGCCAAATCCACGCCGATTACCGCGTGAATGAACGAGACGTGCTGGCGCGTCTGATCGCCAGTTGCGATTTATCCCCCGAGACCCGCGCCACAATTTCGCGCCGAGGCGCGGCACTTGTGCAGGACATCCGCGACGGCTCTGATCCGACGATCATGGAGCTGTTCTTGGGCGAATATGGCCTCTCATCCGATGAGGGGGTCGCCTTGATGTGTTTGGCCGAGGCGCTACTGCGGGTGCCCGATACCGCCACCATCGACGATCTGATCGAGGACAAGATCGCCCCCAGTCAGTGGAGCGCGCATCTGGGCCAATCGCATTCGCCTTTGATCAACGCCTCCACTTGGGCGCTGATGCTCACGGGGCGCGTGCTCGATGATGCGGGGGACGGTTTGGTGGCCGGTGTGCGCGGCTTGATCAAACGCGTGGGCGAGCCGTTGATCCGCACAGCCGTGAGCCATGCCATGCGCGAGATGGGGCGGCAATTTGTGCTGGGCGAGACCATCTCAACCGCTATGGAACGGGCCGCTGGGATGGGGACGCCAATCGCTATCAACTGGCCTATGCGGGGGCGATTGCCCAGATCGCGACGGGGGCCGCCTCGGACGATATTGCCCAGAACCCCGGAATTTCGATCAAGCTTTCCGCGCTCCACCCCCGCTATGAACCGCTGCAGCGCGCGCAGGTTTGCGAAGAGCTGGCGCCGCGTGTGCTGTCCCTCGTGACCTTGGCCAAATCTGCGGGCAT
>CAYLLD010000016.1:5483-27360 GCA_964384315.1 uncultured Rhodobacterales bacterium | reverse complement strand
ATGTGAATATTGGCCTGACGAATGAGCTGGCCATCTTGTGCGACCATATGGGATTGCGCACCCAAGACGTGTTGGAGGCTAGCGGTACTAAATGGAACGCCCTGCCTTTCCGCCCAGGCTTAGTAGGTGGTCACTGTATCGGAGTGGATCCCTATTACCTGCTTCATAAAGCAGACGAACTGGGTTCACCGGCACATATTCTGCGCGCGGCAAGAGAGGTCAATGAAGCGATCCCGCGCTTGCTAGCGCAGAAAATAATCCGCCACATTATGAGAGAGATGGGTGGCCTGACGGAAACACGAGTTGGCATTTTGGGCATCACGTTCAAAGAAAACGTTCCTGATCTGCGGAACTCCAAAATTCTCGATTTGATTGACGAGCTACGCAATTATGGCATCGAGCCAACAATTAGCGATCCCGTCGTAGATACAAAAGATCCCCGCCTGGAAGGGTACGCACTTGTTGATTTCCATGAATTCGAAAAGCAAGACGTTATGGTTTTAGCCGTCGCACATGACGATTTTTTAGGCCTTGGATCGCAGATGATCAGTGAAAGAACCAACAGCGGCGGTCTAATTCTTGACGTGAAGTCCCGTTTGGACCCCACCAACATTCCTTGCGATCGCAAGTTTTGGTCACTCTAACCAATCGACCTACTCAATTTAAAACGGCGCTCTTGAACAAATAAAGAGCGCCTTTTTTTTGTCTACGATCAGAATAGACGAGTTCCGTTTTGGAGCCCTTACCTAGAAACCGCTAAGAGCGGCTTCAATCGCCTGACGTGTATTTTGTGCGCTATCGAAGGTCCTTTCAGTCTCTTCGATGCTCGGTAGAATTTCGCGAGCCTCCAACACTCCAGAATTCTCGGAACTGTCTTGTCCGCGAGATTTCATGAAACTAGCGAGTGTTGAAATATGCTCAAGCGACGATGTTTGTGCGAGATCCCAATGTCCTGCTCGCCAAGCAAACCGTGAAACTTCATCTTCAGCCAAGCCTACTTGCATGGCGTAATCAAACGCTTCGCCGTGCCGATCCTCGAGCAACAATGAACCAGCGGCAATTCCCGCTAATTCAGCGGTATTGTTCGACCTTTTTTGAGCAATCTCTAAAGCACCTATCGGTTGGTTCTCTACCTTCAATGCACGGGCGATTTGAATATCAAGTCTTGAAGACTGGGGATCCTCGACCTCAGAAAACAACGACATGTAGTCATTGGCAGTATTGGCCAACCCGAGATCTGTTAGAGTTTCGCCAACAGCTAAAGCGGCACGGAAGCTAATTCTTTCATCGGAAATTAGGTCCCAATGAGAGAAAACAGCTTTCGCAAACTGATCCGAACCTTCGCTTGAGGCTTTTTCAATCAAAAGCCTCGAAGCGGTCGCAAAATAAGTTGCGCGTTGTTCTGGTGATTTCTTTATCATTTCACGAAGAACGCTGAACGCACTGTCCAAAGACTGAGATTCTGCGCGACTAAGAATTTCCAGGGTTCTTAACACTTCCCCCTTCGGAAGGTTTCGGGTGCGAAACGCTTCAGACTCCAACTGCTCAAGCAATTCGTCAGCAATCGGCTCCTCGCGGTCCAACATACCTGAAACTAAAGCAATCATTGCGTCGGCAGCGACAGGAGAATTGCCAACAATCAATTTGGCATAAGCGGTTTTCGCATCCAAAAACCGTCCGTCGAGCTCAAAAAACCTCGCGCGCAACAACTCGTGTTCTGGACCATGCTTTCCAGCTGCGCGATCAACCAACGAAAAGATACGGCGAGCCAAATCGCTTTGGTTGCGACTGAAAAGAGAACGAACTAACTTTGGCCCAACCACCCGACGCAACTCAAGTGGAAGCTCGCTAAAGTAGTCGACTAGTTTATCAAATTCCAAAACTGCCGTAGTTTTAGAGCTCTCCTCTGCGACCGTGCGCCATAAAAGAACCCTGCCTTTGCAGCCATTTGGCTTTTTAAGAAGGCTGTCAGAAGGCAGCGGTGAGCCTTCGACAATTTCGGCAATTTCAAGGTATAGTTCTGCTCCTTCGAATCCTAGCCCTAGGTCAGAAATTAAAGCACGTGCTTCTAATCCCATCCCATTAGCAAGGTATAGTAACGTCAATTTTTTGGCAGCTGCTGCGTTCGGGCGGTCGAATTCAGCGACTAGTTGGCCCCGCAACTCGGAAATTTGCTTTGAAATTGAGCCTTCCCCAATCCAATCGGGAGCGAACAGATGGTGCTCGTCAATGCAATCTGGTTCTTTAGACTTACTATCTACTGAAACCGACTGATTGTTCGATGGATTTAAAACACTTTCTTTGGGACCTTGTGGTACGCGAACACGCATTGATCGTCTGACGTCATCATCCAATACATCAGTTAGTGCACCACGCAACTGCTCGGTTAAGTTTTCAAGTTGGTCGACTTTTTCGAGACTCGAAACAATTTCTTCGAGACTCTCAATAACAGTTGGTTCAACTGCGGAATTCTCCTCCTCGCCGGAAGAACTGACAGGCCCTTGTTCATCCGGTGACTCGCCAACCGCCGCTTGTGCGGTTTCTTCCGCTCTTGCGTCTAGGTTTATGAAACCCTGATCTGCGGCTGTCTCTAGACGGTCAGCAAGCCACTTAGCTAGTGCACCACTTTCTTCGGGAGCAACATCTTTGAACCCCGAAGATTCTGTAGGCTCAAGTGGCTTTTCAGCGGTGACACCAACGGTTTCTTCATAAACATCATTTCCAGCATTGTTTGGATCAGGACGTTGCATCGGTTCTTGCAACACAACCTGATCATTAGGAACCGGTGTAATTTCTTCACCCCGAGAAGCTGTTTCTTCAGTTGAAGTATCTGAAATATCAAGAACAACCAATCCACCAAGAATCTGCGCCCTAACTTCGCAATCACACGATAAAGACAGTTTCAAAGTCGTGTTTTCTTCGCCCTTTTCGTCACTTAACGATAAAAGCCTTGTCCGTGGAATTCGGTCGAATACTTCACCAAAAGTAAAATTTCCGGCCCAACCATTTACACGAAAGGTAGCGCGACGCTCGGATTGCGTTAGCTCCCAGTCGTCGCTTGGAACCTGCATAACCAAACGTGAATAGGTTGAATGTTCGCCGGCACGTACATTGATTGTTTCCTGGGTAAACGCCGCAGTTGTAGCGAACACAAAGAAGACCAAGAAAAAAAGAGACTTACGTATCATGCTGCGAGGTTTTTCACTTCTTTGAGCGCCTCATCCATATCATTGAAAGATGGACGATGTTGATGAGGCGTGTTTTGGCGGCCGACTTCAACGCAGATATTGGGCGCATGGTTGTGTAGGTTTGCTACCAGCACATCTCTGATAAGATTGTAGAACGCGTTATCTTCATCAACGACGCCTTGAACTTTTGTGGCGAAGGGGCCCACAAGGCCATAAGCAAGGAAAACCCCAAGAAACGTTCCAACCAAGGCACCACCGATCATCTTACCCAGTACTTCGGGTGGTTGGTCAATCGAAGCCATGGTCTTAATCACACCCAAAACAGCCGCAACAATTCCCAAGGCCGGAAGACCATCCGCCATTTGCTGAAGTGCATGAGACGAATGTGCTGCGTGGTGCTTGTGAGCATCAAGCTGTTTTTCCAAAACTTCTTCGACCTGATGGGGATCATCATAGTTCATCGTCATGGATCTTAGCGTATCGCAAATCATATCCGTCGCTGTATGATCGTGGAGGATTTTGGGATAGTTCTGAAAAATGGAAGAGTTTTCAGGGTCTTCTATATGCTCTTCTAGACCAACGGGATTTTGGCGCGCGATCCGAATGAGCGTGAATAAAAGACATAAAAGGTCTGTGTAATCTTGTTTGGACCATTTAGAGCCACTGAAGACCTTTTTAACATCACCAAGGGTGTGTTTGATCGCCGGTCCACTATTAGAAATCATGAATGCGCCGATTGCCGCACCACCGATCATCATCATTTCGAAGGGCAATGCCTTCATGATGATGCCCAACTTGCCTCCGGCGAGGATGTACCCACCAAAGACCATTATGAAGATAAAGACAATTCCCCCGATGCCAAGCATAGCGTTTTCTCAAATCCTCAATGTATGAACTCGCAGGTGCCCTTATGGGCCCACGGTCTTAAAAAACTTTCAAGGCCGCACATTATTGTTGTGGAACACCCGCGTTTCGCGATGCCATCATCACGCTAATTGAATACGCTTTCTGCGGCTCAATGCTTGAAAGGATCGCGGCGGCGGCATCGGGGTTCATTCGGATCAGAAAGTTTGACGCGAATTCAAGGTCCATTGCTTCAAAAAGCTGTGCCGCTTTGGCTGGTTTCATGTTTTCATAAACGGCAGTCATCCGCGTTATATCGTTCTCCGCAGCCCCGTCAGCTTGTGCAAGCGTGCCCGCGAGACGTTCTTCGGCCTCAATGAGTTTTGCGAGCTGATCTTCGATGGCTATTTTGGCAACCCGGAGAACCTGTTCGCGATCAGCAAGTTCGGCCTGAAATGACGTCAGCTGCTGCTCGCGCTCTTGAAACGCCTCTAGCATCGACGCAGGCTCCATTGGCGGCGGACAACTCGCCGGATTATTCATGGGTTGCGCAGACGCCGCCAATTCTGGCGTGTCAGCAGCTAAGGCCCGCCCGGTGTCAAAGATACGAAAAAGCCCTGAACCCAGAAAAAATGTGGCGATTATCAAGAGAACGCCAGGTCGTTTGATGTCCATGGCCCGTTACTTCTTAGTCGAGGCCAAAACAGTTTGAAGCGCTTTGACGAACTCGTCCTCAGGAGAGGCTTGATGTCGCGTTTCAATGCGTTTCTTGATGCTTGTTTTCAGCCGTCCTGACGCGCTGGACGGTTGCGGCTCACTGGCCAAAGGCGAAATCGAGGCATTTTTTTCGGCGCGACGCTTCGCGAGCTCGCGCACATTGCTTTCGGGATCGCTATTGAGGTTTCTGATTAGAGCTTCATCTTCTTTGATTTGGGCCGCTGACAGCCCCGAAGACGCGATCAATTGCGCTTTTTCTGCAATTTCGTTTTCATGGTTTTGAACGGACCCGACCACTTTTTTATCTTCAAGAGCGTCAGCGCGTTGACCCAACTGGGGGTTTTTCTCAACCGTTTGCTTACGCGGCAGACGCACATCAACTTGCTTTGCACGTTTTTTGGCAACGGCTACTGACGATTCCTGCGGTGCTGGGCGATCTGTCTGGTCAGCTTTACTATCAACCTCGAGATCCGAAGACTTACTCAAATCATCAATAATTTCAGTATCTTGAACTGCATCAGCCACTTTAGAGACCGCAGGTGTCTTGGGCCCGTCAACCGCACCGTCCTGCTGAGCAGGACCATCATCACCCGATAATTTTGGCGCCGTTTTGCCGGTTTGAACCGCATTCCCAACTTCATGTTGGGCAACCTCAACCTGCGGCGCATTTGTTGTCACACCAATAGTATCAAGCTCGCTGAGATAATCCTCAAGTCGACGCGCCACTTTCTCGGCCTTTTTCGTCGTGCTTTGCAACGTATTCACCGAAGTGCCCGTGACCGATTGGGTTGCTTTGAGCGCAACCTTCATCTCGCCAACCTGTTCATTCAACGACGCAATCGCGCCGCCCACGCCGGCATCCATATCCTCGAGCCCCTTGAGACGTTTCGATAGAACCCAACAGTATAACCCGGCGGCAAACGCCCCCGCGATCAACAACGCATCTGCAATCAAATCCATGTTTTGTAACCCTTTAGTTCAAAACAAATTCTGTAATCAGAAGGTCCTTGACCCTTCCTTCCCCGGTCACGACCTGCACACGCCGCAGCATTTGAGCCCGCAGTCGAGTCATTGAGGTCGGCGACTCAATGTCACTGTCCTCCACGGCTCGTAAAAAAGTGTTAAGAATATCCAGAATTCGTGGCATCAATGTGGTCACTTCTTCTTGATGTGTGGGATCAATCTCCAATTGCGCTGAAAACCGCAGATGTTTGGAGCTTGCGTTTGTGCCCAGCGAAATCACCAACGGATCAATCGGCACGAAAGTCGGCAGCGCCGAAGTGGACGCAACCTTTTTCGGGGCCTCTTCTTCGACCTCAGCACTGCTGCCGAGGATCATCCCCGAATAAGTCGCAAAAAAACCGCCACCGCCCAAAACGGCAGCCCCGATCAAGGCAAATAGCATGCCTTTTCCGCCCTTTTTGGGCTTTTCTTCATCATCCTCTTGTACCGGGACATCGGTTTCATCGGACATTTTTCAAAGCCTCCGCCAATTCGTAAAACTTAAGTCGATTTAACCCCATCACCACTAACCAATTATTAAGCCCGATCTGGTTGTTGTGACTTCACTGAAGGCAGGTTCAGCTAAAAGCCGAATTGCTCAAAAAAAATGTGAGGTAGCCGTGAACCAACTGTTTGGCGTGTGGGACGCTCTCGATCCGAGAAAGCGCATAATGGCGATCTTATCGGCGGTGGTCGTGTTTGCGGCCGTCTTAGGCTTGGCCCGCGTGGCGAACACGCCTTCGATGGCCTTGCTATATTCGGGTCTTGATGCATCCGCTTCTGGACAAATCGTAACCGCGCTTGAGGGAATGGGCGTCGAGTTCGAGGTCCGATCCAACGCGATCTATATCGAAAGCAACCGCCGCGATCAGGTGCGCATGTCGCTTGCTGCAGAGGGCATGCCTGCCAATCAAAACGCAGGCTATGAACTTTTGGATAATCTATCGGGTTTTGGAACAACGGCTCAGATGTTCGATGCCGCCTATTGGCGCGCAAAAGAGGGCGAATTGGCCCGCACTATCTTGGCCTCGCCTAATGTCTCTGCTGCGCGTGTGCATATTGCCAATCCCGCGAACCGGCCCTTTGATCGCTCAACAAAGCCCAGCGCTTCGGTAATTGTGAGCATGGGTGGCGGCAATCTAGGCACATCGCAAGCCAAAGGCATTCGGTTTTTGGTGGCCTCTGCTATTGCAGGCATGACCCCCGATCAGGTCTCGGTCATTGATGCGGCCAACGGCGTGGTTCTAGCCGCCGGGGCTGATGCCGAGGCCAGCGATCCGAGCAGTTCGATTTCGGAACGCGAAGCGACCTTGCGTAATAATATAGAACGACTTCTTGCGGCACGGGTTGGTCCGGGAAATGCCATCGTTGAGGTCTCGATCGACGCAAATCTGGACAGTGAGACGATAACTGAGCGTGTGCTTGATCCTGAAAGCCGCGTCGCAATCAGCTCTGATAATGAAGAAACGAATGCCAGCTCGTCAGGCACCAATGGCGGTGGGGTTACGGTTGCCTCGAACCTGCCCGATGGCGATGTCGAGGCGGGGTCTGGCTCATCCAATTCGACAAATGCGCGAACGCGCCAGCGGGTGAACTACGAGGTGTCGGAAATCCTTCGCGAACGGGTTAAACGACCTGGCGAAATTAGGCGCATTAGTGTCGCAGTTCTCGTGAACGGGGTGCCTGTCACAAATGCCAACGGCGAAGCCGGCTTAGAGCCTAGGGGCGAGGATGAAATCACTTCGCTAACCGAACTGGTGCAAACCGCGATGGGTTTTGATGCCGCTCGAGGCGATACCGTAACGATCGAGTCGATGGAGTTCACCGCACCGCCCGTAGAAGGCACCTTGGCTGAGCCCGGCGCAATGGATTTTTTAGCACTTAACGGATTTAAAATTTTCCAAATGGTGTTTTTGGGTCTGGTCGCAGTTGCCTTGGGCATGTTTGTACTCAAGCCGATCCTCACAACACAGCCGCGCAACAACATGGAGTTGGCACAAAACGACGGTCTTTTGGCCGCGGGTCAATCAGCGGGCGGCGAAATTGAACTCAACCCCGAGGTTCTCTTGAACAATTTGGAAACCGCCGATGCCAAGGACGATGCTGTTGATCAATTAAAATCGGCGATAGCAGATCGCACTGACGATAGTGCTGTGCTTCTACAAGATTGGCTGAACACAGACGAAACTCAGCCGGAGAAAGTGTAGACCATGGGGGCATTTAAACTCGAAACTTTTGAAATTGCACCAAGTGGTGGTTCAGCGTTGGATGGCTATCGAAATGCAATTATCGAACGCGAACGAAACGAAGCCTATGCTCAAGGGTTCAAAGACGGCGTAGAAGTTACGTCCAAAGCTGTTGATGTTGAACGCAATCGGCGGCTGGCCGCGCTTCAAGATGCATTGGCGGATCGTCAACTGACCCATGATGAAGCCACAAAAACAATCGAGGCATCTCTTTCACCGCTTTTAGCGGAGTTTATTAAGTCAGTGGCCCCATCGTTACTAGCCTCAGAATTCAACCAAACAATGCTTGATCAACTCACAACTGCGGTCCGCGCATCAAATGGCGCAGGCGTCAAACTGGTCGCATCATCGCAGCACATCGAAGATTTGGCTGCCGAAATCGAACAGCTAGGCATCAAAGTTGAAAAAACGCCGCATGAGTTAGAAGATCCTTATTATGCTGAAATTCACTGGGCAGGTGGCGTGGACAAAATTTCAATGTCAGCCGCGCTTGAAGAGTTAAACGCGCTGCTTACCGCCCAAACCTCCAACGCGCCTCAAAGGCAGGAGCCGTGACACGATGATTTCTGACGAAACCGAAAACTTAGACGCCGATATGGATGCCCCAGATGACGCTCCTGAACCGCCAGCAGCAGAGACAACCGCGCCGCCTGTCGAACTTGAAGAGCAAGCACCCAGCACCTCGTCGAGCGCGTCGAACAGCGCTTTTCTTGGCGTGCCCATCGAGGTCATGATCTCTGTGGGAAAGGCGCGACCATTGGTGAGTGAACTAGTGAAATTACGCCGCGACAGTGTGATCGGGCTGGATACAAAAATTGATGATCCGGTAGAGGTCTACATCGGCGACAAACTAATTGCGCGCGGCGAACTCGAAGAAATGGAAGACGGCGAGGGGCAACTCGCAGTGCGTTTGACGGAGGTCGCCGATATTTCTGGCGGCGGATAAAGTAATATTATGGCACTCGGAAGTTACGGCTTTGGCTTAGAAAATGGAGCCCAGCCCGTCAGTAAACGCGTAATCTATTGGCTTTTTTTAATCCTGCTGGTCACGCTTCTGTTGGCGGGCTCGGCAAATGCTCAGGGCATAAATATAGAATTTGCTGACTCCGAATCTCTATCGCTGCGCACGGTTCAACTTTTCATCCTGCTAACTTTGCTCAGCCTAGCGCCGGGCCTAGCGATCATGTTTACGTGCTTTCCGTTCATGGTCACCGTTCTTTCAATCCTTCGGCAGGCCATCGGCGTTCAGCAAGCTCCGCCAAACATGATGATCATTTCCTTAGCACTATTCCTAACTTACTTCGTAATGGAGCCCGTATTCCGTGCCAGTTGGGAAACTGGCATCGAGCCGTTGATCAATGGACAAGTCGAAGTTGAAGCAGCTTGGCCTTCAATTATTGGCCCATTTCGCATTTTTATGGAAAGCCGCGTTGACCCCGACACGATAAAAATGATGGCGGAGGCTGCGCCGCAAAGTATCGCCGGCACCGATCCAGAAATGCCGTTGTCGGTGCTAGTGCCCTCGTTTCTTTTATCAGAAATTCAACGCGGATTCGAAGTTGGATTCTTGGTATTTTTACCTTTCTTGATCATAGATTTGGTTGTCGCAGCGGTTCTGATGTCAATGGGCATGATGATGGTTCCCCCAGCGGTGGTCGCATTGCCTTTCAAACTGGCCTTCTTTGTCGTGGCGGACGGTTGGACACTTCTTGCTGGCGCAATGGTACGAAGTTACGGACTCTGATTAGTAGGCAAGCCGCCAAATGAACGAACTTGTATTAGCGCAAAAGCCGGGCTTGCCCGAAGCGACCGCAGCATTCTCTGCGAGATCGCTGTCTCAATCGCAAAAGGCTGCCATTGTACTATCCGTGCTTGACCCGGCAGATGCGGCAAACATGTTGAAGGGTCTCGATGAATCGTCGGTCCTAAAGTTTGCCCGAGCGGTAAGCGACCTTAAACCAATGCCCCCTCACGTATTAAACGAGGTCGTGCACGAGTTTTTAGCGCATCTATCAAACCTCACGGACGTGCGTGGTGGCGTCGATCAAGTACGATCTCTACTTGCTGGGGTCATGGATGATGTCGAGATCGATCGGATTGTTGCCGAAATAACCGGTAATATAAAGCGCCCCATTTGGGATCGCTTTGGTGACGCACCCGCAAATTTGGCTGCAGCATACCTTCAACTTCAACACCCGCAGACTGTTTCTTATGTATTGGCTAAACTGAAACCGTCCAAAGCTGCCGCAATTTTAGAGGAAATCGAACGCGAAGTTGCGAACACGTCCGTAATCCGCTTGGCCCGCATTCCAACACTAGATGACGATGTCCAATCAATTCTCCACGCGACATTGGACAGCGACTTTTTGTCGACGCTGAGCCGTAAAACAAACAACATTTTGCCCGAAGAAGTTATCGGGAACCTAATGAACAATGTCTCAACTGAGGCGCGAGAAGAATTCCTAAAGTTCCTTGCGGATACGAACGAAGAATTGGCAAACAACGTGATAAAAGTCATGTTCACCTTTGCCGATATTGCGACACGCGTGCGACCAAACGAAGTCACCTTCTTTACCAAAGAGGTCGAGGATGACGAACTGCTCATCGCTCTTAAGCACGCACAAGAGTCTGGAAACCCAACTTTCGAATTCGTCATCTCAAATATGTCCAAACGTCTGGCTGAGCGCCTAAACGAAGAGTTGGAGGCGATGGAGCCGCCGGTGGCAAAAGAAGCCGAGGCACTGCAAATTAAGATTGTCAATATTATCCAGAGGAAAGCCAAAATGGGCGAAATGTCCCTGATCGAAATTGCCGAGTAACAAAACAAGCACACTTGCAAACCGAAGAAAATCACGCTCACTTAGGGAACGCAGAAAAGGTCTTAACTAATGAGCGACGCAATTGATTTGTATTTTTGGCCCACTCCAAACGGTTGGAAAATCTCTATTGCCCTAGAAGAAATGGCACTGCCCTATAATGTTTGCCTTGTGGATATTTCGCAAGGAGAGCAATTTACGCCCGATTTCTTGTCGATATCGCCCAACAATCGAATGCCGGCAATTGTGGATCCTGTCGGCCCCGAGAAACAACCAATTTCAGTTTTCGAATCTGGCGCAATTTTGCAGTACCTTAGTCAAAAGACCGGTATGTTTTATGGCCACACAATTCGTGAACGCATAGAGATCGATCAGTGGCTGATGTGGCAAATGGGTGGTTTGGGGCCGATGGCGGGTCAAGCTCATCATTTTCTAAAGTATGCCCCGCAACTAAACCCACCACAAGATTTGCCCTATGCTAAGTCTCGCTATCGTGATGAAACCGCACGGCTCTATGGGGTCCTAAATAAACGTTTGGATGACCGAGATTTTGTTGCTGGCAATATTTCGATTGCCGATTTTGCAATTTGGCCTTGGGCCTCTTTGTGGGAAGGCCAACAACAGAATATTGAAGCCTTTCCAAATATGGCGGCTTGGTTGGCGCGTATGGGTGAAAGACCCGGCGTAAAGGCTGGCCGCGCGGTCGCGGCAGAGCTGCGCAGCAATGTTGCCTCAACAAAAGAGGCGCAGAACATTTTGTTTGGGAAGCGAAAACTGTAAATATTCCAAAGACCAATCACATATCGCCGCCGGTCAAAGCTATAATCTGCCCGTTGATTGAACCGGAGGCTTTACAGGCCAACCACATCGCAGTGTGCGAAACCTCTTCGGGCTCGATCAGCCGGTTGTGACGGTTCATTCTGGCAAGGACCGCCTCTGCTTCGCTCAGCGGTTTGCCTGTTTTCTCGTGAATATTCTGCGCGGATCGCGCCGTCATTTCGGTCGCTATATAGCCAGGACAAACCGCATTCACCGTTACCCCTTTGTTGACCAACTCAAGTGATGCGGCGCGCACTAAGCCCACCACACCATGTTTCGCCGCAGTATAATGAGATGCATAACTTAACCCGCGAAATCCAGCGATTGAGGAGATAGCAATCATCCGCCCCCAAGCGCCATCAAACCGCCGCGCAGCTTCTCGAAAACTCAGGAAAACCCCTGTCAAATTGACCGAGAGCATCTCATCCCATTGCGCTTTTGAAAGTCGTGTTAGCGGGTTTGAATTCGCCTGACCAGCGTTTGCAATCACGATATCAAGCGGACCTGCGGCCTCGAAAAGCCCTTCGACCTCTTGCTCATCAGTCACATCTGCAACATGCCAAGAAATACCCGCATGGCTATCAGCCACAGTCTGAAGCGGCGCTTTTCGGCGCCCCGCGATATGCACCATGGCGCCGGCACGCGCGAACCGTTGCGCCATATCCGCACCAACCCCGCTTCCGCCGCCCGTGATCAAAACGCGGCAACCTGCAAAATCCCAATTTGCGCTCACATCACGCCGCCGCTTTTATCTTTTCGTCGAATAATTTGCATCATTTCCCAAGATTTGCCGCAAAAGCACGAAACAACAACGGTCTTTTCGCTCAGTATTTTGCCCATCGAAATCATCCCGCAAAAATTAACCAATCCTGACGTAGCACGCCGTTTGCCCCAGAGCAAAGCGCCGAGCCATTGGCTTAGCGCGGCGAGCTGGCCTTGTTTTTGCCGTCACTTCTGCCCTAAAACGCCGCCAACAACGCCACCAGCTAGGGTCTTTTCAATGACTGCCGTTACCCCAATTAAAATAGCGCCATCAATTCTGGCTGCTGATTTCGCGAACTTTGGTGCCGAGTGTGAGGCAGTAGAGGCCGCTGGTGCCGACTGGGTTCATGTTGATGTGATGGACGGGCATTTTGTCCCTAACATCTCATTTGGTCCGGCAACCTGCAAAGCGATCCGCCCTCACATCAAAACGGTGATGGATGTGCATTTGATGATCGCCCCCGTTGATCCATTTATCGAGACTTTTGCGGCGACCGGCGCGGATATGATCACCGTGCATGTTGAGGCCGGCCCACATATTCACCGCTCTTTACAGCTTATTCGCTCGCTTGGTGTGAAGGCCGGGGTGGCGGTTAATCCGGGCACGGCCCTTTCGCAAATCGAGCCGTTGCTCGATGATATTGACATGGTCTGCTTGATGAGCGTTAACCCCGGTTTTGGCGGTCAGGCTTTTATCCCGCAAACGGTTGAACGCACCCGCATGACGCGCCAGATGATCGGCACACGCGATATTTTGATCGAAATTGATGGTGGTGTTGACCCAAAAACCGCACCTGGTTTGGCCGGTGCTGGGGCTGATATTTTGGTCGCTGGCTCCGCGGTGTTTCGCGGTGGAAGCGCGAATGAACCTGCCGCCTATAAAACCAACATCGCCACCATTCGCCAAGCGGCAGAGGCTGCCCGCTAGTTTGGCCAGCTGGTTAAAATCGGCCCTCAAAGGCGAGGGCCGATCTTTAAATTTGCGCGTTACTCGCTGGCAATCCGTCCATCGACGTAAGGCGTGTAGGGGCCTTGGGCCGCCAGAAATTCGGCCACAACAACCTCAAGACCGGGGCCGTAATCATAGGCATTCAACCCGTCGCGGAAGATTTTATAGCCGTCGCCGCCGCCGCGCACGTAGTTGTTCGTAACAACCGAATAGAGCTTGGCCTCATCAAGCGCGACAAACCCGTCGCCCTCATCAACCATCACCGATTTGATCCGGCTGCCTGGCGCCGAGGCAGGGTCCCATGTGAATTTCAGACCGGCGACCTGCGGGAAACGACCCGCGCCATCCTCGACTTGGCTCACGCCATTTTCAAGCGCCGCCATGATGCCCGCGCCGTCGATCTGGAACGTGGCAAGGGTGTTTTGGAACGGCAGCACGGTCAGCACCTCGCCCATGGTCACATCGCCCGCGTCAATCGAGGCCCGCACACCGCCGCCGTTTTGGATCGCGATGGTCACGCCTTGGCTTTTCACGCGGTCGAGCATCGCATCGGCCACAAGATTGCCCATCTCGCATTCGCGCGCGCGGCAATTGGCCCGCTCCCCGTCGATTGTAGCCGCCGATTGCGCCACAACTTCGCCCATTTTCTCTTGGATCGGGCCCTCAAGCTCGGCAATCCGCGCCACCAAAGCCTCGTCCTCGGCAACGGACGCAT
This sequence comes from uncultured Rhodobacterales bacterium, assembly GCA_964384315.1. Classification (GTDB taxonomy): domain Bacteria; phylum Pseudomonadota; class Alphaproteobacteria; order Rhodobacterales; family Rhodobacteraceae; genus CAYLLD01. The sequence continues at coordinate 13,303 of CAYLLD010000016.1, read as the reverse complement.
CGAGCACAATCGTGTCGCCGCCCGCATGGGTCACATTGCCCGCCGCGTCGAATTCCAGCTCAAGATTGCCCAGATATTTGCCAAAGGCATAGGCGTGGACAACCGGAACCAGCGCGCCATCTGGCCCGTTCACCCATGTCGGATAAGGCCCCGCGCGCTTGGCATCGGTGGCCGACAGATAGGTGTTGGTGTGCCCGCCAACGACGGCATCAATGCCCGTCACGGCTTGGGCCAGCTCGATATCCTTGCCAAAACCGACGTGGCTCAGCAGGATGATTTTGTTCACGCCCTCGGCAGTGAGCGTGTCCACTTGGGCCTGCACCGATGCAATCTCTTCGGTGATCTTGATGGTCGGCCCAGGCGCGGCAATTTCCAGCGTGTCCGTGGTCAAAGCCGCCACGATGCCGATTTTCTCGCCTGCAACCTCAAGCACGACCGTATTTGGCACGCGCCCCGCAAGGGCGTTATTGCCCGAGGTATCCACGTTGCCGCCGATCACGGGGAATTTCACAATGTCGAGAAACTCGATCAAACCCTCGGGGCCGTCGTCGAACTCGTGGTTGCCCAGAACCATGGCATCAACGCCCATTGTCTCAAGGAACTCGGCCTCGGCGACACCTTTATAGGTGGTGTAAAACAGCGAGCCTTGGAACATGTCACCGGCGATCAGGGTCAGCACATTGCCGCCATCCGCCGCAATCGCACCGCGCATCTCGTCAACTTTGGTCTTGATCCGCGCCGCGCCGCCAAAGCATTTGCCTTCGGCATTATCCTCGGCGTTACAATTGGAATCGTATTTGTTGATCGGCCCAAAGCGGCTGTGGAAATCGTTAATATGCAAGATATTCAGCGAGAAATCCGCATGGGCGGCGCCCGCGCTGATGGCCAAGGCCGCCGCTGTGGTGAATAGTTTCGCTCGTGTCATCTTTGGGTTCCTTTCGTCAGAATCGCTCTGGAGACTTGGGAGATCGGCATCGATCAGGCCTGTCTGCGATAAACTGACGACAAATTTACGTGGAACTCAAGTGATTCACAAAGCAGGGGCGCAAATACGGGCAATTGACCGCAGGGTCCCTCTGCTCTTAGGCTCACGGGCAATCACCCGATTTCGAACAAGGCCACCCCCATGAACCAGCTGACAAATTCCCAGATGCGCGACGTCGAAGCGCTGATGCATCCTTATGCCAACGCCCGCGGGCTGCGCGAGAACGGCGCGCAGATGATTTCCCATGGGAACGGGATTTTTGTCTACGACGAGACCGGCAAGCCCTTTATCGAGGCCATGTCGGGCCTATGGTGCGCGGGGCTTGGCTTTGGCAATCAAGAGCTGGTCGATGCGGCCACCGAACAGTTTCACAAGCTGCCCTATTATCACCTCTTCACCAATAAAACCCATGAGCCGGCGATAGAATTGGCCGAAAAGCTCAAGGAGCTGGCGCCCGAAAATATGGCGCGGGTGTTCTATCAATCCTCCGGCTCTGAGGCGAATGAGAGCCAAGTGAAATTCGCGTGGTATTACAACAATGCGCGGGGCCGCCCCGAAAAGAAAAAGATCATCAGCCGCGTCAAAGGCTATCACGGCGTGACGATTGTGTCCGCTTCGCTGACCGGCCTGCCGTATAATCACAAGGGTTGGGATTTGCCGGTGGAGGGCATTCGCCACATAGGCACGCCGCATTACTGGCGCGAGGGCCGCGAGGATGAAAGCGAGGCCGAATTTACCGCCCGTTTGGCCGCCGAACTTGAGGCCACGATCCTCGAAGAAGGCCCCGAGACCATCGCCGCCTTTATCGCCGAGCCGGTGATGGGCGCGGGCGGGGTCATCGTGCCGCCTGCGGGGTATTTCGAGGCGATCATGCCCATTCTTGAGGCCCACGACATCCTGTGTATTTCCGACGAGGTGATCTGCGGGTTCGGGCGCACGGGCTCATGGTTTGGCGCGCAAACTTTGGGGATGAAACCCACCTCGATCTCTGTTGCCAAACAGCTCACCAGCGGTTTCGTCCCGCTCTCGGCCACGCTGATCAACCGCGATATGGCCGAGGTGATCGAGGCGCATTCCAGCGATCTGGGCGTCTTGGGCCATGGGTTTACTTATGGCGGGCACCCTGTTGGCTGCGCGGTCGGGCTGAAAACCATCGAGATTTACGAGCGTCTTAACATCGTCGAGCGCGTCTCAAATCTTGCCCCCAAATTCGCCGCTCATCTTGATCGGCTGGCTGGGCATCCGCTGGTCGGCGAGGCGCGGCACAAAGGCTTGATGGGCGCGCTCGAACTAAGCCCCGATGGCACGTCGCGGATGTTTGCCGCCCCCGGCAAGGTTGGGATGAAGGCCGCCCAAGAGATGCTGGCGCGCGGTGTGATCGTGCGGGCCATTGGCGACAGTCTCGCGTTTTGCCCGCCGATGATCATCGCCCCCGATGAGCTTGATGCGCTTTTTGCGCCCGTGGAGGCCGCGCTTGATGCGACGCTTGTTTGGGCCAAGGCCGAGGGCGCGATGGCCTAGGCACCGCGCGATTTTCGTGGCGCAATCGGGGCGCAAAGGATAGAGCCCCCGCATGGCTTCGCCCCAACTCAGCGACAATCCGACCCGTGGGATCACGCTCAAACTCGCCTCCGTGGTGGTGTTTTCCGTCATGGCTATTTGCATCAAGGCCGCCTCAAACGAGGTGCCCCCCGGTCAGGCCGTGTTTTTCCGCTCGTTCTTTGCAATTCCGGTGATCCTGATCTGGCTCGCCCAAACCGGCACCCTGCGCACGGGACTGGTCACCCCCAACCTAAAGCCGCATATCTGGCGCGGCCTGGTGGGCAGCGCGGCGATGTTCATGGGCTTTGGCGCATTGGCGCTTTTACCCCTGCCAGAGGTGACCGCCATCGGGTTCGCCGCCCCGATCATCACCGTGATTTTGGCCGCGATTTTTCTGGGCGAGCGCATCCGCATCTATCGCCTTGGCGCTGTTTTAATCGGCCTTGTGGGCGTCATCATCATCTTGATCCCGCGCCTGAGTTTCGGGGCTGAAGTCGTGGCCGCCGGTGCCATGCTGGGCGCATTGGCCGCCCTTGGCTCTGCCGCCGCCCGCGCCACCGCCATCGTGCTGACCCGCCAACTTGTGGCCAACGAGCAAACCGCCACCATCGTGTTTTACTTCTCCGCCATCGCCTCAATCTGCGGGCTGGCGACCGCCCCTTTTGGCTGGGTCTGGCCCTCGCCCCTCGCTTTCCTGCTGCTGATTTCCGCCGGACTTTCGGGCGGGTTTGCGCAAATCCTGCTCACCAGTTCCTACCGCTACGCCCCCGCAGGCGTGATCGCGCCTTTCGACTATTCGGCAATGGTGATCGCCCTGATCGCGGGGTATTTTTTGTTCGATGAAGCCCCCAGTCTCGTGATGCTCGCAGGCGCTGCGCTTGTGATCGGGTCGGGCGTTTTCATCGTGCTGCGCGAACGGGCCCTCGGCCTCAAACGCGGCCGCGCCCGCGCCGTCACCCCGACACAGGGTTGAAGCGCGCGCGGCTTTGGGTCAAAGGAGGCGCTATGACAAATTCGATGATTTATAAAGTGCTGCGCCCCGCCGAATGGGAGGCCCTGCAAACCGACGGTCAAACCACTGGCGCGCCGATTGATCTGGCTGATGGCTACATCCATTTTTCCACCGCGACGCAGCTGGCCGAGACGCTCGCCAAGCATTTTGTGGATGCCTCGCCCTTGATTGTTTTGGGCGTCGAAGAGGCCAAGGCGGGCGCGAAACTTGCGTGGGAGCCATCGCGCGGCGGCGCGCTGTTTCCGCATCTTTACCGCCCCTTAGAGATGGAAGACGTCGCCCGTTTCGAGAGTATTGAGATCAAAGATGGCCTGCATGTCTTGCCCCCATGGATCTTATAGTCGGGGATCGAGCATTGATTTTTCGTGAAAAACTGGGCTTGGCCGCCCTCCACCGCTTTGATCCAGAACGCGCCCACGGCCTTGCCATCCGCGCCCTGAAACTGGGCCTGACCCCGAAAATCTCACCGCCGGCATCGCCGCGATTGCGCGTGGATTTGGCCGGATTGTCCTTGCCGAACCCGATTGGGCTCGCAGCGGGGTTCGATAAAAACGCCGAGGCACTGGGGCCGCTTTTGGCCAGCGGTTTTGGCTTTATCGAGGTCGGTGCCGTGACGCCGCGCCCCCAAGCGGGCAACCCCAAGCCGCGGCTGTTTCGCCTGACCAAAGACCGCGCGGTGATCAATCGCTTTGGCTTCAACAATGAGGGCGTAGAGGTCGCGGCGGCGCGGCTGGCGGCCCATGAACGCGCTGGGATCGTCGGTATCAATCTGGGGGCCAATAAAGACAGCACCGAAAGGGAAGCGGATTTCGCCGAAGTGCTGCGCCTGTGCGGTCCTCACGTGGATTTTGCGACGGTCAATGTCTCTTCGCCCAACACCAAGGATTTGCGCGATTTGCAGGGCAAGGATGCGCTTAGGTCGGTTTTGGATCGGGTCGCGGCCCAAAATGCCCAGCTTGCGCGGCCTGTGCCGCTCTTTGTGAAAGTCGCCCCTGATCTGACCGAGACGCAGATTGATGACATCGTAGAGACCGTCCTTGCCAGCGAGATTTCAGGGATTTTTGCCACGAATACGACCGTTGCGCGTCCTTCTCTTGCCTCGCCTCATGGCTCTGAGGCAGGCGGGCTTTCTGGCGCGCCGCTGTTTGATCGCTCGACTTGTGTTTTGGCGCATTTTGCGGCGCGGCTTGAGGGGCGTTTGCCTCTTGTTGGCATCGGCGGGATCGCCTCGGCGCAAGATGCGCTGACCAAAATTGAGGCGGGGGCGACGGCGGTGCAGCTTTATTCGGCGCTGGTCTATGAGGGCCTATCCCTGGGCGCGCGGATTGCGCAGGATCTGGACGCCATGATGACCCAAAGGGGCATCACCAATGTCCTAGATTTGCGCGGCGCCAAAACCAAGGCCTTAGCGGCACCGTTAGACTAGCCGTCTGCTGCTCGTTCAAGCGCGCGGTACCGCCACGCAAGGGTCGCGGCGCGCGCGAAAAACGAGATGTAAAGCGCCAGCCAAAGCCCGTGATTACCGATCCAATGGCTTAAGGTCCACCATGCGATGATGTAAATGGCCAAGGCTTCCAGCGAGGCGCGGCGCATGTCGCGGGTGCGCATGGCGCCGATGAAAACCCCATCCAGCATCCACGCAGCAACCCCCGCTAAGGGCGAGAACACCATCCACCAAAGATAGTGCCGCGCCTCAAGCCGGACCTCTTCTGCGGTGGCCATCACGTCGATGAGCATTGGCCCAAAGGCAGCAAAGGCAACCGACATGGCGATCACGGCCAAAAGCCCCCAAAAGCTGGTGATCAGCACCGCTTGGCGCAGCGCCGCGCGCCGCCGTGCGCCCATGGCCTGCCCCACCAAAGCCTCGGCGGCAAAGGCGAAACCGTCGAGGGCATAGGCGGTGATCTCGAGGAATTGCAGCAGGATGTGATTGGCCGCGAGGGTCGCATCGCCAAAGCTTGATCCGCGAAAAATGAACATCATGAACATCGCGTGCAGCGCCACCGAGCGGATCATAATGTCCGTGTTCACCACCGCCATGTGCCGCAGCCGGGCCGGATTGAACACCCGCGGCCAATCGCGCCACTGCGAGCCGGAAAATGCCCCGGCGCATAGGGCGAGACCCAAGGCCAGACCGGTCCATTCTGCAATGATAGTCGCTTGGGCAACCCCGGTCACACCCCAGCCCAGCCCCAGCACGAACCATAAATCCAAGACGATATTCAGCCCGTTCATCCAAAGCTGCAAAACAAGCACCGCGCGGGTGCGCTCCATGGCGATGAGCCAGCCGTTGATCGCAAATAGGGCAATCGCGGCAGGCGCACCCCAAAGCCGGATCGAAAGATAGCTTCGCGCCAGTTCTTCGACATCAGGCGAGGCAGGGGCCATCCAAAAGGCAACGCTCAAAAGCGGCCAATGAAGCAGCAACAGCAAAAGCCCGCCAGCCGCACCCGTCATCAGCCCCCGTGTGAGGATCGCACCAGTTTCAGGCACATCCCCTGCCCCGCGCGCCTGCGCCACCAACCCGGTGGTGCCCATGCGCAAAAAACCAAAGAGCCAGTAAAGCGCCGCGATGATCACCGCACCGATGCCAACCGCACCAATGGGGGCCGCCGCGCCAAGCTGGCCGACCACGCCGGTATCCACCGCGCCCAAGATCGGCACCGTGGCATTCGATATCACAATCGGGACCGCGACATGCAGCACGCGCTTATGGGTGATCGCTTCGGGATTTGCGCTGGAACTCATCTGCATGGGCATAGCCAAATGCTGGGCATGTCGCATCCATAAATCTGGGTAAAATCGAACGCGGCACCGCAAATTCGGTGATTTGATCCGCCGATCCAGAATTTCCCCCCTTGCCAAGTCTTAGAATCTCTCTAAGTTACGTATTGAGAATGGTTCTCATAATCAGTCGCGATTAATTTTTTGAGCCATTTCAAGACGCTACTTCTCGCCTTTGGGTGAACTGACCCAAGGGCAATCCGCAACTGACACGACCAATGAAACAGCAACACGAACGGGCCAAAGGCATGACATTTTTTGATGATCTCCATACGCGCGCTGAACCAATTTTGAAGGTTGGTCGTTTGGGTCCGTTCCGGCCACGCCGTCTTTTGGTTGCTTTGTTGCTTTTGGCTCTTGCTATCGCGCCGGGCGGTCTTGGGGCTTTGACCCGCGAGTTGATGACCGATGCCTATGTTCAGGTCTCGGCCTTTGTCGCTGCGACGTTGATGCTATTTTATGGCGCTGAGCGTCTTTTCAAATTCGATATCGGATCGGCTTTGCAAAACGCCAAGGGCTGGCAAGTGCCACTAGCCGCGCTCTTGGGGGCAACCCCCGGCTGTGGCGGTGCGGTGATTGTGGTTGCGGCCTATTCGTCAGGCCATGTCGGCTTTGGTGCTGTGGTTGCAACGCTCACTGCGACCATGGGTGACGCGGCCTTTTTGCTGATTGCCACCCGCCCCGAAGTTGCCGCCGTTGTGCTACCGCTCTCTTTTGCCGTTGGTATTATCTCAGGCTATGTCGTCGATCTGCTCGACAAGGTCGATTATCGCGACGGTGCCCGTGCTCATTGCGATTTTGCGCCAGTGATTGGCAAAATCCGCCTCAGAGACTGGCTCTTTTTGGCCGCCGCAATCCCCGGTCTGGTGATCGGTGTATCGCAACTGGCTTTCATTGATACCGAGGCCAGCTTTGGTGCCATCGCGCCGATTGTGGCGCTGATCGGGACCGCTATTATCGTCTTCATCTGGTCCACCTCACCCCTGCAAGCCATGACCAATATCAAAGATGCGCCAGTGACCCGCATGGCCGAAGAGACCAGCTTTATCGGGATTTGGGTGATCGGTGCTTACTTGGCCTACGATTATATCGTGGCTTACGGTGGGTTTGACCTTGAAGCGGCCTTTAACGCTGTGGGTGTGTTCTTGCCGATGATCGCCATTCTTGTGGGCTTTATCCCCGGCTGTGGCCCGCAGGTTCTGGTCGCCACGCTCTTTATCAACGGGCTGATCCCCTTCGCGGCTTTGATCGGCAACTCGATTTCCAACGATGGCGACGCCTTATTCCCGGCGATTGCCCTGAACCCCAAGGCGGCGGTTCTAGCGACGGCCTATAGCGCAGTGCCTGCGATTGTGATCGCTTATGGCGTTTACTTCTTTGCGCCAGGGCTATTTTAAGGTTCGCTAAATCCAAAACAGATACGCAGGTGCCATCCAGAATTTGCGGGTATAAGTGCAGGTTGCTGTCAGGGCTTAAGACTATCAAATTAATCTTGAC
>CAYLLD010000016.1:0-5383 GCA_964384315.1 uncultured Rhodobacterales bacterium | reverse complement strand
CAAATTAATCTTGACGTCAACGTAAGGTCACTGCTAATGGTGCAGCCTACCTGCGCAACCGCGCTTGGACTTGGAGTTGGAGTTTCTGACTTAGGGTTTAAGACTTTGGTTTTCTGGCGTAGGTATTTTACAACTATTGAGTGCGATAAAAATTGTGACTGAAGAGCTCATGACAATCGGCGAGATGTGTACGGCCTACGAAGTGACGCCGCGCACTTTGCGTTTTTACGAAGCCAAAGAACTGCTGTTTCCGATCCGTGAGGGCCAAAAACGGCTGTTTACCAAAGCAGATCGCGCGCGGCTTAAACTGATCTTGCGCGGCAAAAGGTTTGGATTTTCTCTTGAAGAAATCCGCCAACTTCTAGCTATGTATAGCGACGATGAACAAGGCACCGCGCAACTGCGCGAGGTCAATCTCAAAGCCAAAGAGCGTCTCGAAGCGATGAAAATCCAGCGCCTAGAGATGGATGAGGCGATTGAGGAGTTAGAATCGCGGATCACTTGGGCGGATAATACGCTCAAGGCCCGCGAATAGGGCCCAGCGCATCCAAAAGGGTGCAGGTGATTTCCGGGCCAAACACAGGATGACGAAAAATGCCTCAGTATAATGCGCCGGTTAAAGACATCGCCTTTGTTTTGCACGAAGTGCTCAAAATCGAAGACAGCGGGATCACGGGATTTGACGAGCTGACCCCTGATTTCACCAGCGCCATTTTGGAAGAGGCCGGCAAAGTTGCCCGCGATGTGCTCTCGCCGCTGAACGCAGTGGGTGACAACGAGGGCTGCCGCCTAGAAAACGGGGTGGTCTATACCCCCGAGGGCTTCAAGGACGCCTATAATCTGATGCGCGAAGGCGGCTGGGGCGGGATCGATTGCGATCCTGACTATGGCGGTCAAGGCATGCCGTTCTTGGTGAATATCGCGGCGGGCGAGATGTTCTCCGCCTCGAATATGGCCTTTGCCATGTATGCGGGCCTCACCCACGGGGCGGTCTCGGCGATTGATGCCCATGGCTCGGACGAGCTGAAAACAAAATACCTGCCCAAAATGATCGAGGGCTCATGGTCGGGCACCATGAACCTGACCGAGCCCCATTGCGGCACTGATCTGGGACTTTTGCGCACCAAGGCCGAGCCTCAGGGCGACGCGTCGTTCAAGATCAGCGGCCAAAAGATTTTCATCTCCTCGGGCGAGCATGATCTGACCGAAAATATCATCCATCTGGTTCTCGCAAAAATCCCCGGCGGCCCCGATGGGGTCAAAGGCATTTCGCTCTTTATCGTGCCCAAATTCCACGTGAATGACGACGGCACGCTGGGGGCGCGCAACGGCGTGTCTTGTGGCAAGCTCGAAGAGAAAATGGGCATTCACGGCAATTCGACCTGCGTGATGAACTATGATGAGGCCACGGGCTATCTGCTTGGCGACGAGCACAAGGGCCTGCGCGCCATGTTCACCATGATGAACGAAGCGCGGCTGAACGTGGCAATGCAGGGCATGGCCCAGGCGGAAGTGGCCTATCAAAACGCCGTGGATTACGCCCGCGACCGTTTGCAGGGCCGCGATGTGACCGGCGCGCAAAACCCCGATGGCCCCGCCGACCCGATCATCGTGCACCCTGATATTCGCCGCAATCTGATGACCCAAAAAGCCTTTATCGAGGGCGCGCGGGCCTTCATGCTTTGGGGCTCGATGATGATCGACCGCTATATGCGCGAAGAGGATGAGGACGCTGAGGGGCTGATCTCGCTGCTGACCCCCGTGCTAAAGGGCTTCCTGACCGACAAGGGCTTTGATTGCACGATCATGGCGCAGCAGGTCTATGGCGGCCACGGCTATATCGAGGAATGGGGCATGTCCCAATTCGCCCGCGATGCGCGGATTGCCATGATCTATGAGGGTGCCAATGGCATTCAGGCGCTTGATCTGGTGGGCCGTAAATTGGCGCAGGACGGCGGCAAACATGTGATGGCCTTCTTTGCCATGGTGAAGGATTTTCTGGCCGAACATAAGGGCCGCGAGGATCTGGCCGACTTTATGGACCCGCTCAAACAGGCCTCAAAAGACCTGCAAGAGGCGGGCATGTATTTCATGCAGCACGGGATGAAAAACCCCAATGCTGCGCTGGCCGGTTCCACCGATTTCATGCATCTGTTTGGGCATACCTGTCTGGGCCTGATGTGGGCGCGCATGGCTGTGGCGGCGCAAGACGCGTTGGACAATGGCACCGACGATCCTGATTTTCACACCAACAAACTGGCGACGGGTAGGTTTTATATGCAACGGCTTCTGCCCGAGGCAGCGCTGCATTTGGCGCGGATCAAAACCGGCGATGAACCGGTGATGGCGTTGACGGCGGAGGCGTTTTAGGGCCTGATGCCAGCCCGCGCCACCTCGCGACAACGAAAGGTCTGACACATGGCCGAATACCAGCTGCACTGCTTTGCCCAATCGGGGAATGCCTATAAGCCCGCGCTCATGCTTGAGCTATGCGGGGCCGACTGGGAGCCGGTCTTCGTCGATTTTTTCAAGGGCGAGGCCCGCTCGGAGGCCTATCTTGAGGTCAACGAAATGGGCGAGGTGCCGGTGCTGACCCATCAGAGCCGCCGTTTTGCCCAATCTGGCGTGATGCTCGATTATCTGTCGGACAGTTTGGGCAAATTTGCCCCGCGCTCGGAGGATGAGCGGCGCGCGATTTTGCGCTGGACCCTGTGGGACAATCACAAGCTCACAAGCTACATCGCCTCTTGGCGGTTCATGACGAATTTCCTGCCGCAAAAGCATCGCAACGAGGATGTGATTGCCTTTATGGCGGGTCGTGCGAAAGCCGCGCTCAAGGTGCTCGACACCCGTCTGGCCCATAGCCCGTGGGTGGCGGGCGCCGATATGACAACCGCTGATCTGTCCTGCGCGGGCTATATGTATTTCCTCGATGAGGTGGGCATTGATGCCGCGGCGGATTACCCCAATATCGCCCGCTGGCGTGACGCCATCGCCGCCCTGCCCCGCTGGAGCCACCCCTATGAGCTCATGCCCGGACACCCGTTACCATGAGCGATTTCCCATGATCGCCCTGCCCCTTTTCGCTGGCCTGATGTGCACCTGCGCCATCGCGCTCTCGCGGGTGATGCACCTGCGCCCTGACCCCGCACATCTAACGCCAAAACCGCTGAACAAAGTTCTTTTGGGCGTCATGGGCCGCGCCGCCGCCATCGTAACGGCGGTGCAATCGGCCTATATCTACGGGCTGGTCCTGCCCGCCGTGGCGGCGGCCGCATTTTACGCGCTCTACCGCTTGATCCTGACCCTCGAGCTTTTTCCTTTTTACAAATACGCACTTCCGATCGGCGTTCTCACCCTTGTGATCGCGATCTATGTAACCTCGCAAAACACCATCCAAACCCTATCCATCGGAGCATCGCATGACTGAGGCTTTTATCTACGACGCCGTTCGCACCCCCCGTGGCAAAGGCCGCAAGGATGGTTCGCTGCACGAGGTCACCTCGCTGCGGCTCTCGGCGGACACGCTCAACGCAATCAAGACGCGCAACGGGCTTGAGGGCCATGCGGTTGAGGATGTGATTTGGGGCAATGCCACGCAGGTCGCGGAACAAGGCGGCTGTCTGGCGCGCTCGGCGGTGCTTTTGTCCGATCTGGACGAGCGCATTCCGGGCCTGTCGATCAACCGCTTTTGCGCCAGTGGCCTTGAGGCGGTGAATATCGCGGCCAATCAAGTGCGCGGTGGTGGCGGTGATGGCTATATTGCGGGCGGCGTCGAATGTATGAGCCGCGTGCCCATGGGCTCGGATGGGGCGGCGATTGCCGTCGATCCAGAGCTGGCGACCAAAACCTATTTCGTCCCTCAGGGGATTTCGGCGGATATCATCGCCACGAAATACGGGTTTTCTCGCGATGATTGCGATCTGTTTGCGGTGGAAAGCCAAAAGCGCGCGGCGGCGGCTTGGGCGGACAAGCGTTTCGGCAAATCCGTGGTGAATGTGGTCGACCGCAACGGCCTGCCGATTTTGGATCACGACGAATACATGCGCCCTACCACCGATATGCAGGCCCTTGGCGCGCTCAAGGCGAGCTTTAAGGACATGGGCGAGGTCATGCCCGGTTTTGATGCGGTGGCGCTGATGAAATACCCTGATCTTGAAAGAATCGAGCATGTGCATCACGCGGGCAATTCCAGCGGCATCGTTGATGGGGCGGCGGCGATTTTGGTCGGCAACAAAGAGCTGGGCGAGCGGCTTGGCATCAAGCCCCGCGCACGGATCAAAGCCAGCGCCAAGATCGGGCTCGACCCGACGATTATGCTGACCGGCCCCGTGCCCGTGACCAAAAAGATCATGGCGGACAGCGGCATGTCGATCTCGGATATTGATCTGTTCGAGGTCAACGAGGCCTTCGCCAGCGTGGTGCTGCTTTTCATGCAGGCCTTTGGCGTGGATCACAGCCAGCTGAATGTGAACGGCGGCTCGATCGCCATGGGCCACCCGCTGGGCGCGACCGGCGCGATCATTCTGGGTACGCTTTTGGATGAGATGGAGCGCACGGACAAAGAGACGGGGTTGGCCACGCTGTGCGTCGCCTCGGGCATGGGGGCCGCCACGATCATCGAGCGGGTGTAGACCATGCCCAAGCTTGATCTTGATAAAGCCCCCGTCAAAACCGGCTCGATCTATCCCGCGCCCTATGATGCGCAAATGAAGGGCCGCTCGTCCTTGCGCCTTGGGGATTTGGGCGGGCTGACGCAGTTCGGCGCCAATATCATCCGCCTCGCGCCGGGGGGCAAATCCAGCCTGCGCCACCATCACAAGGCCGAGGACGAGTTTGTCTACATGCTCAGCGGCACCTGCACGCTGGTCGATGATAGCGGCCCGCAAGAGATGGGGCCCGGCGATTGCGCGGCCTTTCCCGCAGGCGACGGCAACGCGCATCATTTTGTGAATATGACCACGCAAACCGCGACCTTTCTGGTGGTCGGCTCCAAAGCCGCCGCCGAACACGCGGTCTATCCAGATGACAATATGCAGGTCCATGTGGTGGACCGCACAGCAACATTCACGCGGCTCGACGGCAGCCCAGTTGAGGGAGAAAACACATGAGCGACAAGCATTTCCGCTATGAGGTCGAAGACGGTGTGGCCATCGTTACATGGGACCGCCCAGATGTGGCGCTCAATGTGCTGACGATCCCCGCGATGGACGAATTTGAGGGCTATGTCGATCAGATGATGGCCGATGATGCGATCAAGGGCATGGTTGTGACCACGGGCAAGCCCGATTTTGCAGGCGGCATGGATTTGGGCGTGCTGGCGAGCCTGAAAGAGGACGGCGGCGATGATCCGGCGCAGGGCATTTTCGATTTCACCATGAAC
>CAYLLD010000015.1:0-27614 GCA_964384315.1 uncultured Rhodobacterales bacterium | reverse complement strand
GGATCGTCGTCAGCCCCGCGCCATCGCCGAACCCATCGCCATCGGTGTCCAAAAGTAGATCGCCCGGCCCGTCTTGGGGGGCGGCAAATTCGCCAATCAGCACCCGCGCACCGCCATCGACCGTGGCATAGATTTTGATGCCGTCGCCCGCTTCGTAGTTGTTAAAGGCCGGCGCGGAATTGAGCGCGCCCAGATTGACCGACATGGCAGGGGTGGCAAAGCCGGTGATGTTGACGTTGGGAATGGTGATCGTCTGGGTGGCGGTATTGCCGTCGCCGTCGTGATCTTGGCCATGAATGGCAGTCTCGCCGTCAAAACCGGCCAGAAAATCATCGCGGCCGCCGTTTGACGTATCGGGCGCGGGGTAGCGGCCGAAATAGTCGAAGCCGCCATCGTCAAAACTGTCCGAAAGCGTGTAGGTCGTGCCCGGATCAGCCTCAAAACTCTCGGTGAATTTGGTCGCATTCTCAGGCGCGGCTGGCTCGGCCAGTTGATAGACACTCAGCGTGGCGGAGACCTCGTTTGTGACGGCCAAAAGCGGCGCGCCGTTTGGGCTATCCTCGGCGGCAATGAACGACAGACCCTCGGGCGAGACGTCGCCGTCGGTGTAAAGCGTCTGGTCGTAAACCGGCGCTTCGGGATCGCTCACGTCGTAAACCACAATCGCATTGGTGCGCTCTTGGCCGACAAAAACGTAAGGCGTCCCGTCGATCTCGCCGACCACGACCCCCTCAGGCTCGGGGCCTTTGTTATCCGAGCGCCCGTCTTGGCTGAGCCCTTCAAAGAGCATGATCTGCTCCATATCGTCGCCGCTGTCGTAGACCAATGTGCCATCTGCGCTGCGGATCGAGAACGAGCGCGCGCCGTAGGAGAACAGCTCGTCAAAATCGCCGTCCCCATCGGTGTCGCCATTGATATTGGACACCTGAATGCGGCCCAGATTTTCATCCGCCTGCAATTCAGCGGCATTCGGAAAAGCGGTGGGATCGAGGGTCAGATCCTTGACCGGCGCATCCTCTGCGCGGGCGTCGCCTTCATTGGCTGTGATGTAATAAACCGCGTCGCCGATGGTGTAGCTGGCGATGGCATCGGGCATATACATGCCTTTGAGCGGGGCCGTGGCGATGTTGGTGCCGCCATCTCGATCCGAGGCGTCAAGCCCGTTGCCCGCCGCCGCGTGATCCTTGAACCCTAGGCCCTCAAGGCTTTCGATGGCCCCTGTATCAAGGTTGATCGTCGCAATGGCATTGGCCTCTTGCATGGCGACAAAGGCCGTATTGCCTTGGATCGTGATATACTCAGGCTCCAGATCCTCCGAGGCGGTCTTGCCCGGAAAAATCCGCGCGCCCTTGGCGTTCAGATCGGCCTCGGTACCATCAAAGCTGGTGAAATCCACGGTCTGAATGGTCGAGCCAGCAAGATCCTGAGGATCAATCGTGATGATCGAGATCGTGCCTTGCGGGTCAATCGCCCCATCCGCCTCGCCTTCATTGGCCACAACCAGTTTGGTGCCATCGGCGTTAAATGTCAGCATATCGGGCAGGGCGCCCACGGTGAAAGCGGTCTGATAGGTGCCGTCGGTCTTGTAAATCTGCACGATGCCAGCGTTGGTCGGGGTCTCATCGGGGACCGCCATGGCGATGAACCCATCGGGGGAGACCGCAACCGAGGTCACGGAACTGGCGGTTGCGCCATTGGCTTTGGGGTCGATCAGCGCGCCCTCAACGGGGGTCGCGGGGTCCGATAGATCAACAACGGTCACGCCCAACTCGGAGGTGACGAAAAGCTGGTCGGTGGCCGGATCAAAGGCGTTGATCTCGGAGGCGCCTGCGAATGTATGGGTCGACAAAAGCGCGGTCGAGAGGGTCTTGGCGGGCAGCGGTCCTTCAAAGGGAACCGAAGGCGAGCCGATGTCTGCGCCGGAATTTCCGCCCGCAGCCGCAGCGGTCACCGCCTTGTTCACAGGGGTTTCCGCACCGTCCGTCGACAACGCCCAAGAGCTTTGATCGCTCAGGTCCGTGAGATAGATCGAGCCCGCGCCATCGTCGATGTTGGGATAGGTGGTCGTGACCACGGCAAAGGCGGGCGCGCTTTGCGTATCCTCGATGTAATTGCCGAAACTGTCCCAAATGCTGACAGTATCGCCGCCATTGTTCAGGCCCATGGCGCTCCAATTCGTCACAGGGATCAGCGTGACTTGCGCCCCCCAAGCGGCGTTGAAATCCGCCGCCGTGATGTCATCGGCATTGAACAGCACTGCGCTGCCGCCCGCCTCAACGATACCAGCCGCGATATTGGCCTCGGTGTGAAGCGTGTTGTTGCCGTCGTCGATCACGTAACCGGCCATGTCGATATCCGTGCCCGAGGTATTGGCAACCTCGACCCACTCCCAATCGTCCTCATCTGAGGCGGGGTTGAACATGATTTCGGAGATCACGAGGCCAGACGGGTTTTGCTCTGGGTCCGGCTCTGGGTTTGGCTCGATCACCGCGCCATCGCCGGGGTTGCCCACCGCAGGCTCGGTGCCATCGCCGCCCAAAACCAAGGTGCTGGCAATGTCATCGCCTGCGCCTGTGTCGGTTGAAAAGGCGACATCGCCGACCTGATAGGATTGGCCGGAATTGCTATTTGCGTCGGGAAAGGCTTGCGAGACGGCCAATGAGCCACCTTCGAGCGGGTCGCCAAGCCAAAGCGTCACCGCATCCCCGCCACCGCCAAGACCCGCGCCATCCGCATAGGCAACGGTCACACCGGTCAGATCGATCGCCTCGCCCCAAACGGTGCTAAACGTGGCGGCTTCAGTGGCATCGCCAATGACAATAATTGCTGTCGCGCCGGAGGCCAGCGTCGTGAGGCCTTCTACGAAATCCGCATCCACGGCGTCTTGGCTTTCATTATCGTAAAAAAGCCGCCCATGCAGCTCAAGATCATAGGCCGTCTGGCCGATATTTTTGATCTCAAACCAATCTGCGGTTACGTCATCGCCGCTTTGGCCGGGCCAAATCTCAGTGACGGTCAGCTCGGGCATCGATGGGACAAGCAGCGGCTGGGGCAGGCCGAGATCGTCGAAATTATTGTTGCCTGTGCCGGTAAAGCTGGTGTCCGTCGAAAAGGCATCGCCGGTGTTGGTGTCGCCTGCGTCTTGCAAATTGCTGCGCACCAGCGTGTTATTGCCCGCACCGCCGTTGGTGCCGCCCCACTCGGACCCCGGATCAGTGCCGATGGTGCCAAAACTATCCACCACGTCAGGCCCGTCCTTGAGCACAATCGCATCATCGCCATTCCAAAGGTTCGCGGTCGTGGTCAAATCTGCCACCGCCAAAATCGCCGCATCCGCGCCATCATCCGCGATCACGTAAGTGGCACCGCCTTGCAGCGTGCCCGCCAGCTCAATGGTCGCACCGGCGGTCTCGTTTCCGTTATAGTAAACCTCAACCGTGAAACTCGACAGATCAACCGGCACGAGGCCGTTGTTATAGAGTTCCAGAGCCTTGTTCAGGCTCGATCCTTCGACATATTCGGAAATGATAATGGCCATGTTCGGCGCTCCCCAGCTGTGCGTGCGTGAATCAGTTGGACGACGATAATTCCCGTCCAAAACAGATTTGTGACGATAGGCCGGGATTTAACAATCTGGGAAGAGTTTTTTGGGAATCGGCGAATTTGGGTTAAAAAACCACTGCCCAGCAGCCTAAAGTACCTTAGGCGTTGGCTTTGCAATCAGGGCAAATGCCCGTTGCTTCCATGACAGATGTCTCGATTTCAAAGTCATGGGCGGCAGCCGTGGTCGAGAGGTGCTCGGGCAAATTGGCCTCAAGCACAGCACCGCAAGGACGGCAAACCAGAAAAACGGGCGTGTGCCCGGCATCGGCATGCAGGCAAGCGACAAAAGCGTTTAGGGATTGCACTTTGTGGGCAAGGCCGTTTTGCACCAGAAAATCCAACGCTCGGTAAACCGTGGGCGGCTTTGAACCAAGCCCCTCTTCGGTGAGGGTCTCAAGGATGTCGTAGGCCCCAAGGGCCCGGTGGCGTTCCAGCAGGATCTCAAGCACCCGCCGCCGCGCCGGTGTTAGGCGCAGGCCCCGACTTTCGCACAGCGCTTGAGCACGCGCCATGCCGTTGGCAGAACATTCACCGTGGTTGTGAGCTTGAAACATGGGCGCGCATTTTCGGTTGTTGCTACCGTTATGTTATAACGCTTAGGCGCGGATCGGAACCCTAAACTATCCCAAAGGATATGTTTGCGCAGGACCAAAGAAATTAGAAGGTGAGCGTGGCGACCCGGGATGGGGGGGATCCGGGTCGCCGGTACGCACAAAGGCCAGTTCGAACAATGGGATCAACGTCGGACACTGGTCGGGCGTTACACACAAGGGGGATAGACCCCTTATTCGCCTGTCTTTATCGTCCCTTGAGAAGGTTAATCTGAGGTTAAGCGTCCGATTGGTGCAAATTTAGTGAAAATTTTCCGCTCATAACCCCAACAACTTGGGCAATTTGTGCATGTCGTAAAAGACCTGGGCATCTTGGCCCGCAAGGGCCGCCGCATCGCTTTCAGCCGCATAACCAAAGCAGCGCATCTGGGCAGCTTTGGCCGCCTTCGCGCCGGACAAACTGTCCTCAATCACCACCGTTCGCGCAGGGGCCACGCCCATGGTATGGGCCGCGTGCAAGAAAAGCCCCGGATGCGGTTTGGCCTTATCCAACCCAACCTCATGGGCCGAAAAAATATGGGGGGCAAACCGCGATTTGAGACCAGTTTTGCCCAAAGTGATCTCCATTTTGGTCATCGGCCCGTTGGATGCAATGCAGTAGGGCAGGCGGGCCGCATCCAGCGCGTCGATCACCGTCTCAATCCCCGGCACCGCCTCAACGTCACGGGCCAGCCGCGCAAACATCGCGTCATAGACATCATCGAGAAAACGCTCGGGCAGGGTAATCCCCTCAGCCGCAACCTTGGTCACGACATTGGCCAGCGTGCCGCCAACAAACTCGTTCATGACCTCTTGCGTGGTCTTATCCAGCCCAAAACCGCGCAACGCATCCGCCAGAACTTCGCAGGTTAAACGCTCGCTATCGACGATCACACCATCGCAATCAAAAATTACAAGATCCGGGCTCATCGGCATTGCAAGGCTCCTGGCGTCGCTGTTGGGCGTTTTTTTGGCGCGTTTCGCCGATCATGGGTTAAAACCGCAACTAAGCTTTATCTGAGCGTGACGCAAATTCCCAAAGGGGCCCGTGATGTCGAACCAGTTTCAAGCCATTGTAATCGGCGGGGGCGTCGTGGGATGCTCGGTGCTGTATCACCTGACCAAAAAGGGTTGGCGCGACGTGGCGCTTTTAGAACGCGATGTGCTGACCTGCGGGTCTAGCTGGCACGCGGCGGGGGGCTTTCACACCCTGAACGGCGATCCAAACGTCGCCAAGCTGCAGCAATATACCGTCGATTTGTACAAAGAGATCGAAGAGATGTCCGGGCAGGCCACGGGCATTCATCTCACCGGCGGCATTCAACTGGCCAAGACCAAAGAGCGGATGGAGAGCCTCTACATGGCACAAGCGCGCGGGCGCTACATGGGCATGGAGCTTGAAATCGTCACCGCCGCCGAGGCCAAGGCGCAGTTCCCGATCCTCGACGATAAGCAATTTCTTGGCGGGCTGTGGGACCCGATCGAAGGCCATCTTGACCCCTCGGGCACGACCCACGCCTATGCCAAATGCGCGCGGATGAACGGGGCGACGATCATCGAGGGGTGCAAAGTCGAGGATATCAACCAGCGGCCCGACGGGATGTGGGTGCTGACCACGGCGAAGGGCGCGTATCTGACCGAAAATATCGTCAATGCTGGCGGGCTTTGGGCGCGCGAGGTGGGCCGGATGGTCGGGCTCGAGCTGCCGCTTTTGGCAATGGAGCATCACTATCTGTTGACCGAAGCGGTGCCCGAAGTGGTCGCCTATAATAAAGAGACCGGAAAAGAGGTCATCCATATCATCGATTTTGAGGGCGAGATTTACTCGCGCCAAGAGCGGGACGGCATTTTGCTTGGCACCTATGAGCGCGCCGCGACGCCGTGGATGCCCCATGAGACCGATTGGAATTTTGGCTCGGAGCTTTTGGAGCCGAATTTTGACCGCATCGGCCCCTCCCTAGAGGTGGCCTTTCAGCATTTTCCGGCGCTTGAAAACGTCGGCATCCGCCAAGCGATCAACGGCCCCTTCACCTTTGCCCCCGACGGCAATCCGCTGGTTGGCCCCGTGCGCGGGCTGCAAGGCTATTGGTCCGCCTGCGCGGTGATGGCTGGGTTCTCGCAAGGGGGCGGGGTCGGGCTGGCGTTATCGAATTGGATGGTCGATGGCGATCCCGGCTTTGATGTTTGGGGCATGGATATCGCGCGGTTTGGCGATTGGGCGAGCCTGAGCTACACCAACGAAAAGGTGCGCGAGAATTACTCGCGCCGCTTCCGCATCCGCTTTCCCAACGAGGAATTGCCCGCCGCCCGCCCCCTGCGCACAACGCCACTTTACGACACGCATCTGAGCCTTGGCGCGCAAATGGGCGCGGGCTTTGGGCTGGAAAGCCCGCTTTGGTATGCGCCCGAAGGTGTCGAGGACCAATTCAGTTGGCGCCGCTCGTCGGACCACGATCACGTCGGGGCCGAAGTGCGCGCGGTGCGGGGCGGGGTCGGGATGATGGATATCTCTGGCTTTGGAAAATTCTCCGTAACAGGGCCGAACGCCAAGGCGTGGCTCGACCGGATATTTGCCTGCGATCTGCCTACGCCGGGGCGCATGGCCCTTGCGCCGATGCTGAACCAAAACGGCAAGCTGATCGGCGATTTCACCATTGCTTGTCACGCGGATGATGACTGGTTCCTCGCGGGCTCGGGCGTGGCTGAAGAATATTACCTGCGCCATTTCGATGCACATCGGGCCGAGGGTGCGGTGGTCCAGAGCATGGGGCTTGGCTGGTGCGGTGTCTCAATCGCTGGCCCGTCGGCTCGAGATTTGCTGGCGAAACTGACTTGGCAAAATGTCAGCCATGACGCTTTCAAATTCATGACCCACCGCAAGCTCGAAATCGGCCACGCGCCTTGCATGGTCGGGCGGCTTAGCTACACAGGCGATTTGGGCTATGAGATTTGGATGCGCACGGATTACGCGCGCTATGTTTGGCATCATATCATGGCGATGGGCGCCGAGTTTGGGATTAAACCCTTTGGTCTGCGGGCGCTCAATTCGATGCGGCTTGAGAAAAACTGGTCAAGCTGGGGCCGCGAGTATCGCCCGATTTATGGCCCGCTTGAGGCGGGGCTGGATCGGTTTGTCGCCTATGACAAACCCAGCGACTTTATCGGCAAAACGGCAGCGAACGATGAGCGCAGCAAGGGCGGTGCACTGCGGCTGATCACCTTTAAGGTTGAGGCCAAGGATAGCGATGCCATTGGGGATGAGCCGATTTGGCACGAGGGCGCGGTGCGCGGCTGGATCACCTCGGGCGGCTTTGCACATGGGCAGGGTGTTTCCATGGCCCAAGGCTATGTGCCCAAGGAGATCGCGGGTGAAAGTGACGGATGGGCGGTTGAGATCTTGGGCGAGAAACTGACGATGGCCGCGCAGCTTGCACCGCTGTTCGACGCCAATTCCTCGCGCATGCGATCGTGACGCGGGCGCCTTTTTTCGCAAACTTTCGATTTTAGGCCGATAGAGCCCGCGCCAATTCTGCGTCGCGGTCTTCGGCCCAAATGCGAAATCGCTCTGCCGAAAGTGGCCGGGCAATCGCAAAGCCTTGAAACTTGGTGCAGCCAAAGGCCTGAGCGGCCAGAATTTGCGAGAATTTTTCCACCCCGGTGCACATCGGGTCAAGATTGAGATCGCGCGTAAGATTGATCAATGCAGCGCAAATCTTGCGCTGATCACGGTTTTCTTCGATCCCAGTGACAAAGCTCTCGTCGATTTTGACCCGGTCAAATGCCACCCGGCGCAAGCTTGAGATTGAAGAATCCCCCGTGCCGAAATGATCGAGAGCAATGTGGAAACCGGCGGCTTTTAGCAGACCCAAATTATGAGCCGCCTCGCCATTCGCCCCTGAGTTCACGGCATCCTCAAGAACCTCAAAGCCGATTTGTTCGGGGCCAAGTTCAGCGCAATCCACCAGCCATTTTGTCTGCTCAACCGTGTCGCTTTTCGATAGCCATTCCGCCGAGACATTGATGGTGATCCGCGGCACATCAACCCCAGCCTCGCGCCATTTACGCGCCGCGTCGAGAGATTTTTCTAAGATCATCTTGTCCAGATCAGCCATCAAGTTCGCCTCCTTGAGAAGGGAGAAAAACTGATCAGGATGCAAGACGCCTCGTTCTTTATCGACCCAACGCGCCAGCGCCTCAATCCCGATGAGGCTGTTATCGACGGTAGAAACCTGGGGTTGAAAATAGGGCTCAAAGGCACGCAAGAGCATCGCTTCGCGCACCGCTGAGATGTTTCGGATCAGCGCCATATGCCGGTCGCGAAACGCTGGTTCAAAAAAGTCGAAACAGCCGCGTCCCTTGCGTTTCGCCTCGTATAGGGCGTGATCGGCCTCGCTTAGAAACCGATCGATTTCTTCGGCGCTGGTACCAATATTTTCGCGCACGCTGATACCCACGCTTGCCCCAATACGAACCGTTTCATCGTTATAGCTGATCGGCTCTTTCATCGCATTTACGATGCGCTGGGCCACTGCTGCAGGCTCAAGATTTGTCGCGGTTTCCTGTTGGACAACGACAAACTCGTCACCGCCCACCCGGGCTACAAAATCGCTGCCCCTGATCGAGCGGCGAAATTTATCCGCCGCGATGCGTAACACATGATCGCCCGCTTCGTGCCCCATGGTATCATTGACGGCTTTGAATTTATCCAAATCAATATGCAGCAGGGCCGTTTTGGTTCCATTTTGCTGAGCGCTGGCAAGCACGCCGCGCATGTGATCCGCCAAGGCGCGCCGATTTGGCAATTCGGTCAGCGGATCGTGAAAGGCCTGATATTCAAGTTGCCGCTTCATTTTGGCCAGCGCCGTGGATTTTTGAATCAGCTCATCAATGGACAAGGAAACAGACACCACATTGTTGTTTGGGGTCACGTTTTTGATCCGGCGTATCCATTCGCCGTTTGATTTCATATCCCTTTGCCAGCCGCCCGGAACGCGGTGACGGGATTTTTCGATCTCTGCCTTTTGCTTGGATGTTTCGGCGGTGAAGTTGGACTGAACAAAAGAGCTTACAAGATCGTCGAAAAAGATCGGGCGTTCGAGCAGGTTGTCCGGGATGGTAGCCCCGGTTTCCGCGAAGGTATCGCGATACTGGTTCGAACAGGCGATCAGTCGGTCAGTCTCGTCGAACACCACCATGTTAAACGGAACCCAAGCAATCGCGTCCTGCAGCACAGCAAATGCCCGCGCCGGATCGACGATATCCCCGTTGTTTTGTACCGATGGGTCAGCCACCGAAACGCACCTCATAATTCACTAACCGATACTAGGCATAACCACACTGGGTTAAGAAACTGGGATATAGCACAGCAAACTTCAGGAATTTCTGAAGACGCCCAGAGTTTTTGGAGCCAATTTTAACGGGTTTGGCCCTTTGGTATCGGTAAGTCGGTGCGGCATCTGACCCGCAGTGACGGCGTTCCCTGCGCCGGTTTAATGCGCCGGTTTAATGCGCGGGTTTAATGAACGTCCCGTTTTGCAATTCGCGCACCGCTTGAGAAATCTCGGCCTTGGTGTTCATCACAATCGGCCCATGCCACGCCACCGGTTCTTCGATGGGTCGCCCCGAGATCAGCAGAAAACGAATGCCCTCTTCGCCCGCCTGAACCGTGACCTCATCGCCAGTGTCAAAGCGCACAAGCGTGCGATTGCCGGACATATCGCGGATGTTCACCTCCTCGCCCATGACCTCTTTTTCCAAGAGCACACCCCCCGGCGTCGAGGCCCCGGCAAAAACACCAGCCCCCTCGAAAATATAGGCAAAGGCCTTGCGATAAAGGTCCACCGGAAAGGATTTCTTCACACCGGGCGGGACATAAATATCCAGATATTGTGGCTCGGCGGCGATCCCGTCCACAGGGCTGGTCTGCCCCCAAAACGAGCCGATAATCACCTTAACCCGCGTGCCGTCGTCCTCGAGAATTTCGGGGATTTCCTTGCCTTGGATGTCTTGATAGCGCGGGTCGGTCATCTTCAGGGACGCGGGCAAATTCGCCCAGAGCTGAAAGCCGTGCATCTGGCCGGTCTGATTTCCTTCGGGCATCTCTTGATGCATGATCCCCGAGCCTGCGGTCATCCATTGCACATCGCCGGCCTCAAGATTGCCGGTGTTCCCGAGGCTATCCTCATGCTTGACGGTCCCGGCCAAAACATAGGTGATCGTCTCGATGCCGCGATGGGGGTGCCACGGAAAGCCGCGCATGAACTGCTCGGGCGCATCGTTGCGAAAATCGTCAAAGAGCAAGAACGGATCGCATTGGGTCGGGTCTTGAAAGCCAAAGGCGCGGTGCAGCGAGACGCCAGCGCCCTCCATGGTCGGGGTGGCTTGGGTTTGCGACAAAACGGGACGGATCGACATGGGTGCTCCTTTTCGTATGGATAGGCGTTATGTGGCGCGTGGCGGGGCAAATGCAATCGGTCCAGATGCGCGTTTGCGCACAGCCTCTGCGCGCCTGATCCCTATGACGACCCGCCCGTCTCTTTGCCCGTCTCTTTGCCCGTCTCTTTCCGCGTCTCTTTGCCCGCCTTTCCGCCCGCCTTAAAGGCACGCGAACCCTGTGCATCATAGCGCCCCAACGCCAGATCGCGGGCCATCGCCTCTGGATCGCGCGCCGCCGCTGGCCCATAGCCACCACCGCCGGGGGGTTTCACCCGCACACGGTCGCCCGCTTGCAAGGCAATATCCTGCTCTTTGGACAGATGTTCAGGCACATAAACCGCATCGCCGCGGGTCACTTCGACCTCGTTTACCGCACCATCCGCCCCCCCAAGCGCGCCTTGGGGGCCAACCCGCCCGTGATCCATCACAAAGCTGGCACGGGCCGCGCCGCGGCGCAATTCGACCTCGTAATCAAGCCCAAACCCGCCGCGAAACTGCCCCGCGCCGCCCGAGTTTTCCCGCAAAGCATAGTGGCGATAGAGCACGGGGAACCGCTGCTCCATGATCTCGACGGGTGGGGATTTGGAGATGCCGATGGTCGAACAGCCGTTGGTCAGCCCGTCCCCTGCCGCAGAGCCGCCATAGCCGCCGCCCGAAAGCTGATACATCACAAAATCGCGCGCCGTTTCGGGATCATGGCCCCCAAGCGCGAAATTCCCCGAGGTGCCTGCAGGGGCCGCCGTCACTTTGTCCGGCAGGGCTTGCACCAGGGCCGCGAAGACCGCCTCGGCTATACGCTGGCTGACCTCGGCGGCGCAGCCTGAGACGGGGCGGGGGTAGTGGGCATCCAGAAAGGTACCCTCGATGCCAGTGATTTTCAGCGGCGCAAAGGCGCCGGCGCTGATTGGCACTTGCGGAAAGATGTGGCGCACCGCCAGATAGACCGAAGAAAGCGTGGTGGCCTTGACCGAGTTCATCGGGCCGATGCACGGCGCGGATGAGCCAGTGAAATCAAACAGCAGATCATCGCTGTTATCATCCCGCGTGACCGCCAGCCGGATTTCCAAGGGCTCATTCACCACACCGTCGCTGTCAACAATGGCGAGGCTTTCAAACCGCCCCTGCGGCATGTCGCGAATATGGGCGCGCATCAAAGCAGCGGCCTTGTCCCGCAGCACCGCGATGGCCTCAAGCACCACCGCATCGCCGTAGCGATCCAGCAGCGCATCCAGCCGCGCCGCCCCCACATCCAGCGCCGCCGCCTGCGCCTTCACATCGCCAATGCGCTGATCGGCGACGCGGATATTTGAGGTGATGATGGCGTAAATCTCTTGATCCATCTCGCCGCGTTTGAAGAGTTTCACAGGGGGCAGGCGCAGCCCCTCTTGCTCGACGCTGGTGGCCGAGGCGGAAAACCCGCCGGGCACAACGCCGCCGGTGTCGGGCCAATGACCAGTGTTCGAGAGCCAAAACACCAGCTTATCGCCGCGATAATAGGGCCGCGCAAAACGCACATCCATCAGATGGGTGCCGCCCAGATAGGGATCGTTGACGATATAGATATCGCCCGGCTCGGGGGCGGCGGTGACACCGGTTTTGATCCGCTCAATCAGCGTGGCGGTTGAGGCCTGCATGGTGCCGACAAAGACCGGCAAACCGTCCACCCCTTGGGCGACCAGCGCCCCATCCGCCGCCGCATAAATCCCGTCCGAGCGGTCATTGGCCTCGGCGATCACCGGAGAGAAGGCCGCGCGGGAAAACGTCAGGTCCATCTCGTCGCAAACCTGCGCCAGTCCGGCCTGAATGACCGCGAGGGTGATCGGATCGATGGTCATGTTTTGCTATCCCTGTGGTAGGTGAGCGCGTGGCCAATGCACGCGCTCAGGGCGCGTTCGGCCGCCGCGCCTGTGCTTGTGAGCACCAATGCGCGGTTGCCTTCAAAGCGGAAAAACCGGTCTGTGTAATCACGTCTGAACCCCTCAACGAGGGAGGTGTTGCAGTTGAAAAATACCGCAGGGCCGTCCGCGCGCATCCCTAGGCGAATGGTCGAACCGGCCTTGGTTTTTTCGGTCAGATAGGCCGGTTCACCCCATTTGAGCGTCTCGGTTAAGGGGCCGACCCCTAGGCGCTGGGCGGTGTCGAAGATCAGGTCTCGGATTTGGTAGACGGGCGCACCGCGACCTGTTGGCATTTTCGCGAAGACCTGCGCGATTTCTGGAGACATGTCGGGTGTGGGCGTGTCGGGCACCGTCTTAAACCTCCACAATCAAATTGCCCAAATCATCGCCCCGCGCGCGGCATTCGGGGGGCAAGACGATGGTGCTATCAAGCTGCTCGATGATCGCGGGGCCGCTGATGGCCAAGTCGCGGGGCAGGTCATCGCGCCAATAGATAGGGGTCTCAACGGGGCCACCGTCAAACCAAACTTCGCGCGTGATCGGCGCAGTGGGCGTCTGGGGCGGGTCCGGCAAAAGCGCCGCCAAATCCACATCCGCGCGCCGCGCCGTCACTGAGGTGGCCACGGTGACAATCACCGGCTCAACGTGATCGAGCGAAAGGCGAAACCGCTCGAAATAGGCCGCCTCGAAACGGGTCTTGATCTCGTCGAGGCTGGGGGTGCCGCTGGGCATCGGCACTTTGATCACATGGGTCTGGCCCACAAATTGCATCTCAAGCACATGGGTCGTGCTCAGCGCTTCAATCGCCACGGGCTGCGCGGCGATCAGCTCGTGACCGCTCGCGGCTTGGCGGGCCAAAAGCCCGTGTAGATCGTCCAAAGACAGCTGCCCCAGCGGCGTGTTGATGCTCTGGACAAAGTCGTGGCGCAGGTCCGCAACCACGCAACCCAAAGCATTGGTCAGGCCGGGGCGGGCAGGGATCACCACCCGCTCAACCCCCAATTCGCGCGCCACATCGCAGGCGTGCAACGGCCCCGCGCCGCCAAAAGCAAAAAGCGCAAAGTCGCGGGGATCATGGCCCATGGACAGGGACACCATGCGGATGGCAGCGGCCATTTTATTGTTGGCAATGGTCAGCGCCGCATAGGCCGCCTCTTGGGCAGAGAGCCCCAGCCGCGCCCCGATTTCGCCCTCAAACGCGCGGGCCACCGCCGCCCTCGTATCCCGCCCCTCAACCGAGTTCAGACGCTCGGGGTTTAACCGCCCCAAAAGATAATGGGCATCGGAAATCGCCGGTTTCGTGCCGCCTTTGCCGTAGCAAATCGGGCCGGGCAGGGCGCCGGCGCTTTCAGGCCCCACTTGGATCATATCGCTGGCATCAAGGCGCAAGAGCGAGCCGCCTCCCGCCCCAACCGTGCGCACATCCACCATGGGCAGGTGAATGGGCATGGCGTATTCGATCTCGATCTCGGTGCTCAGGCTGGGGTCGCCGTCGATCAGCGCCACATCCGTCGAGGTGCCGCCCATATCGTAGGTCAACAGCTTACCAAGCCCCGCGCGCCGCGCGATATGGCTGGCGGCAATCACCCCAGAGGCCGGACCGCTCATGGCCGTTTTCGCCGCCTCGCGCGCCACATCCGCCGCCGCGACCATGCCGCCATTGCCGTTCATGATCTGCAAGGGGCGGGTCAGGCCACCTGCCGTGAGCCGCGTGCTGAGATCGCGCACATAGGTGTCGATGATCGGCTGGACCGCGCCATTAACCGCCGCCGTGACCCCGCGCTCAAACTCACGGCTCTCGGACAAAAGCTCATGGCCGAGGGTGACGTAAGGGTTGGGCCAAAGCGCGCGGATGATTTCGCCGGCGCGTGCCTCATGGGCGGGGTTCGCGTATGAATGCAGAAAATGCACGACGATGGCGGTGCAGCCCGCCGCCAAGAGGGCCTGCGCCTGCGCGGTAACCGCCGCTTCGTCGAGCGCCGTGACCACGCGGCCCTGCGCATCCATGCGCTCCGGCACCTCGACGCGCAAATTGCGGGGGATCACCGGCGTAAAGCTTCCGGTCATCCCGTAAGCCTGCGGGCGGGTGCGCCGCCCCAGCTCAAGCACGTCGCGAAAGCCCTTTGTGGTGATCAGACCGGTCTTGGCCAGCTTGCGCTCAAGCAGCGCGTTGGTGGCCACGGTCGTGCCATGCACCAGCAGATCAACCGCGCTCAGATCCGTATCGCTCGCGCCGATTGCCGCCATGACGCCGCTGGCCTGATCGCCGGGCGCGCTGGGCACCTTCGCGATGCGCAACTGCGCGCCGTCCACAAGAATGAGATCGGTAAAGGTCCCGCCGACGTCGATGCCCAAAATACGAGTGTGATCCATGCGGTGCCCTTCAGTCATGGGGCCACCCTCAGGCAAGCGGCGGGGGGCGTCAATCGTCAGTTGCGGCGGCTTGGTCCAAAAAGCGCCCCTGCACAAGTGACCTGCTGGTCTGTCGAGCTTACATGTCTCAACATGTTTGACCCGAAAGTAGCACAATGATTAGCTTTTCGGCACTTTTGGGCTTTGATGCCTGCTTTTGGCGCTAACCGGCAATTTTCCTGGTGAGAACACTTTACTTTCGCTCACTTCAGCCCCGCAATTCTCGCACCCTTAGAAAACGCGCCTCAAAGGAAGCAAGAATGGACTATTTCGACCTTGGCACATACGCCCGTAACGTCACCACAAAATCAGAAATTGCCCAGACTTGGTTCAACCGTGGTCTCATTTGGTGCTTTGGCTACAATCATGACGAGTCTATTGCCTGTTTCAAAAAGGCTATCGATGCTGATCCGAAGTGTGCAATCGCCTATTGGGGTGTCGCCTATGCCTCGGGTTGCAATTACAATAAGCCTTGGGAAGCCTTTGATGACGACGACGCCAAAGCCTCGCTTTTACAGGCTTTCGACTACGCCCGAATGGCGATGGAACGTATCGACAAGGCGTCCGCGGCAGAGGCAGCGCTGATCGGCGCGCTACAAGAGCGATATCAAGCGCGTGATGTCCCCGACAATGAAGCCTTTTGCGTTTGGAATGACCAGTTCGCCGATGCCATGCGCAAGGTCTATGAGACCTATCCCGATGATTTGGACGTGGTCACGCTCTTTGGCGAGGCGATCATGAACCGAACGCCTTGGGATTTGTGGGATCTAAAGACCGGCGGTATTCCAGAAGGGGCAAGCACCGCAGAGGCGGTCGAGGTTCTGGAACGGGCGCTCATGCGCGAAGACGCCTATGAACACCCCGGCCTGCTGCATATCTATATCCACCTTATGGAAATGTCGCCCTATCCAGAGCGCGCTCTACGGGCATCTGACGCTCTGCGGGGGCTTGTGCCGGATGCAGGGCATTTGTGTCACATGCCTACCCATATCGATGTGCTTTGTGGTCACTATGAGCGGGTCGTGTCGTCAAACCACGCGGCCATTCAAGCCGACCGTAAGTTTCTCGAAAAAGAAGGCCCGCTGAACTTCTATTCGTTGTATCGCTGTCACGATTACCACTTCAAGATCTACGGCGCCATGTTCCTTGGTCAATACAAGCCCGCAATCTCCACTGCCGAAGAGATGATCAGCACTCTGCCCGAAGACTTGCTGACCCAGACGTCGCCGCCGATGGCGGATTGGCTCGAAGGGTTCATCGCCATGAAACAGCACGTTTATATCCGCTTTGGGAAGTGGCAGGACATTATTGATCAGGACATGCCCGCGAACCAAGACCTGTTCTGCGTGACAGCGGCGATGCAACATTACGCCAAAGCCGTTGCCTATGCGGCCAGCGGCCATGTGCCCGAGGCCGAAGCCGAGGCCGCTTTGTTCGAGACCGCCGTTTTGCGTGTGCCTGAAAGCCGGATGGTGTTTAACAACACCTGCGTCGATATTCTGCAAATCGCGCGCGAGATGATGTCGGGCGAGATCGAATACCGCAAAGGGAATTATGATGCTGCCTATGCGCACCTACGCAAGTCAGTGCACCTTGACGACAATTTGCCCTACGATGAACCGTGGGGCTGGATGCAACCGACCCGCCATGCCTTGGCGGCGCTGCTCCTAGAGCAGGGTCATGTTCAAGAGGCCGCCGCCGTTTATCGCGCTGATTTGGGACTAGACAAAACGCTGCCCCGCGCTGTCCACCACCCGGATAATGTATGGAGCTTATCGGGATACCATGAGTGCCTTGAGCGTCTGGGTAAAACCGACGAAGCCGCACAAATCAAACAGCGGCTTGATTTGGCAAAGGGCCGTACAGACCTGCCCGTGAAATCTTCTTGTTTTTGCAAGCAAGGAAGCGGTTAACCGGGTTTCTTTGCTCCAAAAACGCCCAGCATCACCAAAGTGGGGTGTGGCCAATAGCGCGATCTCGATGTCGTGTGTGTGCAACAAGAAAAACCCGAATGTGTCTAGCAGTAGTGGCCACGATACTCTTTGGTCAAACTTGCACTTCGGCCCAGTGAGCCAAGACCGCCTTGCTCGATGATTTCAATCGGAATGGGTGACGTAGAAAGCCCCAAAACCCAAAGCAACTAAGCCAAGAGCTGTGAAGAGTGAAATAGCTATGCACCTGCGGCTTAAGTCAGGTAAGTCCTCACTGCTTTTTTGGCAGCTTGCTATCAAGTTTCGTGGCGACTTTTAGCAAAAAAATGTATCGCCCCATGACCTTGTAAAACAAGCCCATGTCGTTTTGCTCTTGCGCTTCCAAATATGCAGAGTGGCTGCGCTGCGCCATGGCCTCGCGTAGGCGAACGATCATTTTGCGCGCCAGGGAGAGATGAGATCGCGATGGTGAAACGCGCTTTTTGGGTACTGCGCGGCCACGTCGTTTGGACAAGTGCAATCGATACGCCAACCCGTCTCGTCTGTGGCGAAAATTACCTGCCTGCGTTGCGATAACTTCGTCTTGGGTTAGTAGATCCCCGTCAATTGCGCCGCTTTTCATTGCATCAGAGAAAATCTCTGAAGCCTCAGCACGGCGGGAAACCACAAGGTTCGTACCACGCCACTCTTTTTTATACTTGGGCAGCCACGCATCACCAAAGCAAACGTCAGCGGTTTCGGCAAAAATATCGTCACAAAAATCACAGGACTTTAGTTGAAACAGAGCATGGCCCCAGTTTCCGCCAATCAAGTCCCGAGACACGGACTTGCGCCAAACCCCATCGCTTTTTGCAAGCGCGCCAAAAGAATACTCGTTTGATGGCTTGTCTTCATTCTTTACCCGAAAGTCGACGCGGGACAGATCGGGTCTCTCAACGCCCACTTGGTCCGCGAGCACTTCAGGAAATGCGCCGCTTTTCAAGTGACCGCACACCAAGCCAATGAACCAAGTGATCTGCATCTTTAAAGCCGGATCTTCTTGGGTCACTGTTCGCAAGGCCTTTACGAAACAGGGCACTCCAACAAAAGCGTAACGTTTCCCGTCGCCGCGAATTTTTGCGATAACCTGCGAAAACTCAACGGCGTAATATTGCGATTTACGCCGCTCTTGAATGTCTTCGGGCGTGTAAGACAGCGTAAACTCGAATAGCGCTGGGCCAGAGTGAGCGTATCCAACATGGATAACGCCATCTACAATACCGCGTTCCAAAAGCTCTAAAGTAAACCAGCTTGTTAACCCGCCCGAACTGCTCTTGATGACGTTTTCATCATTAGCAATCCGTCCCGCCAACAGGCTATCGTGATAGCCGATATCTTTCGACTTTGAAATTTCCGACGCGCCGAACACCTGATCGCTAAGAACCGTTTCATCAGGTGAGGCGTCGGAAAATGGGCAAATCCGATTGCCGAGCGCTAGGTCTTGCTCGGTTGCCTGCGTAAGATCGGGTAGATATGTCTGAGATTTGGTGCGTTGCATTGCAATGCCGCTGTCTTTTGACATGGCGCAAACTCCGCAGCCCACGCAAAGACCTTCGGAAACAACTTTCTCAAAATCCATGGGGCTCTTATTCCAGATATCAAAATACAAACACGCAAAAGAAGCGTGGGTTTAGATTGCCATAAACAGCGTGGTTGGTCTATATTTTATCGCCGTGTTTCGTCTTTAGAGAAACGGGTTCTCCTTCAATGGTTAAGTATTCAGCTATCAATTCTCCTGTTGCCCTAATCAAAGCACGGTAGAAAGGTTATCGATCAGATTATTTTTTGTCCAAGGTGGCGAACCTTAATCGAATTGTAGTATCCAGCCCCACGCACCCAAACATCCGGATAACAAAATGACCGCATATACTGACCTTATGGCCTTTGATCGTTCGACCCGAGCTTTGGCTCAGGTGGCTGGCAGGCTGGGCTGGGACCAAGAAACGATGATGCCCAAAGGTGCGGTGGATCAGCGTGCCGAAGAGCATGGCGCGATGGCGGCGATTTTGCATGGGCGTAAAACCGACCCGCGCATCGGGGATTGGCTTGGCGCGGCAGAGCCCGCCGATGACATCGCCCGTGCCAACCTGCGCCACATCGCCCGAGAGTTTGATCGCACAAGCCGTGTTCCCGCCGATCTTGCGGTTGAGCTTGCCCAAACCACATCAAAGGCTCACCGGGTTTGGGCGGATGCCCGTGCAAACGAAGATGTCGCGTCGTTTTTGCCGATGCTTGAGCGGGTCGTGGACCTGCGCCAGCGCGAAGCTGACGCTTTGGCACGGGGCGGCACGCGCTATGACGCGCTGCTCAATGACTATGAGCCCGGTGCAACTGGTGCCAGTTTGACCGAAATGTTCGCGGCCATGCGGCCTCGGCTGGTGGCGTTGCGTGGCGCGGTTTTGGACAAAACCGGACCCGACGCCTTGAAAGGCAGCTTCGATGAGGCGGGGCAACTGGCGATTTCTACGGAACTTGCAAAGGCCTTTGGCTACGACCTGACCTACGGGCGCATTGATAAGGCAGTGCATCCGTTTTCGTCAGGCTCGGGCCAAGACGTGCGGATCACCACGCGTACCAATGCCAATGATCCGTTCAACTGTTTTTACTCGACGATCCATGAGGTTGGTCACGCCGCCTACGAGCAAAATATCGATGCGGCCTATCTCTTGACGCCTCTGGGGGGCGGGGTGTCCATGGGCGTTCATGAAAGCCAAAGCCGTATCTACGAAAACCAACTTGGCCGCTCGCGCGCGTTCACGGGGTGGTTGTTCAAGCAGATGCTGGCACGTTTTGGTGCCTTTGGTGTGGCGGATGAGGATGAGTTTTACCGCGTTGTGAACCGCGCCGCGCATGGGTTTATTCGAACCGAGGCGGACGAGGTGCAGTATAACTTACATGTGATGTTGCGGTTCGATTTAGAGCAGGCTTTGATCTCTGGTGACCTAACTGTCGGCGATCTTGAGGCCGCTTGGAATGATCGTTTTAAGTCTGACTTTGGCTATGACATCGACAAGCCGTCCAACGGTATTTTGCAAGATGTGCATTGGTCCGAAGGGCTCTTTGGCTATTTCCCCACCTACACGCTGGGCAATGTCTATGCTGGTTGCCTGCATGAGGCGCTGCGCCGCGATCTGCCCAATTTGGACGGGCCACTGGCGGTTGGCGACACGGCCCCCGCAACAATGTGGCTAGGGGATAAGCTTCAAAAACATGGCGGTCTTTTTGAACCTATGGAAACCATAACCCGCGCTTGTGGGCAAACCCCAACCGTAGAGCCATTGCTAAGCTATCTCGAGGCGAAATTCGCGGGGATTTACGATCTATAAATTACTGATCAAAATCCGCGACCGCGTTGCCCATGCCATCGTAGGACACCGCGCAATTGCTTGAGCCTGCGCAACTGGCAATGGTTGAGGCGTTCTGCGCGGCCTGAATGGCGCCTTGGCTTAGGGTGCTCAAAGCGCCGAACTCTGCCATGATTTTGGTATTGACCATCCCTGCGTAAAACTGCGTTTTTTGGGCGTCATTTCCGGCGCGCAACACATCGCGGTTCTCAAAAATCGAAGGGTCCTTCACATAGCCATTGCGCACCAGCGGCAGCAGCACGCCGTCCCAGCTATCAAAAACGCTGGGGCTTGCGTAAATCAGCGTGCCGATGATTTTGCCTTGATCGTCCGGCCCATGAAGATCGGCAAAAAACGCCACGCTTTGCCCCTTGTGGGTGGCCCGGCCAAACACCGCCGCAACCATTGGCCCAAAGGTGGCGCTGAAGGCCTCGGCCTGAACGCCCTTGGGCCGCTCAACGCGGGTAAGCGCGCCTTCTTTGATCAAAAGATCCAAAAAACTATCGATCGTGAAGCCATCATTTTGGCGGATGATTTGGAAAAATCCAGCGTTTGTGCCGTCATCTGGCTGGTAAAAGGCGTCTTTGCTGTCGGTTTTTGTCCAGCCAGGAATGAAAAGCGCGCCGTCCGGGGACGTGACCGGAATTGGCGGCGCCAAAGTCGCGCGGGGAAACATGGCGAAGTTTTGGGAAAGCGGCTCTTGAGCTTGCGCAACAGCGCCCAAGAGCCAAAAAAGACTTGTCAGAAAACGGATCATCTACATGCTCCTTTTAACGGCTTTGCGCAAATCCCGCCAAGTCAATCACAAGTCAATCAGGGGTCAGTTCAAGCCGGGGGTGATGTAGGATAACACTTTGGCCCCGTCTTTCGAGACAATGTCGGTTTTCGCACCCGCGCGAAGATAAAGCGTCGCGCCGGTGCCAGCCGTTTGCGTCTTGCCCGCCCGGCTGAACTCTATGTTTCCGTCCAGCACGTAAAGGATTTCGTCCCAATCTTGTGCCGCAGCGGGGCTGCGCGTGACACCGGGGGCCAAATGTTCCTCGGCAACCTGTGCCAAGCCCTTGGTCTCATCGAGGCTCAGCTTCACGACGGCGCTGTTGACGCCCGTGGTTTGCGATGGCGTGGCGGTTGCTGTCACAAACACTGGCGCTGGGGCATTCGCTGAAATCGGCGTCTTGCCCGATGCTTTGATAAAGTCGTTTCGCTCATCACGCCGCGCGCGCTCAAAAGGGTTAATCTTTTGAAACCATGTCGCGTTTTCAATCTCGGCCAGCATTCTGTCAAAACCGCCGGGGGCGTAAAACATCAACATTCTTCCCCCGGTCGAAGAGTTTGCCGCATGGGGCGTTCCGGCCCCTAGATATACCACAGACCCGGTTTGCGCCGTAAAAGATGCCGTTGGCGTTTGAAATTCAACATCACCTTCAAGGATATAAAAAATCTCGGTATGCGCGCGGTGAAGGTGCATGCCTAGGTTAAATCCGGGTTTGAGATTGTCTTGAATGAGCGTGAGCGCGCCGCCAGTTTCATCGCTCGTGAGCTTCACAAAGATATGGTCCTTGCCCCAATCGTACTCAATGCCACCGCCCGCCGCCAAAAAGCGCGGCTCCACTGCATTATCTGCTGTCATCTTGGTCACGCTTGCCACTGTTGCTTGGTCCAATGGGCTCGGCTTGGTCGCATCCGCAAAGGTGCAAGCGCTCGAAATCAGGCAAATGGCCATCGAGGACCCGATCTGACGCGCAAGTTTGGTTGTTCTTGAACATATCATTTCACTCTCCATGCGGTGTTTCGGAGAGGTTTGATGGTGGCCGCACGAGTTGCAAATCAACTTTGCGAGATATCGCCTGAGTTTGCTCTAAGCGCGTTTGTTCCAAGCCGTTCAAACACCAAGATCGTCAGTTGCGCACCAAAACCATCTGCTGTAGAAACGTTATAACATAACAATCCATGCCGTGGCCCGACCAATGCGACACTCAAAACCCCGAAATCTCGGCGCAACTAGCTTGCGTGCACGGCGCAGGGCCTGCGATCCCATGCAGACTTACGACGCATTGCCCAGCCCACTTCGAGGCTGGCTCGCCCAAGCCGCTTTGCCTTGGTCGCCCGCATCGGCAAAACGCGTTTGGAGCCGTGCACGGGCCAAAGGTGTGAGCGTCGAGGCGGCGCTACAAGCCTTGGCGCGGGCCGAAATGCAAACCCTCGCCCGCGACAGCCACGCCATCTCTCACAAAAACAACCGACCGACATAAGGAACACAAATGTCATTTTTCACCCGCATCACTTGCGCTGCATTCATTGCTGCAAGTTCTCTCGCGCCAGCGGCTCTGCAGGCCGATACGCTCTCGATCTCTGTCACCTTTGGCCCCAACGCCGAAGTGCCTGACCCCCGCGCGGGCTACAACGGTTGGATGTCAAACCAGACCGGCGTGACCGAGACGCTGATGGGCATCGATTATGACATGACCCTCTACCCGCGCGTCGCCCAGAGCATCAAGCAGGCCGGCCCGACGACGTGGCACGTCACCTTGCGCGACGGTGTCGCCTTTCACGACGGCACCCCCGTGACCGCCGATGCGGTTGTCGCCGCGATTTCGGCGATTTTGGATGAGGCGGATCCGGCCCATAACAAACGCGTGGCCAAACTTCTCGATCTGGCGGGCATCTCGGCGGATGGCGACAGCGTTGTGATCTTTGAAACCAACAGCGCCAACGCGGCCTTCCCTTGGACCCTGTCCGAGCCCGCGATTGCCGTGCTTGGCCCCGTATCGGAGGCCTTCCCGATCAACGCCACCGGCCCCTTTGTCTTTAAAGAGGCGATCCCAGAGCAGCTTTACCGCGCCACCGCCAATGCGGATTATCGCCTCGGCACACCCGGTTTGGACGAAGTGCGCGTGGTCGTTGCGGGCGATCCGGCATCGGCGGCGCTGGCCCTTGAGGCGGGCGAAGTTGATATGGTCATCAACTATCCCGAGGCCGATTTTGAGCGTATCCAAAGCACTGGCGCCCTTGGCTTTTCGGCCCCCACCGCGCGGCTCTATTTCTACACGGTGAATGCCGCCAGCGGCCCCTTGGCCAATCCTTTGATCCGCCGCGCGGTATCGCTGGCGATTGATCGCGATGGGATCGTGGCGGGGGCGCTTTCTGGTGTTGGCGGCGTGCCTGCGGGCACCATCTACCCCGATAGCACAGGCTGGGCGGCGGATATTCCGGCGGCCTACGACCCTGCAAAAGCCGAGGCGCTTTTGGCCGAGGCTGGCGCGGTTAAAACCGGCGGTCAGTGGACGCTGGACGGCGCGCCCCTTGAGATCGACATCGTGACCTATTCGAGCCGCGCGGCCCTCGCGCCCACCGCCGAGATCACACAGGCGTTTTTGCAAGCCATTGGCGTGAAAGCCAATGTGCTGGTCGGTGAATATGGCGCCAGCAATGACGCGATTGCCGCAGGCGAGGCGGATTTGTTCCTGCAAGCTTGGGTCACGACGCCCCAAGGTGATCCGGGCGCTGTGCTTGAAACGCTGCTTAAATCCGACGGTGGCTCGAACGCGGGCGCTTACGCGAACCCCGAGCTGGACGAGTTGCTCGCTGCTGGGCGCACAACCTTCGATCCGGCTGAGCGCAAGGCGATCTATGCCGCCGCCCAAGAGATCATCGCAGCAGATGCGGCGATGATCCCCGTGTTCCACGTGGCGCAAACCAATGTGGCCAAGGCCGGTCTGGTTGGGTACCAAGTGCACCCCACCGAGACCTATTGGATCACTCACGAGACGGCCTTCGCAAAGTGACACTGAGCGTTTCCGGCCTGAGCGCAATCCGCTCGGGCCGGACCATCCTACATCCCACATCTCTTTCAATTGAGCTTGGTGACCGCATCGGGCTCGTTGGCGCTTCGGGCTCTGGAAAATCGACCCTCGGCCATGCGCTGATCGACGATTTGCGCGCGCAGGGGCGGGTTGTGGCCCATGTTCCGCAAAGCCCCGATGAGGCGCTTGATCCGCTGCGCAGCATGGGGTTTCACTGGCGCGAAGCCACCCGCGCCCTTGGCCTGCCCGAGGATGCGCCCCGTGATGCGCAGCAGCGCCAAACCCTATTCGCGGCCCTGAACATCGAAAATGGTGACCTGCGCAAACGCCCTTGGGGCTGGAGCCGCGGGATGCAGCAGCGCTTTGTCATCGCCATGGCCATGATCGGCGCGCCGGATCTATTGGTGATGGATGAACCCACATCTGCTCTTGATCCCGTCGTCGCAGCGCGCACAATGGCGCTGTTGAACGGCTATCTGAACGGGCAGGATACGGCATTGATTTTGATCACCCACGACCTTGGGCTGGCGGCGCAGCATGTCGCGCGGCTGCTGGTGCTTGATGAGGGCCGCATCGTCGAGGATAGCCCGACCCGCGCCTTGCTAGAGCGCCCGAACTCCAAAGCCGGAAAATCGCTCTGCGCCCATCGCAACTGGATGGCCTTGCCTTGCTGAAGATAGACAATGTCGCTGTCAAACGGGGCAAAACGCAAACCCTCACGGATATCACCCTGTCTTTGCCAGCGGGGCGCACCCTCGCGGTGGTGGGCGAAAGCGGCGCGGGCAAATCCACGCTAATCAGCGCCGTTTTGGGGCTGGTGAAACTGGCCAGCGGCCAGATCACTTGGGCGGATGAACAGGTGGCACGCGCGCGCCCTGCGCTTGTGATGCAAGAGCCGCGCGCGGCGTTTAATCCGGTTTTGCCGCTGCTGCGCTCGGTCGCAGAACCCATGACCGCACAGGGCCGCGCGCTGCCCCAAGACCGCCTGCGCCGTCTCTGCGCGGGGCTAGAGCTGCCAGTTGAACTGCTAGAGCGGCGGCCCAGCGAGGTTTCGATCGGGCAGGCCCAACGCGTCGGCATCCTGCGCGCGCTCATCGCCGCGCCGCCGCTGGTGCTCTTCGACGAGCCGCTCTCGGCCCTCGATGCGGTCACCCAAAAACACACGGCGCAGCTCATCGCCGATCTGCAACGCGAAGAGGGTTTTTCGGCCCTGATCGTGACCCATGATCTGGGCTATGCCGCTGCCTTTAGCGACAACATCGCGGTTTTGCGCGGCGGGCAGCTGGTTGAGACAACCCCCACGGCGGCCTTCGTCCAAGCGCCGCAATCGGCCTATGGCCACGAGCTGCGCGCCGCCGCATTCGCCCTTGGCGCCTTGGAGCGGGTCGCTTGATCAAGGCTGGTTGCAATCTTGTTTTGCGCGCGGTGGTCGTCCTGATTTTGACCGCGCTGGCGACCTTTACCCTGCTGTGGAACGCGCCGGGCGATCCGGCCCTTGCGATTGCCATGGCGCGGTTCAACGCGGTTGTCCCTGCGGATGTCATCGACCAAGTGCGCGCGCAGGCGGGGCTTGATCGGGGCTATTGGGCGGCGTTTCGCGGCTGGATCGGGCCGCTGCTGGCGGGGGATTTTGGCAATTCATCGGTGACGGGCCGCCCCGTCTGGCCCGATCTTGCCAGCGCGATCCGCTACACGGTCCCCCTTGCGTTCTTCGGACTGGCCATCGGGATGGCGCTGGCCATCCCCTTGGCTGTATTGGCCGCACGCCACCACGGCGGCTGGATCGACCGCTTCGCCGTGGCAACCGCCTCACTAGGCACCGCCATTCCCGCCTTTTGGCTCGGGCTGCTGCTGATCCTGCTCTTTGCGGTCAAACTTGCGTGGCTGCCCGCTATGGGCGCCCGCACCGCTGCCCATGCAATCCTGCCCGCTCTGACCCTAGGGCTTGGCGTCGCTGCCTCCCTGACCCGCATCATCCGCTCGGGCATTCTTGAGGCGCGGGGCCAGTCGTTTTTGCCCGCAATCCGCCGCCGCGGCGTGGATGAGCGCCGCATTGGCCGCGACCACATCGCCCTTCACGCGGCCATTCCGGTGGTGACGGTCTTCGGCCTAGAGCTGGCCTTTCTTTTGGAGGGGATCGTGGTGGTCGAGGTGATTTTCTCGCGCCCAGGGATGGGCGGTTTTTTGGTCGATGGCATTTTGGCGCGGGATTTTCCGAAAGTCCAAGCGGTGGTCATGGTCACCGCCCTGATTTTCGTGACGATAAATTTGGCTGTCGACCTGTTCTACAGCCTGATCGACCCGCGCATCGGAGAGCGTAATGCGTAGCGTCTTGGCCTTGGTTTGCGCCCTTGTCCTGCTTGCCGTGCTTGGGCCGCTCTTCGCCCCCTACGATCCAACCGCCATCAACATCCCCAACCGGCTCAGCCCGCCCAGTGCCGCATACCCTTTGGGCACCGACGCCCTTGGGCGCGACATCCTTTCGCGCATGCTACACGGGGCGCGCTGGTCCCTTGGGCTGGCGTTTTTTATCTCGCTTTTGGGGCTCTTTATCGGCACAACCATTGGCCTAATCGCGGCCCTTGGGGGCAAGGCGACCGATTGGGCCGTGATGCGCGCCACCGATACGTTTTTGGCCTTCCCCGAATTGGTCGCAGCTGTGGTGATCGCGGGGATTTTGGGCGGGGGCATCAGCAGTTTGATCTTTGCCCTCGGCGTCACGGGCTGGATGCGGTACGCGCGGGTGGCGCGGGGCATTGGCCTCTCGCTTGGGGCGCGCGGCTATGTGGTGCAGGCGCGCCTTGCGGGCCTGTCGCCCCTGAGCCTTGCGCGTTGGCATTACCTGCCCGCGCTCTTGCCCTCGCTCACTGTGGTTTGGACCGGCATGTTCGCCCGCGCAATCCTTGGAATTTCGACCCTCGGGTTCTTAGGGTTCGGCGTGCAGCCCCCCATGCCCGAATGGGGCGCGATGCTGCTGGATGGGCGCATCCACATGCGTTCAACGCCCTTGCAGATGATCTGGCCCGGCATGGCGGTTGTGATCTGCGTTTTGGCGATCAACCTCGCCGGAGACGCCCTGCGCGACGCTTTGGCCGAGACCGAAACCGCCCCATGAGCGATACCGACCGCGCGCCCGAAAACACCACTGGCAACGGCACTGGCAACTACTCTGATCGGCCCAAACTGGGCATCTATTTGCGTATTCTCTCGGGCATCCTGATCGCGGGCATGTATGTCAGCGTCAAAGCGGTCAGCGACATAGTGCCTTTGGGCGAAATCGTCTTTTTCCGCTCAGCCTTTGCCATCATCCCCCTCGTGATTTTCCTTTGGATCAGGCGCGAATTTCCCAGCGGGCTGGCCACCAAACGACCATGGGACCACGCCTTGCGCGCCAGCTTTGGCGCCATCGCGCTTTTCACCTCATTCGCCGCCCTCGCGCGGCTGAACATCGCCGAGGCCATCCTGATCGCGCAACTCTCGCCGATGCTCACCGCCATAGGCGCTGTGGTCCTGCTGTCCGAGCGCCTAACGATCTGGCGCGTCGGCGGTTTGGTCTTGG
>CAYLLD010000014.1:0-28401 GCA_964384315.1 uncultured Rhodobacterales bacterium | reverse complement strand
TCAACGAGGCGGCGGTCAGCCAGGCTCGGTGGTGACAATCGCGCCGTCCACCAACATCCCGACCACGAGGATCAGCGAGAAGAGCACCACGAGGTTCATGGTAAAGCCCATCAGATAAAGCGCCGCGACGCCGGTCAAAAACGCGCCGGGGATCGCGAGACCGACCAAAAGCCCCGAGCGTAGGCCCAGCGCCCAAACCACAACGATCATCACCAGCATGATCGCGGCGATGACATTGGCCTCAAGGTCCGAGAGCATGGATTTGATGCTCTTGCTTTCGTCTTGCATCGTGTCGATGCGCACGCTTTCGGGCCAAAGCGCCGCGCTTTGCGCGATCACCTCTTGGACCTGCGCCACCGTGTCGATGATATTCGCGCCGACCCGCTTTTTGATCTCAAGGGCGAGGGCCGGTTGGCCGTTGATCCGCGCAAACCCCGTGGGGTCCTCAAAGGTGCGGCGGATCGTAGCCACATCCGCAAAGGTCACCACCGTATTGCCGCGCACTTTGACGGGCATCTCAAGCACATCGGCGAGGTCTTCGATCAGACCTGGCACTTTGAGCACCAAACGCCCTGCGCCGTTTTCGATGGCACCGGCGGCGATCAGTTGGTTGTTGTTGGTGATCTGGCCGATCAGCTCGGCGAAAGAGATATTGTAGGTCTCAAAGACCGTGGGCTCGATCAGGATTTCCACAAGCTCTTCGCGGTCGCCGCCCACATCGACCTCAAGCACGCCCTCAAGCGCCTCGATGTCGTCCTTCAGCTCATCGGCGAGGGTGTTGAGCGTGCGCTCGGGCACAGGGCCGGACATGACCACGGTGAGGATCGGGAAAAGCGCGGTGTTGACCTCGTTGACCGAAGGGTCCGAGGCGCCGTTTGGCAGCTCGTTCTTGGCGCGGTCCACCGCCTCGCGAACCTTGTCGAGGGCCTCAACGGAATCAAATCCCGGCTCAAATTCCAGCGTCACCGAGGCATAGCCCTCTTGGGCCGAGCCGGTCATGGTATCCACGCCGGTGATCGAGCCCATTTCGGCCTCCAGCGGCTCAACCATCAGCCGCGCTGCATCCTCGGGCGAGACCCCGTCGAGGGTCGTGACCACATAGATGATCGGGATCGGGATCTCGGGGTTGCTCTCTTTGGGGATGGATTGATAGGCGATGATGCCCACGGTCAGGATCAGGAAAAACGCCAGCCCCACGACCCGCAGGCGCGAAAAGGCGGCATCGATGATCGCGTTCATGAGGCATCTCCGGCCAAATTGGTATCGGGCTGGGCCACGACCTCTTCACCATCCGACACATAGGCTTGACCAATGGTGATGATCTGCGCCTGATCCGGCAGGCCGCTGACCCAAATCCCATCGGATTCCGCCCGCTCAATGGCGACCTCATAAAAAGTCACGCGGTTTTGCTCATCCACGGCTTTGACCCCCAATTCGCCTGCTGTCCCAAGCGAGAGGATTGCTGGCGAGACAAAATGCGCCTGCGCGCGGCCTGTGGGCACACGCACCTGCGCGCTTAGCCCGGCAGGGATCGTGTTTTCCGTGTTGGTCACCTCGATTTCGGCGCGGAAGGTGCGGGTCTGTTCATCTGCGTTTCCACCGATAAAGACGACGGTGCCCATGACCTCTTGGCCCGTGATGAAGGCAACCTGCGCCTGCTGGCCGATTTGTAGATTGCCAAGGGCCCGCTGCGGCACCTGAATGACGATGGTCAGGGGCGAGGTGTCGATGATCCGGCCCACATCCGAGCCCGCCGATACAAATTCGCCTGCGTCGATATCGAGCGCGTCGAGCCGCCCAGCGAAGGGGGCTTTGATGACGGTGTTTTCTATGTCTTCGCCCACTTGGCGCAGTTCAGTTTGGGCCGCAACCAAGGCCGCCCGCGCCGCACTTACCCGGTCAGAGGTCGCCGCGCCGCGCTCGCGCAAGGCCTGAGCGTTGTTAAATTCACGCTGCGCTACCCGCAGATTCTCATCAGCGCGCTCCAGCTCGGCGTCACTGATATCGCCGTCAAACCGGGCCACCAGTTGGTTGGCCTCGAGAGTTTCGCCTTTCTCGACAAAAACCTGAATGATTTTGCCAGAAATCTCGGCACGCAGCACGCTTTCGCGGTCCGGCAAGGCCTGCCCTTCGGCCACAAACAACTGAATGATCTCTTGCGCGCTCGATTGGACGGTCGCGACATTGACCAAACGGCTGGCGGGGGCCTCTTCGGCGGTTTCCGCTTCGTCCTCAGAGGGAAGAATATAGCCGCTGGCCATCCAAGCGCCGATCCCGAGCAAGAGTAAAAGCGCGATCAGCGTCGATACCCATGAGCCGCGATCTGTGTCAAACTCCAGCCGCTGGGTCTGATGCGCAGCATCGTAGTCAATTGATGGCTCTTGAACCGGGTGTTGATTGCCTAGCATGCCCATAATCCCTGATGTCGGTCTTGATTGGGGCCATTCAACTGGCCCTTTAAAAACGATCTGTTGCCTGCGCGCGGTCTCTATTGGCCGCTTGCGCAAATGCAGACTGTGTTAGTCCGAGCTAATGACGCGGTGATTGCTTCGCAAGAGGGGTACGCGCAAATCGCGCGAATACGCAAGAATTCGTCGGGCGTCTGTTAAACATCGGAGGGATGGTTCACCCCGTCAACCCAAGGGATATCGCCAAGATCGGGCAGATGCACGCCCCTGATATTGGCAATATTCACGCCATACTCATTGGGATTAGAACGCCGCTTGTGGTGCGTGTAGATCCCGCAGGTCTTGCAAAAATAGTGCTTGGCCGTGTGTGTATTGAATGAATATACGCTCAGGTTTTCCGATCCCTTAACAACCTGAAGATCACCCATAGCCACGGTTCCGGCCACCGCCCCGCGCCGCATGCAAAACGAACAATCGCAGCGCCGGGCGCTGTCGAGCCCAGAGGCAAGGTAGAACTCAAGCACGACCGCCCCGCAATGACAGGTGGCGCGCTGCAACTCTGCCTCGCGCGCGGTCAATTGCGGCGCTTTACAACGGGGATATTGCTGATGCGCTCGGGGGTTTTGCCCTCGGGATGGGGCGGGTGATAGTCATTAAAGCGCCAAAACGCCTGCCCCCCCTTGGCCAGCCACAAAGGCAGCACGAACAAAATCCCAGCCACAAAACCCCCCGCATGGGCCCAGTGGGCGACGCCGCCACCGATGCCCGTGGTGACCAAGCCATTGAAGACCTGCAGCCCAAACCAAATCCCCAGCACGATCCACGCAGGGATGGTGAAAATCCGGAAGAAAACAATAAAGATCAGCAAAATGTCCACGCGTGCTTTGGGAAAAAGCAACAAATAGCCACCCATCACCCCGGCAATCGCGCCGGATGCACCAACCACTGGCACGTTGCTATCAAGATCCGAAATGACATGCACCGCATCCGCAGCAATCCCCGCCGCCAGATAAAAGATCAAGAACGGGATATGCCCAAATTCGTCTTCGATGTTATCGCCGAAGATATACAAAAACAGCATGTTCCCGGCCAGATGCATCCAGCCCCCATGCAGAAACATCGAGGTCAACAGCGTATAAGCATCTTGCCCAGTCACAACCTCTGCGGGCACCATGGCCCAAGTGTCGAGAAAACTGCCGAACTTGGCGTCCTGCCCGATGATACTAAAATAGGTGAGGAAAACGACGATGTTCACCGCCATCAATCCATAGGTCAC
Source organism: uncultured Rhodobacterales bacterium (assembly GCA_964384315.1). Lineage (GTDB taxonomy): Bacteria > Pseudomonadota > Alphaproteobacteria > Rhodobacterales > Rhodobacteraceae > CAYLLD01. The sequence continues at coordinate 24,717 of CAYLLD010000014.1, read as the reverse complement.
ATAGGGCGTGCGCCCTGACGGGTTATGATCTCTGATAGGAAACAAAATAGGCCACCACTGCGTTGTATATCTCGCACCGTGGCTCTTATTCGCCAATGGGTCAAGACTGCAAGGCGGCTGTTAGCGGCAGGTGAGCGGCCCGTTGATCTGAGACAAGGCAGGTTGGTCAATGATTGTGTCCGGCTGGCTGCATTTGCGCACAAAAATCTCTTCATTGGTCTTGGTGATTGCCCGCGCGGTATCGGTGCCGTGCGTTTCCATGACCGCAAGGCCCAGCAACAAGACCGCGCTTGTCAGCGCAATGATCTCACGGGGCACAGCGCCAGCGCGATCGAGCCAAATTCGTCCAAAGATGCCACTGGCACCTGTAAGTTTTAATCCGAAACACATGGTCAAAACACTTTCACACGTCGGTCACTACCCGCTCGACATGGGTGTTATGCTGGGGGATTGAGACGGAAAAAGGGCAAATTCTAAGCAAAATTGCATTGATATGGCTGACGTGAACGTCAAATATAAATGTCATAAAGGCAATTTATTTCAGTAACTTACGAAAATCTTTACGTTGAAAATTTGTAAATAGACGTGCCCCAATCAAGCAAAAGGGCCGCCAGACAATTCCGGCGGCCCCAAATTTACAGGTGCTCAATTAGAGCTGATAGTCGCGGGCACGCGACGTAATTTCCCAATTATCGCCATCTCCGTAACCCTTTTGCCACGGCACATTCGACACCTCACAGGTCGCGCGGGCAGTGCTTAGGTTTGAGGTGTAAGGCACTTTGGTGAAATGGTTGAAGCCTTGGAAAAGCCGCTTGCCACCGATGCGCAACTGCATGTCCTTGATCCGTTGTACGGTCACTTCCCTAAGCTTGGAACCGGTCATCGCCTGAACACCGCAAAGCGCCGTCATTCCGTTCACAGGCGCCACGGTGAGAGCAACTTCCCATTTGTCGGTGGAATTGCTATTCCAGCTGCCCCGGTAACCCGCAAGGTCTTTACCGTCGAATGAAACAGTGGTTTTCTTTTGATCGGCCCGCGCAATGCCCTCGTCAATGGCGTCCAAACAGCCGCTAAGCGACAATGCTGTCAGCGCCAGAGCCATGGCGCGAATAAACTGTGTCAAATCTGATCTCCTAAAAGGCTAAGTTAAGCCCCAAAAAAGCCATAATAACTTTAGGAGTTCAACCGATAGGTGAAATAAAGAACAGCCAAAAGACCCTTGCGCCACAATAAACACAGGACGTGTTGGTTATTGCCCCCCAGCGAACTGCGCCTCAAGCGCCTCGCGGGTGTCATCGTCCAATTTTGCGAACATCACATCGGGCACGGCAAAGCCATCACCTGCCTCCAATGCCCGCAACGCAGGCTCAATATCTTCGGGCCAGCCAGCGCCTTGGGCCTTCATCGCGGTCAAAATGGTCTGGGCGGCATCGGGGATAAAGGGCGCGGACAAGACGCCATAAAGCCGGATCAGATTAAGCGCAAAACGCACGATGCCCGCGGCCTTTTCGGGGTCGGTTTTATAGACGGCCCAAGGCTCTGCCGCTTGCAGATATTCGTTGCCAGCCACCCAAATGGCGCGCAGCTCAGAGGTGGCTTTGCGCAATTCAAGGGATTCCATCGCCGCCTCATAGGCTTTGAGCCGCGCTTTGATCTCAAGGATACAGCGATGCCCGTCGTCATCCTCGGAATGCAGGCTCTCGGCGGCATTGACCCCGCCCGCAGGGACAACCTCGCCAAATTTTGAGCGGCAAAACTTGGTCACGCGGCTGACAAAATTGCCTAGCACATCCGCCAGATCCTTGTTCACCCCTGCTTGGAAACTCTCCCAAGTGAAATCCGCGTCATTGCTTTCGGGCGCGTTCGACAAGAGCCACCAGCGCCAGTAATCCGAGGGTAAAATCTCGAGGGCTTGGTTCATAAAGACGCCGCGCCCCTGCGAGGTGGAAAACTTGCCGCCCTCGTACAAAAGCCAGTTAAAGCCCTTGATGTAATCCACCTGTTTCCACGGCTCTCCCGAGCCCATGATCGTGGCTGGGAAGCTCAGCGTGTGAAACGGGATGTTGTCCTTGGCCATGAACTGCACATAGGTCACGTCGGACGCGCCCATATCCTCGCGCCACCAGCGTTGCCACGCGGCATCATCCTGCCCGTTCGCATCGGCCCATTCCGCTGTGGCCGCGATATATTCGATGGGCGCATCGAACCAGACATAGAACACCTTATCCTCAAGACCCGGCCAATCTGCATCGCCGCGCTTGACCGGCACGCCCCAATCCAGATCGCGGGTGATGCCCCGATCCTGCAAGCCGTCCCCGTCATCGAGCCATTTGCGTGCGATCGAGGTGGTCAGCACCGGCCAGTTTTTCTGGCCATCGATCCACTCGCGCAACTGCTCGCGCATTTTGGATTGTTTTAGATAGAGATGCCGCGTTGTGCGCACCTCAAGGTCAGTTGAGCCGCTGATTGCCGAACGCGGGTTGATCAAATCCGTGGGATCAAGCTGCTTGGTGCAGTTTTCACATTGATCGCCGCGGGCGTTTTCATAGCCGCAATTGGGGCACGTGCCCTCGATATAGCGATCGGGCAGAAACCGGCCATCGGCGTGGGAATAGACCTGCTTTTCGTCAACCTCATCGATCAGCCCTGCATCCGCAAGCCGTCCGGCAAAATGCTGGGTCAGCCGGTGATTGCGCTGCGAGGACGAGCGGCCAAAGTGGTCAAACGACAGGCGAAACCCGTCAGCGATCTCTTTTTGAACAGCCCACATCTCAGCGCAAAACTCATCCACCGGCTTGCCCGCTTTGGCCGCCGCCAGTTCCGCTGGCGTGCCATGTTCATCGGTGGCACAGATCAGCAGCACCTCATGATCGCGCGCGCGCATGTAGCGGGCGTAAGCGTCCGAGGGCAGCTGCGAGCCAACAAGATTGCCCAGATGTTTGATCCCGTTGATGTAAGGGAGCGCGGAGGTGATGAGGATACGAGACATCAAGGCCTGTTCTTTTGCGGGTTAGGTAGAGTGTCATTTAGCCCAAAGCCGCTGGCGGGAAAAGGCCTCAAACCTAATCTAGCGCTTGCGTCGCATGAACCTGCCCAAGAGAAAACTAGTGCGCGGCATATAGGTATAGGGACGCGCCTTGGCGACACCTTCGCGGACAGTCAGGCGGAAGAGCCCAAAGAGCACCAAACCGCCATGAGCCACGGCAATCATCGCGAACATCGCGCCGGGGCCGCTGATGTCGATCAAAATCGCCGCCACAAGTGGTGAGGCAATGGCGCCGATGCCATAGATGAACATCAGCGAGGCGCTGACCTCAACAAAACCGTCCTGTTTGGCGAAATCATTGGCCAGCGCTGCCGAGATCGAAAACACTGGCAAAGTGGCCACCCCGAACATGAAAATCGCGCAAAACACAAAGGCGCGCGTGGGGGCCGCGCTTAGTCCCATGCTCAGGCAAACCACGATGGACAAAAGCGAAAAGCCGATCAGCACGTGGCGGCGGTCAAATTTATCGGCGATCCATCCGGCAGGAAACTGCGCCAGCGCGCCGCCCAAAATGCCCAGCGCCAAGAAAAACCCGATCTCATCGGCGCGCAGCCCGACCTCTTGGCCATAAACCGGGCCGACCATGCGAAAGGCGGGCATGGTGACCCCGGCGGTCATCACCCCCGCCGCAGCCAGAGGCGACAGACGCATCGCCGCGAGCGGGCGCAGCTTGGGCGCTTTGGGGGCCTCTGGTGCGCGGCTCGTGGTGAGCAAAAGCGGCAAAAGCGCCAAACAACAAAAAATCGCCAGCAGGTTATAAGAGACATAGGAGCCGGGCTCTAGGACCCCGATCATCAGCTGCGCCGCCAGCGAGGCGCTTAGGTCCAAAAACCGGTAAATCCCCATGGTGCGCCCACGGTTCCCATTGTCCGATTTGGCCTGCAACCACGCCTCGATCACCGTGTAGCAGCCCGAAATCGACAGCCCGGTCATGATCCGCAGGGCGAACCAGAATTCGGCCTCGACCCAAAGCGGATGCGAGATTGCCGAGATCGCGCCCATGGCCGCAAAGGCTGAAAACGCGCGGATATGGCCCGCGTAGCCCATGATCAGCGGGGCTATAAGGCAGCCGATGAAAAACCCTGTGAAATGCGCCGAGCCCAAGAGGCCGATTTGCGCAGGCGAAAACCCCGAGGCGCGCCCCGAAAGCGCGTCCAAAGGCCCCATGGAGCCCGAGGAAAGCTGCAGCAAAATGACGCTTAGAAACAGCGCCGCAAAGGAAAGGGCCAAGCGCATTGAAACCGTGCTCGTTACGTGCGGGGTAAGCGGTCAGGGGCTTCTACGCCAGTTTTTGCGGAATTACAGCGCTTGTGTGAGCAAACCGGCGGCAATCCCCCACATCAGCAGGCCCACCGCCACATCCAGCACCTGCCAAGCCCGCGCCGAGCGCATAATCGGGGTCAAAAGTCGCGCGCCATAGCCCAGCGCAAAGAAAAACGAGAAGGACGCGGTGACCGCCCCTGCGCCAAAGGCAAACCGCTCAGCCCCCCAAGCAAAGCCTGTCGAGATCGCGCCAATAAGCGCCAGCGTGTCGAGGTAAACATGGGGGTTCGCCCAAGTCAGCAATAGGCAGGTTGTCACCGCTGGCCAAAGTGGGCGCGCCTCGCCGCTTGCATCGAGGGTCTCTCCGCCGCGCCACGCCGCGTGAAATCGCATGGCCCCATAGACGATCAAAAACGCCGCACCGCCATAGCGCATGATTGCAGGCAGGCTGGGCCAAAGGCTCACCATCGCGCCAAACCCTAAAACGCCAGCGGTGATCAAAATCGCATCAGAAACGGCGCAGATCGCGCAGACCACAAAAACATGCTCGCGGCGCAGACCTTGGCGCAGCACAAATGCGTTTTGCGCGCCGATCGCGACGATCAGGGACAGCGCTGTAGAGAACCCTGTCAGCCCGGCAAGAGCGGTGGGGCTCATGCAGCCGAGCGCGACGCAGGACGACGCCCGGCCTTGATCTCTTCGGGGGTTGGCGGCACCACGAGCCCCGCCGAGATTACCAGCTTGGCCGCATCCTCAACAGACATATCAAGGATCACCACATCGCTGCGCGGCACAAAAAGCAGAAAGCCCGAGGTCGGGTTTGGTGTGGTCGGCAGAAAAATCGAGACCATGTCGGGCTCACCAGATTTCACCGGGATCTCGCCCCGCGCCGCCGTAGACACAAAGGCCATCGCCCAAATTCCCTTGCGCGGGTATTCCACCAGACAGGCCGATTGAAACGAGGTGTTCGACTGCGCGAAAATCGTCTCGATGATCTGTTTCACGGCCGCATAGATCGAGCGCACAATCGGCGTGCGATCCACCAGTTGCTCGCCCCAGCGCAGAAACTGCCGCCCGAAAAGCCCTTTGGTGAAATAGCCGATCAGCGTGGTGACCACCAAAAAGACAAAGACGCCAAAGCCCGGAATTTCGCGGCCCAACATCGTGTCGATGCGATAACGTCCGGGCACAAGCGGCAGGATGCGGTCGTCGATGAACCCCACGAAAATCCAGATCAAATAGACCGTCAGCATGATGGGCGCGACCACGACCAAGCCGGTTAGAAAGTTGCCCCGCAGCCGCTGCATCAGCGTCATACGTTTTTTTGGTATGCGGGGGCGCGATTTTGACGGTTTTCGGGCCATTGGTGATCCTGTTAATCTTTGGTCAATTTAATAAGCGCTTGGCGCAAGTGCAACGGGAGTGGGCCTCGTTAAACCAAGCCGTCAGGTTGCATCAAGCGTGTTGCCAGTTTTGCGGCCAGATTTGCGTTATTTTTGACCAATTCAACATTTGCCACCAAAGAGCGACCTTGGGTCAGTTCGAAAATGCGCTGAAGTAAAAACGGCGTGACCGCTTTGGCGGCGATCCCGGCCTCATCGGCCTCTTGAGTTGCCTGAGCGATCACCGGGGCGAGAAGATCGGCGGCGATTTCATGCTCTACGGGGATCGGATTGGCCAAAAGCATCCCCCCGGTTGTTGGCCCCTGCAAGAGCGCGCCGCGCATCACGTAAGCGCGCGCGATCTGGTCAAGATCATCCGACGACAGCGGCGAGGGCAACCCGCTGGAGCGCGACCAAAAGGCGGGAAAATCGCTCTGGCCATAGGTAATCACCGTGACGCCTTGGGTTTCCAAGACCTCAAGGGTTTTGGGAATATCCAAAATTGCCTTCACCCCGGCGCTGACCACAACCACAGGCGTGCGCGCCAGTTCGGTCAAATCAGCCGAGATATCAAAACTGGTGTCTGCCCCGCGATGGACACCCCCGATGCCCCCGGTGGCAAAGACTTTGATGCCTGCCCGTGCCGCGCCAATCATGGTCGCTGCAACGGTGGTCGAGCCCGTCGCCCCCGCCGCCATGGCAAAGCCAAAATCAGCCCGTGACAGCTTCATCACATCTTTGGCCTGCGCCAAAATCTCAAGCTGAGCGCGCTCTAGCCCGACGTGAAGCTTACCGTCCAAAACCGCAATCGTTGCAGGCACCGCCCCGGCGGCGCGCACAACCGCCTCAACCTCAAGCGCGGTCTCAAGGTTTTGCGGATAGGGCATCCCGTGGGTGATGATCGTGCTCTCTAGGGCGACGACCGGGCCGCCAGCGGCCAGTGCTTTCGCGACTTCAGCGCTGCTGCAGAAATCCATGTTGGCGCTCATCTTTGTGCGCCAGAGATATGCGCTGCCGCCGCATCAGCCGCGCGGATCAAGCAGCTTGCCTGATGCTCGCCGTCCATCTCGGCTGCAACAAAGCCTGCCAGAAACGCATCCCCTGCCCCGGTCACCCCAGTCACCTCAACCGAGGGCGGCGTGACAGACAAGATCGAGCCGTTGCGGGCAAGGGTCGCATCTTTTGGCCCATCGGTCACAACCGCACCGTCGCAATGTTCGATCAAAGCCGAAGCTGCCGCGCGGCTATCTGCATAGCTTTCGCCAGTCAGAATTTCCGCTTCGATCCGATTGACAAACAGCGTCCCGCGCCCCGCACTCACAACGGTTTTCATCCGCTCGGCTTTGCCGGGACTTGCGGGAATAAAATAGACCTGCGCCGCCTCAAGCAGGGGCCCATGTGCCGCCTCGGTCAGAACATGTTCGGGTAGATTGCCATCAACCACCGCGATGCCGCTGTAAGGGTTGTCTTGCGAGGCCAAACGCCCATCGCTTAGGGGGGTCAGAATATCGCGCCCGGCCCGCTCAAGCGAAAAGCAATCAGCAATCGCCGCGAAGACTTCACCATCGGGGCGCTCAATGGCCAGATAGCAATCGGTGGGATCGTTGACGCGGGTGATGTAGCGACAGTCGATACCGCCGCTGATCATCTCTTTCACCAAGGTCTCGCCTTCAGTGTCATGCCCCATAGCCGAGAGCACAATCGGCCGTTTGCCATGTTGGTAAAGTGCATGGGCTACATTGAGCGCCACGCCGCCCGCCCGCCGTTCAATTTGGCCGGGGCTGTCGTGACCGGGGGACATGCTCTGCTGCGCACGCGCGATAATGTCCCAAAGCGCCGATCCGACACATATAACTTGAGGTCTTTGCATAGCCGCCACAGGTGTCTTAATTTTAACGCTTTGGCAAGAGGTAGCGCCGCGAGAACGCCGTTGCTGCAGTTCTTTGCGATCATGATACAAGACCGGAGCAAAAGCTGAGGCAAAATGATACAGAACCGCTTCAAATTTCCTGCGATCCGCCCCAAGAGGGGCTGGGTCAAGAACCTCGGAGCCATGATGCTTGCGCTATGGGCCTTCGCTTCGCCTGCACTGGCAAAGGACTGTGTGATACTGCTGCACGGACTGGGCCGCACTTCGACCTCCATGAGCGTTTTGGCGTGGCAGCTGGGCCAAGAGGGCTTTGAAGTTGTGAAAGTCGATTATCCCTCAACGGCGCGGCCCGTTCCAGTTTTGGCGCAAAAGGCGATGCTTTCGGGGATTGCGGGCTGCGCGGGGTTCGCGCGGGTGCATGTGGTCACTCATTCTATGGGCGGTATTTTACTGCGCTGGTTTGCCAAACATAACCCCGATCAATGGCCGCAGAATTTTGGCCGTGCGGTGATGTTGGGGCCACCCAACAAGGGCTCTGAGATCGTGGATCAATTTGCGGATTGGGTGATTTTTGAGCGGATCAATGGCAAGGCGGGGGGATCGCTGGGGACCGGTCCTGATAGTCTGCCCAACCGTTTGGGGCCTGTAGATTTCGAACTCGGGGTGATCGCCGGGTCGCAGTCAGTCTCGGCGTTTTCGGCGATCATTCCCGGACGCGACGACGGTAAAGTCTCGATTGAAAGCACCAAAGTTGAGGGCATGGCGGATCACATCGTGCTGCGGGTCACCCATACGTTTATGATGAATAGCCCAGCGGTGGGCACGCAGGTCATGTCATTTTTGCGCGGTGGGAAATTTCTGCGTTAGGACGTGCCTAAAACGCTCAGCACCTTGGCCTCGATGTCCTGTGCGTTGAGCCCCGCAATGGCATACATCGCCGCCGGGCTGGCGTGATCGATGAAGGTATCGGGCAGCACCATCGAGCGGAATTTGAGCCCGGTGTCAAAGCGACCGGCCTCGGCCAGATGCTGCGCCACATGGGAGCCGAAGCCGCCGATTGCGCCTTCTTCGACGGTGATCAGCGCCTCGTGGTCGCGGGCCAGTTGGTCGATCAGATTTGTGTCGAGCGGTTTGGCAAAGCGCGCGTCCGCAATGGTCGGGGTGATGCCCTGCTCGGCCAAACGCTCGGCGGCCCGTTCGATTTCAAAAAGCCGCGCGCCAAAGTTCAACAGCGCCACACGCGCGCCTTCGCGGACAATCCGGCCACGGCCAATTTCGAGCGGCGTGCCCCGTTCAGGCATAGTCACGCCGGTGCCTTCGCCGCGCGGATAGCGAAACGCGCATGGCCGGTCATTAAGGGCAGCGGCGGTGGCCACCATATGGACAAGCTCCGCCTCATCGGCGGCGGCCATGACGACAAAGCCCGGTAGGTTGGTCAAAAAGGCAGTATCAAACGCCCCCGCATGGGTCGCGCCATCCGCGCCAACCAGCCCCGCGCGATCGATGGCAAAGCGCACAGGCAGGCGCTGGATCGCGACGTCATGGACAACTTGATCGTAGCCGCGCTGCAAAAAGGTCGAATAAATCGCTGCAAAAGGCTTAAGCCCCCCAGCGGCCTGACCGGCAGCAAAAGTCACCGCGTGTTGCTCGGCGATGCCAACGTCGAAACAGCGCGCCGGAAAGCGCTCGGCAAACAGATTAAGCCCAGTGCCATCGGGCATGGCGGCCGTGACGGCTGTGATTGCATCGTCATCGGTGGCCTCCGCGATGAGCGCGCCAGCAAAGACTTTGGTATAGCCGGGGGCATTCGGGGTCGATTTATGCTGCTCACCGGTTTCAGGGTTGAACTTGGCTGTAGCATGGCCCTTATCGGCGCGGGCCTCAGCCGGGGCAAAGCCCTTACCCTTTTGGGTCACCGCATGGATCAGAACCGGCCCGGTCGCCCGTGTCTTGACCGTGCGCAAAATCGACAAAAGCTGCTCCATGTCATGGCCGTCGATGGGACCGACGTAGGAAAAGCCCAAAGCCTCAAAGAGCGTGCCGCCAACGGTCATGGTTTTGACCGCTTCTTTGGCCCGGCGCGCACCTTCGCGCAGCGGCTCGGGCAGTAGCGAGGCCGCGCCTTTGGCCGCCGCCCGGAATTCCTGAAACGGCGCCCCAGCATAGAGCCGCGATAGATAGCTCGACAGCGCCCCCACGGGCGGGGCGATGGACATTTCATTGTCGTTGAGGATCACAATCAGGCGCTTGTCGAGATGACCTGCGTGGTTCATTGCCTCAAAGGCCATCCCCGCCGACATGGCCCCATCCCCGATCACCGCAATGGCATCCCCAAGCGAAGGATTGGCATCCGCGCCCAAATCTCGCGCAACGGAAAAGCCCAGCGCCGCCGAAATCGACGTCGAGGAATGCGCCGCGCCGAAGGGGTCGAATTCGCTTTCCGAGCGTTTGGTAAAACCAGACAGACCGCCTTCTTGGCGCAGGCTCTCCATCGTGTCGCGCCGCCCGGTCAGGATTTTATGGGGATAGCACTGGTGGCTAACATCCCAGATCAGCCGATCGCGGGGCGTATCAAACACCGCATGGATCGCGACGGTCAGCTCGACCACCCCAAGGCCGGCCCCCAAATGCCCGCCGGTGCGCGAGACGCTGGAAATGGTCTCGGCGCGCAGTTCATCGGCCAGTTGGGACAACTGCGCATCGGTTAGCGCGCGCATGTCGTCAGGGGATTTGATTCGATCAAGAAGCGGGGATGTCGTCATGGGGCATCGCCTTAAGGGCGCATGAGCTTCTAATCAACCATCAAGCTAGGCCTTTGGGGTCTCAACTTTCCCGTGAAATAATGAAATGGGCGCAGTCGCGCAGCCCATCCGCATCGCTTGAATAGACGCTCAAAGCATCGCAGGCCTCGTCGACCAAGGCTGCAGCGGTTTTTTGCGCCGTCTCAAACCCCAAATGGCTCACAAAGGTCGCCTTGCCCGCCGCATCATCTTTGCGCAGCTTTTTCCCAGCCTTCGCGGGGTCTCCGATCACATCAAGAATGTCGTCTTGTATCTGAAAGGCCAAACCGATGTTCACCGCATAGCGCGACAAAGGCACAATATCCGAGCGGCCCAAAACCGCCCCGGCCTCAGCGGACCAACGGATAAGCTCGCCGGTTTTCTTACGCTGCAGCGAGGTGATCTCGTCCAGACTAAGAGGCGTGTCAGCGATCTCGGCCTGCAAATCTTCGTCCTGCCCCCCGACCATGCCCCGCGCGCCCGAGGCAATCGCAAGGCTTGAGATCAGCTTGACCCGTATCCCCTCGGAAGGGCTGGTATGGGCATGGGCGAGAATTTCAAAGGCCAGCGTTTGCAGCGCATCACCCGCTAGAATTGCCACAGCCTCGTTCCACTGGCGGTGCACCGTCGGCTGGCCCCGGCGCATATCGTCATCGTCCATTGCAGGCAGATCGTCGTGGATCAGCGAATAGGCGTGCAAACATTCAATGGCCGCCGCCGCCCGCTCTGCCTGTCGCGGCGCTACGTTGAAAAGCGCCGCACTTTCAAGCACCAAAAACGCGCGCAGCCGTTTGCCCCCGTTGAGAACGCCATAGCGCATTGCCGCCGAAACCCGCGCGTCATCTGCAGGTAGCAGCTGCTCAAGCGTGGTTTCCGTGCGGGTCGCTGCGTGATGCAAACGGCCGGGAAAACTAGACAGATCGCGCGCCATAAGCTGGGTCAGGTCAAATCGACCGGCCGGGCACCCGTTGCGGTGCCGTTGGCATCTTGGGTGATCTGCGCCACTTTTTCCTCGGCGGCCTTCAGCTTGGTCTCGCAATGAGCCCGTAGCTTGGCACCGTGCTCATAAAGCGCGATGGATTTCTCAAGCGGCACATCGCCGCTATCAAGTTGGCGCACCACGTCCTCAAAGGCCATGAGCGCCTGTTCGAAACTCATCTCGTCGATTTTGGGGTCGCTTTGTGCGGGGTCGCTCATTTGTCTCGCTCGCTAATTGGCAGCCATCAAGGCTTTGACATGGGCCGCGGCAGATGTTGCCAACCCATCAAGATCATATCCGCCTTCGAGGGTGGAAACAACGCGGCCCTTGGCGTGGATCGCCGCCAAGTCGCAAATCTGTTTGGTGATGGTGGCAAAATCCACAGCTTCAAGCCCAAGATTAGCAAGAGGGTCATTGATATGCGCGTCAAACCCCGCAGAGATAAAGACCATATCCGGCGCAAATTCCGCGACCGCTGGCAGCACTTCGCCAGTGAAAATCTGGCGGTAGGCGGCGCCACTTGTGCGCGGCTCGATGGGGATATTCACAACATTCCCATGAGCGCCCCGCTCAGAGCGCCCCCCCGAGCCGGGGTAGAGCGGCATCTGATGGGTCGACACAAAGAGGATATCCTTGTCGGTCCAGACCAGATCTTGGGTGCCATTGCCGTGGTGCACGTCGAAATCGATGATGGCGACGCGGTTGATATCTGGATGGGCCAGCGCGTGACGCGCCCCGATCACAACCGAGCCAAAGAGGCAAAACCCCATGGCCGTGCTGGTTTCGGCGTGATGCCCCGGCGGGCGGCAGGCGACGAATGCGTTTTGCACCTCGCCGCTCAAAACCGCATCAACCGCCGCAACATTCCCGCCCGCAGCGCGGTAGGCGGCCTCAAGCGAGCCTGGCGAAAGATGCGTATCCGCATCAAGCGAAGCAAATCCCTCATCGGGCACCGCCGCCGCAACGCGGTCAATGTATTCGGGCGGATGCACCGCCTCTAGGGCCGCGCGGGTGACCAAAGGGGCCTCGCGGCGGTCAAGTTCAGCAAATTCGGGCGCATCAAGCGCGGCCTCAATGGCACGCATACGATCCACCCGCTCGGGATGGCCGGGCGGGGTCACATGCTCATAGCTGGCTGCATGGGTGTAAAGCGCGGTACTCATACCTGCTTTATTAGGCGATGAACCAGATTGGGGGAAGGGCCGATTGTCACCTGCCGCGTTGTGCGCGTGTTACCGACTTCTGGACCGGCGCGGCTTATGCGGGGCATGACGGCCCAACACGCCTTCGATGACATCCGCGCCGAAATACCCCGCCGAGATCGCCATCAGAACGAAATTGCGGTCGTTCCAAAGCGCCTCAATGGTGGCACTCGCTGGGGTCATCGGCGCTACGTCGTACACAAGCGCGCCGATGACCCCCGACAGCCCCCCAAGCACCAGCGTCGCCAAAAAGAACCCGGGCGCAAAGCTGTGGGTGGCTTTGTCGCGCATCCGTTTAAACACGCCCAAAAGGCCGCGTACGGATTGGCCCAGCAGCCCGAGGGCGCAGGCGAGCAGGTAATAATCGGGGATGGTGAGGAAGGACTGTGTCAGCATGGGGCGAGACTTAACCGCCCCGTCGCAGGCGTTGCGCGCATTGATGACCCAGCGCACGGTTCTTATGGGGGCCTAATCGGGCGAGAGCATATAGCCCGCGCCGCGCACGGTTTGCAAAAACCGTGGCTGCTTTGGGTCCACCTCAAGCTTGCGCCGCAGCCGCGTGATTTGCACATCAACCGCGCGCTCTTGGGCCGAGCCGTCTTGACGCCCGAGCTTCTCAACCAGATCGCGCCGCGACACCGGCTCATTGACCTTGGCCGCGAAAATCCGCATCAGCGCCGCCTCGGTTGCGGTGAGGCGGATCATCGCCTCGCCCTGCCACATCTCACCGCGGGAAATATCATAGCGAAACGTCCCAAGACTCAGATGACTGGGCCGCTCTTCGGCCGCCTCGGCCACGGGGACACGGCGCAAAATCGCGTTGATCCGCAGCAGCAATTCGCGCGGCTCAAAGGGTTTGGTCAGATAATCATCCGCCCCCGCCTCAAGCCCCGCAATCCGGTCCTCGGCCTCGGTTTTGGCGGTGAGCAGCAGGATCGGCGTCGCGCGCTCTTGGCGCAGGTGCCGCGTCAGGGACACACCGCTTTCGCCGGGCATCATCACATCAAGCACGATCAGATCGAAATCCAGCCCCTCAAGGATGCGCCGCGCATGTGCCGCATCGCGCGCAGGCGTCACCCAAAAACCGTTGCGGGCGAGAAATTTTTGCAAGAGCACACGGATGCGCTCGTCGTCATCGACGATCAGAATATGCGCATCAGGATCAGGGCGTGAGGTCATGATTTCTTCTCGTTGCGCAAGGCCAGCGCCTGCGCGATTTGATCTTCGTCTAGCATATTCTCCAGAACTTTACGAAACCCTGCAACCGCTTCGGGGCCCGCCGCCTGAAAGGCCCGCCGCACCCGCGCGCGCTGCACATTCGCCAAACGCGCCTCGAACTCGCGGCCAGCGGGGGTCAGTTCCAGATGCCGCTGACGCCGGTCGGTCTCGCCAATGGTCTGGGTGACCATCCCGTCCTCGATCAAGAGACGCAGCACACGGTTCAGCGACTGTTTCGACACCCCCAGAAAGTCCAAAAGCGCATTAACAGTCAGCCCCTCGCGGCGGCGCACGAAATGCAAAACCCGGTGGTGGGCGCGCCCGTATCCATGTTCGGTCAGGATCAAATCCGGGTCCGAGGTAAAACCGCGATAGGCGAAGAACATCAGCTCAATGCCCTGCAGCAACTGCTCATCGGTCAGATAAAGCAGCTGGTTCGGGGAATGTTGTCTCGTGCCGACCATGGGGTTGCTCGCAGTTGCTTCGAGGACCGTGTTAAACTTATGTCAGCTAACTTATGTCAGCATTGTTGACATTCCAAGAGGTGAATGATAGCGAATCCCTTGCTGATGCGCAATTTTATAACTTTTGTTAGTGATCGTGCGCAATAAATGGAAAGGTATGGGCATGGCTGGGTCTTATGATGATCGTGACGGGCAAATTTGGCTTGATGGCAAGCTGGTCCCTTGGCGCGATGCAAATGTGCATCTGCTGACCCATGCGATGCATTACGCCAGCTCGGTCTTCGAGGGCGAGCGGTGCTATTCGGGCAAGATTTTCGAAAGCCGTAAGCATTCCGAGCGGCTATTGGCCTCGGGCGAGTGGCTCGACATGCCCATCCCCTATACCGTTGACGAGATTGAGGCCGCCAAGATCGCGACCCTTGAGGCCAGCGGGTTTTCCGACGCCTATGTGCGCGCGATTGCGTGGCGCGGTGCGGGCGAAGACATGGGCGTTGCGGCCAATCGCAACCACGTGCGGCTGGCAGTCGCGGTTTGGGAATGGGGCAATTACTACGGCGATGCGAAATACAAGGGTGCCAAGCTGGATATTTCCAAATGGAAGCGCCCCAGCCCCGAGACGATCCCCTGTTTTGCCAAGGCGGCTGGTCTTTACATGATCTGCACCATGTCCAAGCACGAGGCCGAGGCCAAAGGCTGTTCGGATGCGCTGATGATGGATTATCGTGGCTATGTGGCCGAGGCGACAGGCGCGAATGTGTTTTTCGTCCGTGACGGCGAGGTGCATACGCCAACGCCGGATTGTTTCTTGAACGGCATCACGCGCCAGACGGTGATCGGGATGCTAAAAGACCGCCAGATCAAAGTGAACGAACGCCATATTGAGCCCTCCGAGCTTGAGAGTTTTGAGCAGTGTTGGCTCACCGGGACCGCCGCAGAGGTCACCCCGGTTGGCCAAATCGGCGACTATAATTTTGAGGTTGGCGATCTGACCAAAGACGTCGCCCAGAGCTATGAAAAGCTGGTGCGGGCTTAGGCATCTTAGCGCGAACACAAGTTCACAACACAAAGGGGCGCAGGCGATGCGCCCTTTTTTATTTCACAATCAGCGCGTGGCTGCCATAACATCCCTAGCCGCCCTTAAGCACAGATAAAGGAAGCCGAGATGCCCCGCCCCATCATCATCGACACCGACCCCGGACAGGACGATGCCGTCGCGATTATGCTGGCGCTGGCCTCGGATGAGCTGGAAATTCTGGGCATCACTTGTGTGGCCGGGAATGTGCCCCTTGAGCTGACCGCGACGAATGCCCGCAAGATTTGCGAGATTTCAGGCCGCCCGGATATGCGCGTCTTTGCAGGGGCCGCCGCGCCTCTAGAGCGCGAGCTGGTCACTGCCGAGCATGTGCATGGCGCGACGGGGCTGGACGGCCCCGATTTGCCCGCCCCGACCATGCCTCTGCAAGAGCAGCACGCGGTGGATTTCATCGTCGAGACCGCGCGGGCTCGCAAAATCACCCTCTGCCCCATCGGCCCCCTGACCAACATCGCGCTGGCGCTCAAGGCCGACCCTAGCATCGTGCAAAACATCGATGAGATCGTGCTCATGGGCGGCGGTTTTTTCGAAGGTGGCAACATCACGGCGGCGGGGGAGTTCAACATCTATGTTGACCCCGAGGCGGCGGCGATTGTTTTTGCCTCGGGCATTCCGATCACGGCCATGCCCCTCGATGTGACCCACACGGTGCTGACCACCCCCGCGCGGCTGGATGCGATCCGCGCAATCGGCACGCCTGCCGCCATTGCCATGGCTGACTTGCTGAAATTCTACGAGCGCTTCGACGTTGAGAAATATGGTGAGCTTGGTGGGCCGCTCCATGATCCGAACGTCATCGCTTATCTGATCAACCCCACGCTTTATTCAGGGCGGCATATCAACGTCGAGATCGAGACCGGCTCAACCCTGACCCGCGGCATGACCGTCGCGGATTGGTGGGGCACCTCGGACCGCGCGCCCAATGTGACGTGGATCCGCAAGGCGGATGACGAAGGGTTTTACAAGATTTTGATTGAGCGCATCGCGCGGCTTTAATCTGTTTAGCCGGGCCGGGTTGCCACTAAGGCGGCGCAAGCCAGCCGGGTCATGCGCCGGGCATAAGCCTCAGCCTCCCAGCCTGCCTCAACGCAAAACGCGCGCCAGCTTGGGTAGCTCAGCAGCCCTTGCAGCATTTGTGCGCCGCTGGTGATGTGCCAATCGCGCGATAGACGATCTTGGCGGTACAGCCCCAAAACCACCGCGCGGCAAGCTTTGTTAAAGTCCTTCTCACGCGCGTCAACCTCTTGGGCGGTCGCCGCTTCACGCTGGATCGCGCCTAGCCCTGCCCCGAAACAGGCTGCGCGCCAGTTAATCAACTGCTCAAGCGCTTTAACCGCGTCACCATCCGCCGCAGGTAGCGGCAGGGCCTTGGCAGCAAAAGTCGCCGCCGCTGCCATAAGCTGTGCGCGTGATGAGAAATGGTTATAAAGCGACTGACGCGACACGCCAGCCTCACGGGCAATCCCGGCCATGCCTTCGGGCGGCAACCCACCCGATCGGCTAAGCGCGCAGGTTGTCTCCAGCACGCGCGTGCGAATACAGCTCTCCATAGCTTCGATGTCGCACAGGATTGGTTAACCGAAGCTTTACCTAAGTAAAGTGGCGCAATTATTCCGCGTCTAAACCCTCAGGTTTCCCAACCACAACAACATGCAGCGCATCAACCCGGTACAGATCAGCCGCTACCCGGTTAATCTCATCCAGCGTGATCGCATTGACCTGATCGTTGCGGGTGCGGATGTAATCAATCGGCAGGCCAATCGCCTGCATCCCCACCAGATTGCCCGCGATCTTGACGTTGCTGTCAAAGCGCAGCGCGTAGGCGCCGGTCAGATAAAGCTTCGCCGCCTCAAGCTCTTGGGCGGTGATGCCCTGCTCACCAATTTTGCGCCACTCGTCCTTGATCACCGTCAAAGCCTCCGCGACCCGCTCATTCGAGCTGGCAACAGAGCCGATGACCTGACTGGCGTGATCCGAGGGGGCCAGATAGGAATAGACGCCGTAGGTCAGCCCCCGCTTTTCGCGCACCTCGGTTTTCAGCCGCGCCTCAAGGCCCGAGCCGCCAAAAATCTCGTTCAGCACATAGGCCGCAAGGTAATCTGGGTCGTCGCGGTCCATCCCGTCATGGGCAAAGAGCGCGACGGATTGTGGCACATCAAGATCAACCACCGTGGTGCCGCCTTGAATGGCCATTTGCGTGGGACCGGGCAGCGCAGGGCCACTTAGCGGCAGATCGCTGACCAGTTGATCAACCAGCGCCGCCGCCTCATCAGCGGTCACATCACCGACCACACCTACAAACATCCGGTCGCGCACCAATGTCCGCGCATGGGCCGCAATCAGATCGTCGCGGGTCAGCGCGGTGACGCTCTGTGTCGTGCCCTCAGAGGGGTTGCCATAGGGGTGATCGGGGTAGCTCAAATTGCGCAGGGTCGTCCCGGCGATCTCGTTGGGATCGGTGGCATCCGAGGCCAAACCCGAGAGTACCTGCGAGCGGACCCGCTCAATCGCAACTTCGTCAAAGCGCGGCTGGGTCAGGGCAAGGCGCAAAAGGGCGGTGGCCTCGGTTGCATTTTCCGACAGCATCTCAGCAGAAATCGAGACGCTGTCGCGATAGGCGCTATAGGAAAACCCCGCCGCAAGCCCTTCGGTGGCGCGCAAAAAGGCACCGGCGTCCATGTCGCCCGCGCCCTCTTCGAGCAGCCCCGCCATCAAATAGGCCGCGCCCTCTTTGCCCGGCAGATCAAGGGAGGTGCCGCCGCGAAAGTTCAGCTCGATGGCGACCATGGGGATCGAATGTTCCTCGACCAGCCAGATGGTCACACCGCTGGGGGTGACGATTTCTTGGATATCGGTTTCGGCCCGTGCGGGCAGCGCGGCTGCGGCCAGCAATAAAAGTGAAAACCCAATTTTCAGTGCATGTTTCATGGCGTGTCTCATTCTGCAGCCTCCTCGCCCATCAACCAGCCGGTCACGGATTTACGCTCATCAAAAACCAGCTTGGCTGCGGCAATGATATCCTCAGCCGTCACCGCCGAAAGCACATCGGGCCAAGCCTGAATATCTGCCACGGTCAAACCCGACGTCAGCCCAGCCCCAAAGCGCTGCGCCAGCGCCTCTTGGTTGTCCTGCTCGAACACCGCGCCAGCGTTGATCTGAAACTTGATCCGCTCCAAATGCTCGGGGTCGGGCCCTGCCTCAATAAAATCGGCAATGGCGCGGTCCATCCCGTCCTCGGCCTCTTCGAGGCTCTTGCCGGGGCGCGGCACCACATAAAGCCCGAACTGGCGGTGATCGAGCCCAAGCCCGCTGTAAAATGCGCCGGTGGCCAGCGCCAATTCTTCCTCAAGCTGAAGCTGCTGCCCCATGGCCGAGGTGATGCCCGACCCGCCCAGCATCTCAGCCAGAATGGTCAAAGCGGCGGCGGTTTTTTGGTCGCCGCTGTTACGCTCAGGCGCAAGATAGGCGCGCACCACATAGGGCTGGCGCACCCGCGCGTCGTTATAGATCATGCGCCGCGCCGAGAGCTGCGGCGGCTCTAGCGGGCGGGCGCGGGGGGTGATGTTTTGCGCAGCGGGGATCGGGCCAAAGTGCTTTTGCGCCAAGGCCTCAACCTGGGCCGGATCAACGTCACCGGCCACGATCAGGATGGCGTTATTGGGCGCGTAATGGCGCTCGTACCAATCCACCGCGTCTTGGCGGGTCAGGGTCTTGATCTCATGCTCCCAACCGATGATCGGGATGCCATAGGGGTGATTGAGAAACATGGCCGCGTTGCGCTGCTCGGAAAACAGCGCGCCGGGGTCATTATCCGTACGCTGCTTGCGCTCTTCGAGAACGACCTGCAATTCGGGGGCGACGTCCTCGTCGGTGAGGGCCAAATCAACCATCCGGTCAGCCTCCATTCCCATCACCAAATCAAGCCGGTCCGAGGCGATGCGCTGGAAATAAGCGGTGTAATCCTGCGAGGTGAAAGCGTTATCGGTGCCGCCATTGGCCGCGACGATCTTGGAAAATTCTCCGGGCTCAAGCTCGTCCGTGGCTTTGAACATCAGGTGCTCAAGATAATGCGCGATGCCCGATTTGCCCGGCGGCTCATCAGCAGCCCCCGCGCGATACCACAACATATGCGTGATCGTGGGCGCGCGGTGATCCTCGATCACGACCCCCATCAGCCCGTTGTCGAGCGCGAAACTCGTAACCGGCACTTCGGCGCGCGCCGTGCCGGGAACCACCACAGGCAGAGCCATCAAGGCAATGAGCAAGGGGCGAAATAGGTTGGCCTGAAATAAGCGCACGGGGCAGCTCCTTATCGGATGAATTAAATTCTATGTATTAGTTGTGCCCCAATTTGGCGCAATCAACCACCATAAGGTGGTTCTTACGTCTTTGTGACCAAGAATTAATATTCTGCTAACTTTGATTGGCCGGAAAAACCGCACCGCGCAAATATCGCGCAATATCGCTACTGCGCGCGCTGCACCTTGATGCCAAGCGCCTCTAGTCGCGCGGCCTCAGCCGCTGGATCAATCGCCACATCTGCCGCGCTTTGAGACAAAGGTGCTGCCAGTGACGCGCTTTGAGGGCCTGTACCGCGCCCGCCAAGGGCCGCGATAAACTGCGCATCGGGACGCAAATCCGCCAAGTTCGGCCCGCCCAGATCAGGGGCGGGCAGTTCAGCCCCCCCTTTTGGGGCGGCCAAAGGCGCTTGTGTCGTGACCATGAACTCATCTGGCGAGACCGGGCGTGTTTCCAGCGAAACACCACCGCCTCCGCAGGCGGTCATCAGACAAAGGGCGGTCAAAGCCAAAAAACGCATGTAAGCCTCGTTTAAATTCACGGCCAAATTCACGACCAAATTCACAACCAAATTCACGGCAATCAGTCGAAGGGCGGTTACCCGCGCTCATTATGGCGCAAAACCTCAGGGGCAGCAAATCACTGCCGCGACCCGCTTAGTCCTGCGGCTCGCGGTCCCCCCAGAGCACCAAAACCACTGCCCCAGCGAAAATAGCGATATCCGCGACGTTAAAGGCAAAGGGGTTGCGGATGCCGCAGCATGACATGTTGAGAAAATCCGCGACCGCCCCATAAGCCACGCGGTCCCAGACGTTGCCCAAAGCCCCGCCCACAAGCACGCCGACGCCCATGGCCATGATCCAGCCCGGTTTCGCCCGCGCCCACCACAGCACAAAGGCGACGATGACGACCGAGAGCGCAATCAGCACCCAGCGCCCGTCGTCGCCCATGTTCAGCAGGCCAAAGTTTACGCCGCGGTTCCACGCCATGGTGAAATTCAAAAACGGCGGGACGACCTCGATATAAAGCAGCTCGCGCAGGTTCATTTCCTCGACGACCCACCATTTTGACAGGCGGTCGAGGCCGAAAATCGCAAGCGCGAAGGGGAGCATGCGCCAGAACATCAGTGACGGAAGTGCCGCACGCCGGTGAAGACCATCGCGAGCCCCGCCTCATCGGCGGCGGCGATCACTTCGTCGTCGCGCATCGAGCCGCCCGGTTGGATCACGGCGGTGGCACCGGCTTTCGCGGCGGCCAAGAGACCGTCCGCAAAGGGGAAGAAGGCATCCGATGCCACGACCGAGCCTTTGACCGTCGGTTCGGGCAAGCCCAGCGCCTCGGCCATATCCTCGGATTTGCGCGCGGCGATGATCGTGCTGTCGATGCGGCTCATTTGGCCTGCGCCGATGCCAACGGTTGAGCCGTCTTTGGTGTAGATGATCGCGTTTGATTTCACATGTTTCGCCACACGCCACGCCAGCATCAAATCCGCAAGCTCCGTCTCGCTTGGCGCGCGTTTGGTGACGACCTTCAGAGTGTCTTGTGCCACTTGCATATTGTCACGGGACTGGGCCAAAAACCCGCCCCAGACCTGTTTGACCATAGTGCCCGGCCGCGTTGGCACCGGCAGCGCGTCGATCAAAAGCAGCCGCAAATTGGGCTTGGCCGCAAAAATCTCTTGAGCCTCAACGCTGGCACCGGGGGCAATCACGACCTCGGTGAAAATCTGCGTGATCTTTTTGGCCGTATCCGCATCCAGCGGCCCATTCAGCGCAACAATCCCGCCAAAGGCAGAGGTCCGGTCGCAATCATAAGCCCGCTCATAGGCCTCGGCGAGGGTGCCGCCAGTTGCCACACCGCAAGGGTTGGCGTGTTTGATAATCGCCACCGCCGGACCTTCGCCCAGATCAGCAACCAGCTCAATCGCCGCATCTGTGTCGTTGATATTGTTGTAGGACAGCGCCTTGCCCTGCACCTGCGTCGCCGCCGCCAAACCGCCAGAACCATCGGTGTAAAACGACGCACCTTGATGCGGGTTTTCGCCGTAGCGCATGGTTTGGGTCAGGGTGCCTGCAAGGGTACGGCGGCGCGGAGTTTCAAGCGCCAGCGCCTCGGCCATCCATGACGAGACAGAGGCATCATAAGCCGCCGTGCGCGCATAGGCCGTTTGGGCGCAGGACTGGCGAAAGGCATAGGAGGTCGCGCCATCGTTGCCATCAAGCTGCGCCAAAAGCGGCTCGTAGTCCTCGGGGTCCACAATCACCGCCACATGGCCATGGTTCTTGGCCGCCGCACGGATCATCGCCGGCCCGCCAATGTCGATATTCTCGACACAGGTCGCATAATCAGCGCCAGCCGCGCGGGTCGCCTCGAAGGGGTAGAGATTGACGATCAACAGGTCGATACCGCCAATGCCGTGGGTCTCCATCGCCGCCAGATGACCGGCGTTGTCGCGATCAGCCAAAAGCCCGCCATGCACCGCCGGATGCAGGGTCTTCACCCGCCCATCCATCATCTCGGGCATGCCCGTCAGATCCGCCACATCGCGCACCTCAAGACCCGCGCCGCGCAGCGCCTTGGCCGTGCCACCGGTAGAGACCAGCTCGATCCCCCTTGCTGCCAGCGCGCGGCCCATATCCTCAAGCCCGGTCTTATCAGAAACAGAAATCAACGCGCGGCGCGCGCGCACTAGGTCAGTCGCCAAATCAGTCATGTCATTTTCCTTCAGCCCAGCGCTTCAAGCTCTTCCTCAAAGCCCGGGTCCATTGTGTAGCGCTTGCCTTCTTGCGCGCGCGTCAGCCCCCAAGTGACCTGCGCGCGGCCCTTAAGCGTGCGCGCCGAAACCACAATTTGTCGTGTCGGTCGGGGTTTGAGGCGCTGTTGATCCAAATAGACGCTTTCATCAACCGAAATCATACCGCCGCTTTGGCGAAACACCCAAATCTCTTCGCTTTTGAGCTTTAGGGACACCGCGTTGCCGCCCATATCGAGGCTCACCTCAACATCTGGGTGAATATGAAAGCGGCAAGTAAAGCCCACGCTGGTATGACCTTTATGGGCCAAATAGTTCTCATGGGCTTTGGATTTCTCAGGGGCAAAAACCGTGTCCTCACCGCGCAATTCGCGCCCGTTTGGCGACATAAAGAGCCGCCGTTCGTGGATCAGACCAAAGGGATTCATATAGCCATCATGGCTGGCCAACACCCATGTGCCATTGCGCGCAAAGGCGCGGTCCAGCGTGACGATGCGTGGCACATTTTGCAGGCGCTCGCCAAAGGTGTCGCCAACAAACCCGCTTTTCCAAATCATCGCCGAGGAGGTGTCTTCGACAGTCACCGTGGAATGGCAGGCGGTGGCCCGCGCGGCGCGTTTCCATTCGCTGCCAAAATGCCGCCCCGGCCCACAAGCGCAAATCACCGGCGAGCGGCCCGAAGAAAATTCAAAGCCCAACGTGCCCGCATGAGAATTCGCCGAGGCCGCCCCCTTGGGTGGCTGCCCCACGTCAATGGCCAAAGCCGCGCGCCCGGCGACCATGCGCACATAGCCCATGCGCGGGTCATGGGTCGGTTGGGCGCGCACACCGCTTTCGGCCAAGGCCTGATCAAGCCGCCCGCCGCGCCCCCGGCTACCGCCATGAAACCGCGCCAGCGCCCCGTCCCCCATGCGCAATTGGCGCAGGGTCGGCGCGATCCGCTCAATCGCCGCCAAATGGCGTTTGTCAGGCTCGTGGCCCGTGTCCTTGAGCACTTTGGCCGCCCAGTTCAGCAGAATGAACACCTCAAGCAGCTCTTCGGGTGAGCGGCTCTGGATCGCCCCATCAGCCCCGATATGACGTTTGCATTCACGCCCCAAACGGTGGATCGCGGGGCGCAGGCTTTTTTCCATTCCCTCAAGGGCGAGACCCGCATAAATCATGCCGGTTATGGCCTGAAACCGTGGCAGACCCGTGGGGGTATAGCTCCATGTCTTCGACAGAAAAATCGCTTGGCGCGCGACGGATTTGAGGAACATCGACGACGCGGCTTTGTCTTGGGCTTGCATAATCACGATGGCATGACTGATCCAACGCACCAGCCGCTGCCCGGTGATCTCGGGTCTCCAACCGGGACCAGAGCCGCGACCATAGCGCCGGATCCAATCGGTGATCCACGCCTGCATCAGCCGCCGCCCCTCGGCATCAAGCGCGGACATATCGTCAATCCAAGCGCAACCGTGCAGCTCTTCTAGCACCAAACTATCGTCAGAAATTTCCCAGATCGAGCGACCCGGCGCTTCGATCACGCGGCCCGCCACCTGAAAGTTTCCCGCCACCATCTGCCGCCCACGGGCAAAAGAACCGATGGAAAGCGGTTCGGGGTGCGACACAAACGTATCGGGGATCAGCCCCAACGTCGGGGCGCGGGCCAGCATCCGAATGCGCAGCCGCCGCATTCGTCGCATCATCCGCACAAGAACGGCGTAAGGTGCCCATAAGAGCGTCTTCATGAACGCGCGCGCCCTTCTTTTCATTGAAACAAACGCCGTTTTAAAGGCGTCGTCATAGGGGCTTATAATAGGCGGCAGTCCGGGCTTTCACAACGATAGATTGACGGATACTTTTTAGTCACTGCTGAAAATCTAGATTATACCAAAACTCTTGTTCCATAATATTACATTGTCGCCCGGCATCACCGCCATAGCTCAAACAACGCTCACAGGTGCCTGTAAACGAGCGGTTGAGGTCTTTCGGTCCGTTGCAATTACGGCTAAAAACCTGCCATTGCCCGTGCACCGCCCCGACCTGCAGGACTGACAGTTCTTGATCCGCTTTATCCATTCCTCAGACCTTCACCTTGGCAAGCCCTTTGGTCGATTTCCCGAAGATGTGCGCGCACGGCTACGTCAGGCGCGCGCTGAGGCACTTGCCAATCTTGGCACCCTTGCGCGGGCAAATAACGCCAGCCATATCTTACTGGCCGGCGACACTTTCGATCAAATGACCCCCGCACCAAACACCGTGCGGCAGGCGCTCAACGCGATGGCTGCGGCGGATCATGTGACCTGGGTTTTGATGCCCGGCAATCACGACCACGCCAATGCGACCGAGCTATGGCGGACAATTGCGGCGGATGCCCCGTCCAA
>CAYLLD010000013.1:24423-30094 GCA_964384315.1 uncultured Rhodobacterales bacterium | reverse complement strand
TTGCCGCAGCCTGACGGCCCCATGATCGCGACAAACTCACCGGCGCCGATGCTCAGATTAGCGTTTTCGACCGCCACAAACTCATCAAAGCGCTTTTCAACGGCGTCCAGCACCACCAAATCCTCGGTCATCGTGCCCCCCTATTCAGGCGAAAGAAAATCAAAAGCTGCGAGATCAGCACCAGCGACATGGAGACCGCAAAGACCAGCGTGCCGATGGCGTTGACCTGCGGGTCGATGGTGCCTTGCACGATTTCAAGGACGTGCACAGGCAGGGTTTTGTTGAGGCCCGAAACGAACCACGCGACGGTGAACTCATCGAAGGACACGGCGGCGGTCAAAAACAGCGACGAGAAAATCGCGGGGCGGCAAAACGGCAGGATCACCGCGCGCATCGCCCGCCACTCGCTCGCGCCAAGGTTCCATGCGGCGGCCTCTAGGCTGGTGTCGATCTGGCTCAGGCGCAGCCGGATGATCGCCATGGCAAAGGGGGCGGTCAGCACCGTATGGGCGGCGATGATCGAGGTGAGTTGGCCCGAGATGCCAAGGCGCGAGAACCACGCCAGCATGGCCAGCGCGATGATGATCAGCGGGATCGTCGGCGGCAGCAGGATGATCGCCAGAAACAGGCTCTTGCCGCGAAAATTATACCGATAATCGGTGTAGGCGGTGCAAAACCCAAGGACCGTCGCCAACACCGCCGTCGAGAGCGCGACAATCAGGCTGTTGGTGGCCGCTTGCCAAAAGTCGGGATCAGCAAAAATCGCCGCGTACCAGCCGGTGGTGAACCCGCTCAGGGGCAGGGTCGGAAAGCGCGCCGCATTAAAGGAGAACAACATGCTGACCACGATGGGCAGAAAAATAAACGCCGCAATCAGCCCCAGATAAAGCCGCAGCACCAGATCAAGACGGGTCTGTTTCATCGGCCCGCTCATCGGCTGGCTCGCTTGCGATAGGCCAGCATGATGGCGCTGAAGGCGACGGTGAAAAGCGTCAGCATCATGATCACCGCAATTACCGCCGCACGGGGCCATTGCTGGCCGGCTTTGGTGGTGTCGATGATCAGGATCGGCAAGGTCGGCGGTTTGGAGCCGCCCAAATAGTAAGGCGCCACGAAATCCCCGAAGGCGAGGATAAAGGCGAAAAGCGCCGCGATGATAAAGCCGGTTTTGCCCGCAGGCAGCACCACCTCGCGGATGATCCGCCCCCCCGAGCAGCCCAGATTGCGCGCCGCCTCAATGAGCCGCCCGTCGATGTTCGCCATGGTCACGGTCTGCAGGATCAACACGAGGGGCAGCACAAAGGTCAGATAGCCCACGATGGTGCCAAAACCGGTGTTGAGCATTTTGAACGGCCCCAGCCCGATCAGCCCGAAAGCGCCGTTGAGCACCCCCGCCTCGGCAAGGATCGTGTACCACGAAAACGTGCGCACGAGGTAGCTGGTGAAAAACGGGATGATCAAAAGCATGATCGCGATTTGGCGGGTGCGCGGGGAGCTGCGAAAGCTTAGGCACCACGCCGCCGGAAAGGCCAGCAGCGAGGCGAGCAGTGCCGCCAATCCCGCCATGAAAACCGTGTAGCGATAGCTCGACCAGACATAATCGCGCGAGATCATTTTGGCCCAGCTCGAAAACTCAAAGGTCTCGACCATACGGTAGTTTTTCACCACGAAAAACGACATGGCGATCACGAAAATCAGCGGCCCGATGAAAAACAGCGCCTGCCAAATGATGATCGGTAGGCGGAATGTGAGGGCAAAGAAATTCAGGCGGCGCTTCATGGCCGCCGCCCGTCAAATCCGGCCATTAGGCGTTCTTGTACTCGGACCAAAAATCGTTCCAATCCTCAAGGCTTTGCTGCACAGGAATGTCGCGATAATGGATGCGCCCGTCGTTGATCAGCGCAATCGGATCGCGCAAATCACCGTCGATCTGGCCCGACCGTTTCGCTTCGCCCGCATCAACCTCGTTCAAAAGCGCACGACCCGCTTTGGTCACACAATGGCCCGGATACCCCAGCATCTGCGCGGTCTTCACCTGACCCTCTGGCGACATAGTATAATCGAGATATTTCAGCGCCATCTCGGCCTTTTGGGTCGTCTTGGCGATCGAATAGCTCTCGGTCCACTGGATGCCGCCCTCTTTGGGCACAACCGAGGACACCGGCGCGCCGTCGCGTTCCAAAATGCCCGTCACCCAGTCGCCAATGCCGACCATGGCCTGCATCTCGCCGTTCTTTAGCCCCGCAAAAGTGCCGCCGAAATCGAAATAACCGCCAACCTGCGGCTTGAGCGAGAGGGTCTTTTCCTGCACGGCCTTCCACGCATCCGCGCCAATATCAAAGGGCGAGGCATTGCCCATCAGCAGGCTCATCTGGCCCAAAGTCGGCAGGTGCCAATCGAAATGCCCAACCTTGCCCGCCAGCTTCGGCATCCAGAACGCATCGTAGCTAGAGGCCTCTTCGGCGGTCATCGCATCGGTGTTGTACGAGACGCCCAAATGCCCAAAGCGCGTGATCAGCGAGTACAGCTTGCCCGCCTCGTCCCAATGGCCCGCAAAGCTCTTGAAGTCATCGTGCAAAAGATCGTCAAAGGCATAGGCGCTGGGGTCCAGTTCCATCACCAGATCGCTGGCGACCAAAAGCTTGGCGTATTCCGCATCGGTGTGGATGATATCAAAGGTGCCCGCAGGGTTTTGCGCCAGCGCCGCCAGCATGTTGTCGCCGCCCGAATAGTACTTGGGCACAAACTTGACGTTGTTTGCCTCTTCGAAGGCCCCAACCATATCCGGCTCGGCAGTCCCGTACCAACCCAGCATGGTCAGCTCGACCGTCGAGGCCCACGCGCGGTTCACAAAAGGCGTCGTCAGCGCAGCCGCCGCCAGACCAGTTTTCAGAAATCTCCGCTTGGAGTGATTGGTTTTAGCCTTGTTGGTTCTATCCATGTCCACCATCCCTGTTGTTAGATTTACCTAAGGCAAATTCTGCTTGTATTCCGGCGCGAATGTCACTTGCCTAGGCGCAACTCTGCGCGATTCCGAGGAGCTTTGTCTAGTTATGCGCCACCCCGACACAAAATGCCCAATTTCTGTGCGCAACCCGTCAGGGCGCGCGCCTCTCATGGGGCTTTCATGAACCGACAAGAGCTGCGCCAGCGCTTCGGCACCCGCGGCCCTGTGGTCCTGCCGGTGATCCATGTGCTTGAGACCGCGCGCACGCTGGAAAACATCAATATCCTCGCGGGCGAAGGCGCACAGGGGTGTTTTTTGATCAATCATGACTTCGAAGTGGCGCGGTTTCTGCCAATCCTTCAAGAGGTCCGCGCGGCGCAGCCCGATCTGTGGATCGGCGTGAATTTTCTGGCGGTCACGGGGCGCGAGGCCTTTCCCGAACTGGCAAAACTGGCGCAAAACCACTGCCGCATCGATGCCTATTGGGCCGATGATGCCCGCATTGACGAGCGCACCACAACCCAGACCGAGGCCCGCGAAATCGAAGCCGCGCGGCAGGGCTGGGACGGGCTTTATTTCGGCGGCACCGCCTTCAAGAAACAGCGCCCCGTTGCGCCTGCGCACTACGGCACCGCAGCCAAGATCGCTTGCGATTGGATGGATGTGGTCACCACCTCAGGGCAGGCCACGGGGATCGAGGCGGACACGGGCAAAATCGCCAGTTTTCGCAAGGCAATTGGCGAGCGCGCGCTGGCGCTGGCCTCGGGGATCACGCCGGAAAACGCGACGGATTACCACGAGGTTGATTGCTTTATGGTCGCGACGGGGATCAACTATGACGGTAACTTTTACGACATCGAGCCCGCGCGTCTGCGCCGCTTGATGCGCATCACCCAAGGGATGGACATATGATCACGGATAAGGGCCCGCGCGCGGATCGCTGGTATTTCAAACTGATGGCCCCCAATACCAAAGGGGCGAAATTTGCGTGGCTCGATCCCACGTCGATCTACATCAACCAAACCGCTTTTCAGGATTTGCTGGACGATCTGCTCGCGGATTTAGAGGCCATTCAGTTCGACGTGGTCGGCGGGCTTGATGCCATGGGATTTGTGCTGGGGGCGGCGCTGGCGGCGCGGCGCGAGGTCGGTTTTTTGCCCATTCGCAAGGCGGGCAAGCTCTGCGTCGATACGGACCGCGTGAGCTTTTCCAATTACTCAGGCCGCACGCAGGATATGGAGATGCGCCTGCCCGCCTTTGCGACCGGCACGCGGGTCTTGCTGGTGGATCAATGGATTGAGACCGGCGGCACTATGGAGGGGGCGATTGATCTGGTGACGCGGCAAAAGGGCGAGGTGGCTGGATTGGTGGCGATTGCGGCGGAAAACACCGAGCGCGCAAGCAAGCTGCGCGCCACCTACCCTGTCATCACTGCAATCCTGCCGGACACCCCGTGGCAAAGCGAATGTGATGGTCAGAATTTGACCAGTTTTGCCAATTACGACCCCGCGCAGGTCTTTCCGAAGATTTCAAAATGAGCCAACTGCCTGAAAATTCATCGGGCATATCGGCGCTCACCCCCTCTCTTTGGTGAAATTTTGAGCATTAAGGATTGATTCATCGATATTCGCGCAGGCGGCCTATTGCGCGAAGCCAAAACGCCTCGTTTACTCAGAATCGCAACACGCCATAAGGCGAGAGCGGGGCGATGATGACGGAACCCACCACAGCTGATCACAAAACCACGGCCCTTGAGCTAAAGGGCGTCTTTAAGCATTTTGGCACGGGGCCAGATGAGATCACCGCGCTTGAAAACATCAGTTTTGACGTGCGCGACAACGAGCTTTTCACGCTTTTGGGGCCATCGGGCTGCGGGAAAACCACCTTGCTGCGGATCATGGCGGGCTTTGAAACCGCCTCGCGCGGTGAGATTTCGCTCTATGGTAACCCCTTGGCCGCGCTGGCCCCGAACAAACGCCCCATCAACACCGTCTTTCAGAACTACGCGCTATTTCCGCATCTAAGCGTCGCGCAAAACGTCGGCTTTGGCCTGCGGATGCTGGGGCGTGGCAGCGCGGATACCAACACGCGGGTGGCCGAAATGCTCGATCTTGTTCAGCTGAGCAAGCTGGCAAATCGCAAGCCATCGCAGCTTTCGGGCGGTCAGCAGCAGCGGGTGGCCTTGGCCCGCGCGCTCGCCCCCGCGCCCAAGCTGCTGCTCTTGGACGAGCCGCTCTCGGCGCTTGATCTCAAGCTGCGCCAGCAAATGCGGGTAGAGCTAAAGCAAATCCAGCAGCAAACCGGCATCACCTTTGTCTTCGTGACCCACGATCAAGAAGAGGCCCTGAGCATGTCCGACCGGATCGCGGTCATGTCAGCGGGGCGGGTCCAGCAAGTCGGCGGCGCCCATGAGATTTACGAGCAGCCCGCGAACCGATTTGTGGCGGATTTCATCGGCGAGACCAACCTTTTGGATGCGGATGTGATCAGCAATAACGGGACGGGTCTAAGGGTACGGATCGCTGACGGGCTTGAGCTAGAGGCCTCAGGCGAGCCGCCCACAGGCCGCGCCACCAGCGTGTCCATTCGGCCTGAGCGCATCGCGATCAATCCAAGCGGCGGGCATCCCTGCACGCTGGATAAAATGGTCTATCTGGGCACGGACACGCAGTTTCATCTGCGCATGGGGGACGGCACGCCGATCTTGGCCCGCGCGCAAAACGG
>CAYLLD010000013.1:0-24413 GCA_964384315.1 uncultured Rhodobacterales bacterium | reverse complement strand
GTGTCGATCAATGTCGCCCCCGGCGCGGCGCGGGTCTTGGCCGAGTAATGGCGGGCTTTGGCACCCATTCAACCCAAAGCACCGCTTTCGCTCCGGCGCGGCGCTGGTTGATGCTGCCAACATGGGTGCTCATCGGCTTTTTCCTCCTTGCCCCCGTGGGGCTGATGCTGATCTATTCGTTTTTGACCAAAGAGTTTCGCGGCGGCGTGATCTGGGAGTTTTCCCTCGCCTCCTACGACCGGTTTTTCTTCGATCGCGGCCTTTTCGGCGACGAGCCGCCCCGCATCAACTGGACCTATCTCTCGATCTTTTGGCGCTCGGCGTGGCAGGCAGGACTGGCGACGATATTTTGCTTGCTCGTGGGCTTTCCCACCGCTTGGTTCATCGCCACGCGCCCCCTGCGCAGCCGCTCGTTTTGGCTCTTTCTGGTGACCATCCCTTATTGGGTGAACCTGCTGATCCGCACGGTTTCGATGAAGTTTCTGATCCGCGACACCGGCCCCATAAACGAGTGGCTCATGGCCGCGGGCGTGATCGAGGCCCCCATCGGGATGATCAACACCAATTTCGCGGTGCAACTGGGCCTGTTCTACTCATACCTGCCCTTCATGATCCTGCCGATTTACGCCGCCGTTGAGCGCTATAACCACGCGCTTAGCGAGGCGGCGGCGGATCTTTATGCCTCGAAATGGCGGACGCTGTTTGCGGTGATCATCCCTGCGGTCAAACCGGGGATCATCGCGGGCTGTATCTTGGTCTTTGTGCCCTCGCTGGGCGCGTTTTTGGCCCCTGATCTCTTGGGCGGTGCGAAAAACTGGATGATTGGCTCGCTGATCGAGGATCAGTTCAAAGGCGCGGCGGGCAACTGGCCGTTCGGGGCGGCGGTGGCCATGGTTCTGCTGTCCATGGTCATGCTGCTCTTGCTGTTTTACGCCCGCAGCCAAAGCACATCACGGCGCGCCCCATGAGCCCGCTGTCGCGCTTTACCGGCTTTATGCCCATGACGATCATCTGTCTGGTGATCCTCTATGCGCCGCTGATCATCGTGATGGTCTATTCCTTCAACGAGAGCACCTCGATCACGCGCTGGGGCGGGTTTAGCCTGAAGTGGTACGGCGAGGTGTTCTACGGGCTGGAATCCGCGAAATTCAAAACCGCCGCGTGGAATTCCATGATCATCGCCATTGGCGCGGCCACCACCGCCACGGTCATCGCCACCTCGGCCGCACTGGCCATGCTGCGCGGCGGGGCGTTTCGCGGCAAAGGGGCCAGCTTTGCCCTGATCAACCTGCCCCTGATGGTCCCCGAGATCGTCACCGCCGTGGCCACGTTGATCTTTTTCTCATCCATCGGCTTCGAGCGCGGACTTTTGACCATCCTTTTAGCCCATATCGTCTTTTGCATCCCCTTCGCCTATCTGCCCATCGCCGCGCGGCTTGAAGGCATCGAGGGGCATTTCGAAGAGGCGGCCATGGACCTTTATGCCAGCCGTTGGCAGGCGTTTCGGCTGGTGCTCATGCCCCTGATGATGCCGGGGATCATCGCGGGATTTTTGCTGGCCTTCATCATCTCGCTCGATGATTTCATCATCACCAACTTCGTCAAAGGGGCGGGCATCGAGACCCTGCCCACGGCGATTTTCGGCGCGGTCAAACAGGGGATCAAACCGAATATCATGGCCATCAGCACCCTCATGCTGGCGGTCTCGGTGCTCTTTGTCACCGCCTCATATCTGGTCACCAAGCGTGGCCGTCACATCAGCCAAAAAACCCAATAATCCAATCAGCAAAGGAATATCCCATGTCACTCAAGACCCTCACAAGCGCCGCCGCAGCCGCGCTCATGCTCAGTGCAGGCGCGGCCCATGCCGAAGGCAAGCTGTCGATTTTCCACTGGTTCGAATACATCCCGCAAGAGCTGCTGGAGCGCTTTACCACCGAGACCGGCATCGAAGTGACCATGGACACCTTCGATAGCAACGAGGCCATGCTCGCCTCGCTCAAGGGCGGCACGCTTGGCTCTTATGATGTCGCGGTGCCGGGCGATTACATGGTGCAGATCATGCGCGATGAGGGGATGCTGGATACCATTGCCGAGGGCGAATTGACCAATAAGGCGAACATCGAGGCGCAATGGCTCGACGTGGGTTTCGATCCGGGGCGGATGCACTCGATCCCCTATCAGTGGGGCTCGACCAGCTTTTCGGTCAACCGCGAGGTTTACGGCGGCGATATCAATACCACGGACATTATTTTTAACCCGCCCGAAGAGCTGATCGGCAAGATCAACGTGCTTGATACCCAAGGCGAATTGCTGGCGCTGGCCTCGTTGCATCTGGGCATCCCGCAATGCTCGACCGACCGCGAAGAGTTGAAGCTTTTGTCGGCAACGGTGAATGCGGCCAAGGAAAACTGGGCCTCGTTTAACTCCGATGGCGCCAAAGATGTGCTGGTCTCGGGCGATGCGGCTGTGGGCATGATCTGGAACGGTTTTGGTGCCAAGGCGCGGGTTGAGGGCGCGCCGATTGAATATGCTTATCCCAAAGAGGGCTATGTGGTCTGGATGGACAATGTGGTGCTTTTGAAGGATGCGCCGAACCGCGAGAGCGCGATCAAGTTCATGGATTTCCTGCTTGAGCCTGAGAACATCGCCGAGGTGTCGAACTACGCTCAATACACCGCTGGTGTGAAAGGCGTGACGCCGCTGTTGACCGAGGATTTGAAAACCTCGCCAGAGCAAAACCCGCCCGCCGAGGCCCCTGCGGGCACATTCGTGCAGGTCTGCGACGAGGAAACCCAAGCGCTCTACGACGCGATTTGGACCCGCCTCAAAGGCTAAAACCCCACCGCCTCGCGCGCAGGTGCGGGGCGGATCACCCAACTGAGTTAAATGGAGATAGGTATAATGGACGGCGCAACCCCAATTCTTGATTTGCATCCCCTTTCTCCGCTGAGCGCGGAAGAAATCTTGGCGGCGATTGCGATCACACGTGGCTCAATCGACGATGGCGAGACGGCCATGTTCGAGATGATCGAGCTGGCCGAGCCCCCTAAGGCGGCGGTCCGCGGCTATCAAATAGGCACGCCCCAGCCCCGCGAGGCTTGGGTAAATGCCTATTTCAAAGAGAAAAGCGGCGTGACGCGCTGCAAGGTCTCGCTCGAAGAGGGCACGCTTTTGTCCCAAAACCATCTGCCCGACGCCGCCCCGATGATTGCGCCGGTCGAGTTCATGGAGGTCGAGAACGCCGTCAAAGCCGACCCGCGCTTTGTCGCCGCCTGCAAACGGCGCGGCATCACGGATATGTCGCTGGTGAATGTCGACCCGTGGTCGGCGGGGAATTTCGGCGATCCTGCCGAGAAAGGCCGCCGCGTCAGCCATGTGTTTTGCTGGGTCCGCAACCATGAGATCGACCACCCCTATGCGCACCCCATCGATGGGCTGAACGCGACGGTGGACATCGACACCGGCGAGGTGCTCGAACTGCGCGACGAGGGCGATATTCCCGTGCCAAAAGGCGAGTGGAATTACGACCGGCGCACCCAAACCACCACGCGCACGGACCTGCGCCCGATCAATGTGGTCCAGCCCGAGGGGGTCAGTTTCACCTTGGACGGCTACCACCTGAAATGGCACGATTGGGAGCTGCGCCTCGGCTTTAACGCCCGCGAGGGTCTGACCTTGCACGATATTTCAATCGCGGGGCGCCCGATCATGTACCGCGCCTCGATCGCCGAGATGATGGTCCCCTACGGCTCGCCCGACGGGCGGCACCCGCGCAAAAACGTCTTTGATGTGGGCGAATACGGCATCGGGCGGCTGGTAAACTCGCTAGAGCTGGGCTGCGATTGTCTGGGCGTGATCCAATATGTCGACGCGACGCTCAATGGCCGCGACGGCGAGATCGAGACCATCAAGAACGCGATTTGTCTGCACGAAGAGGACATGGGCGTGATGTGGAAGCATTACGATTTCCGCCTCGACACCACCGAAACCCGCCGCGCGCGCCGCATGGTGATCTCGACCATCGCCACCGTGGGGAATTATGAGTACGGCTATTATTGGTACTTGCATCTGGACGGCACCATCGAGTTCGAGATCAAGGCCACCGGCGTGATCAACACCACCGCCTGCCTGCCCGGTGCGCCCGGGCCTTATGGCGTTGAGGTCGTGCCTGGTGTCTTGGGGCAAATCCACCAGCATACCTTCTGCGCGCGCCTCGATATGGCCGTGGACGGGGACACGAACACCGTGGTTGAATGTAACACCACCGCCGATCCTGCGGGGCCGGACAACCCCTATGGCAACGCCTATCGCATGTCCGAGACGGTGCTGAAATCCGAGGCGGGGGCCGCGCGCAAGGCCGATCAGGCCAGCCACCGCTATTGGAAATTCAAAAGCACCGCTAAGACGGGGCTGACGGGCAATCCGACCGCCTATAAGCTGATGCCGACCCACGTCGTGACGCCCTTTATTGCGCCCGACAGCCCCTCGGGCAAGCGCGCGGGCTACACGTTTAACGATCTTTGGGTGACCGCCTTTGACCCCGATCAGCGCTTTCCGGCGGGCGAGTTCGTCAATGGCTGCGATGGCTCGGACGGGCTGCCCAGCTTTATCAAAACCGACCGCGATCTGGTGGGTCAGGATTTGGTGGCATGGCACACATTCGGGCTGCACCACATCCCGCGCCCCGAGGATTTTCCTGTGCAGCCCTGCATCAATTGCGGCTTTAAGCTGATGCCGGTCGGGTTCTTTGACGACAGCAATGTGCGCGATTTGCCTTGGGATAAAAACGTGGCGAGCTGCGAAACCGGCTGCGGTGGCGCCTAGCCTAAAATCAAGGCTCGGGGCTTGCGAAACCCGCCCCGAGCGCGTCTAATCCAAGCCATGACAAACACGCCTCGCTTGCCCAAAGACATTGACACGCTGATCATCGGCGGCGGCCAAGCGGGCCTCGCTATGAGCGCGCATCTTAGCCGCTTAGGCACCCCGCATCTGGTGCTAGAGCGCGCGCGGATCGCCGAGGCGTGGCGCAGTCGCCGCTGGGACACGCTGGTGGCCAATGGCCCCGCTTGGCACGACAGGTTCCCCGATATGGAAATCGCGGGGGTTGGCCCCGATGAGTTCGCCAGCAAAGACGAGATGGTTGCCTATTTTGAGGCCTATGCGGCCAAGATGGAGGTGCCGCTGCGCTGCGGTGTCGAGGTGCTTGGGGTGACACGGTCGAGCGGTCCAATGCGCTTCACGGTCACGACCTCTGATGGCACCATGCAGGCGCAAAACATCGTCGTGGCAACTGGTCCGTTTCAAACCCCGCTGATCCCGCCGCTTATTCCTGAAAACGCGGGGCTGACCCAAATCCACTCCGAGAGCTATCGCAATCCGGCGCAGCTCGATGAAGGCGCGGTCCTTGTGATCGGCGCGGGTTCTTCGGGGTCGCAAATCGCCGAAGATATTCTGAAAACGGGGCGCGACGTCTACCTGTCCATCGGCCCCCACGACCGCCCCCCGCGCAGCTATCGGGGCAAGGATTTCGTCTGGTGGCTCGGGGTTTTGGGCAAATGGCAGATGAAAAGCCCGCCCAAAGGCGCCGAGCATGTCACCATCGCCGTCAGCGGTGTCGGCGGCGGGCGCACCGTCGATTTTCGCCGTTTTGCAGGCGATGGGATGCAGCTTTTGGGCATGACAACGGGGTTTGCGGATGGGGTTTTGTCCGTGGCCCCCGATCTTGCCCAAAATATCGCCCAAGGGGATGCGAATTACCTCTCGCTTTTGGACGAGGCCGACGCTTATGTGGCCCGCAAAGGTCTGGATTTGCCGCCAGAGCCCGAGGCCCGCGCCTTGCCCCCCGATCCGGCCTGCATCCAGGGCCCGATCTTGCGCCTTGATCTGGAAGAGGCTGGGATCAAAACCGTGATTTGGGCCACAGGCTACACGCAGGATTTCGGCTGGATCGATCTGGATGCTTTTGGTCTAGACGGCAAACCGCGCCACACCAACGGTGTCTCGACCGTCTCGGGTCTCTATTTTCTGGGCCTGCCGTGGCTTTCCATGCGCGGGTCGGCCTTTATTTGGGGCGTCTGGCTCGACGCGCAGCATCTGGCGGGGCAGATCGCCACCGCCCAAAAAACACCATGACCACCACCGACATTCTGCGCGATTTGATCGCCTTTCCTACGGTGAGCAAAGACCCCAATCTCGCGCTGATCCGGTATTGCGAGGGGCTGCTGCGCGACATCGGCGCTGAGGTGACCCTGATCAAGGACGCCACGGGCCAAAAGGCCAATCTATACGCCACCATCGGCCCCACGGACCGGCCCGGCGTTTTGCTGTCGGGCCACACGGATGTGGTCCCCGTCGATGGCCAGCCATGGAGCGTGCCGCCCTTTGAGATGACCCAAAGCGCAGGCCGCATTTTCGGGCGCGGCGCGGCGGATATGAAGGGCTTTGTGGCCTGTGCTTTGAGGGCGGCGCAAAGGGCGGCCAATCGCGAGCTAAAAACCCCGCTCCATCTGGCGCTGTCCTATGACGAGGAAATCGGCTGCATCGGGGTGCGCTCCCTCATCGAGATGCTCAAAACCGCGCCGATCAAACCACTGTTTTGCATCGTGGGCGAGCCGACCTCGATGCGGGTTGCCACGGGGCATAAGGGCAAGACGGCGGCGCGGGTGAGTGCCACGGGGCGCGCGGGGCATTCGGCCCTTGCCCCCAGCGCACTCAACGCCATTCACATGGCTTGCGACATGATCGGGGCCATCCGCGAGGTGCAGACGCGCATCGCGCAAACCGGCGCGCGGGACGCGGATTACGACCTGCCCTATACCACGGTTCATGTGGGCACGATCACTGGCGGTGTGGCGCTGAACATCGTGCCTGATGCGGCTGAGTTCGCCTTCGAAATCCGCAATCTGGCGCAGGATGATCCGCAGGCGATTTTGGCGCAGCTTGGGCAGTGGCGCGATGACTATCTGTCAAAGCTGCGCGACACCTTCCCCGAGGCGGCGCTGGAGATCGAGATCACCAATAGTTATCCGCCGCTTTTGACCGATCCCAAAAGCGCCGTCGCGAAACTGGCCCAGAGCCTAAGCGGCGCGCAGGGCACGATCAAAGTGGCCTTTGGCACCGAAGGCGGGCTGTTTGCGCGGGATTTGGACGTGCCGACGGTGGTTTGCGGCCCCGGCTCGATGGATCAGGGGCACAAGCCGGATGAATTTGTCGCGCTTGACCAGCTGGCCGCTTGCGACACCATGCTAGAGGCGCTGACACAGCGGCTCATGACGGGTCTTTGAGACTGTCATGCAGACTGTCCTGACCCCTGTCCTGACCATTGTCTTGCCCCTGGTCTTGCCCCCTGTCCTGAAACGCCAACCAATCGGTGAAATCACGGATCGTGCCTTCGAAATCCGCCGCAGCCAGTGGCCCACCTGTTGCATGAACCGATGAGGCCGCCGCCTGCAATGCGACCAGCTTGGCGCGGTCCTCGGCGTTGACTTCCTCCCAAAGCGCGATGCGCAGCTTAAGTGTCGCCTCATCCAGATCATCGCCATAGGCGGACATGGTCCAACGCACCTCAATGCTGCCCGGCGCAAGGGGGCGAATGCTGTAGGCAACCAGCAGCGAGGCGGCGATACTGACGACCTGACAGGGAAAAACCGCAAAGAGCGTTGAACGCTGCGCCGCCGCTTGATCCAGCCCCGGCGCCCCGGTCCCCCGCGCGGGAATATCATCTGGATAATTGGCAAAATAGCTGGTGAACCCCGGCCCATGCGGCCCTTTGCGGCTCAGGCCCGTGGGCGTGTAGCCATGCAACGTCTGCGGGTGGACGACCGAGAGATGATAGGCCTCCATAAAATTCTCAACCAGCGCTTTCCAGTTGCAGGCCCAAACCTCGCTCGCCTGATGCACGATCTTATAGGCCGCTGGCTCGTAGGGCCCGATCAGCTCGCCCAATCCGCCAAGCGCCGCATCGATATCCGGCGGGGTTGAGGCAAGGCTCACGTAGATAAAACCAAAACGCGTGGTGCAGGCGAATTGCCCCAGCTTGCAGCCGCGCGGATCAAACCCCGCGTTCTCCATCCGAGGCGCACGCAGCAGGTGGCCGTCGAGCCCGTAACTCCACGCGTGATAGCGACAGACAAAACGCTTGGTGTTGCCCGCCCCTTCGGCCAGCGGCATCCCGCGATGGCGGCAGAGGTTCGAGTGCGCCGCAATGCCGGTCTCTTGGCGCACTATTAGCAGCGGCTCGCCCAAAAGCGTCAGGGTCAGAAAATCGCCAATTTGTGACAGCTCATCAACCCGGCCCACGCAGTGCCAGCCGCCGCGTAACACCGTCGCACATTCATGCTCAAAAAAATCCGGGTCCGTATAAAACCGTCCCGGCAACCCAAGCGGTGCATCGGCAGGGGCCGCCGCAATCTGCGCCAAATCGGCGCGCATCTGCGACAGATCATCCCTCACCACTTATCCCTCACCGGGCACACCATAAGAGGGCGCTGCCGAAGGATCGAGCGCGCGTTGCACGTAATCCGCCGCCTGCGGCCTATAGACATCCCAAGCCAATCGAAGCGCGGCAATGGGGCAGCTTTTGCTCCAATCGCAGCGCAAATCCACCAAGGGCCAGCTTTGCTGATCGGCGATTTGCAGCCCCGCCGAGTGGATCGGCCCCGCCTCGCCCCCTGCGGCCAGCCCCGCTTGCATGGCGGCCATAAGCCGGTCGCCCAGATGGCCGGTGGCGCGCTCAAATCCATCTACAATCGCGCTAGGCACCGCGTCATTTGCTAAAAGATTACCAGCGGCCAGCACATCGCGGCCCGAGGCCTCGCTAAAGATGCCCAAAGACTTGGGGCCGGAATGACTGGCCGTCGCGCCGTGCCGATCAATCGCCAGCACCTGACGATAGGCCAGATGCTGCGCCTGATCGCGCACCCCGGCAATGGCGCTGGCCGCATCCATCCCCCCTTGCATCAGATCGAGCGCAAAGGGGCCAAGGCGCGGGTCGGTGACATTTTGGCTGGCCACCGCGCCCACCCCCGCGCGGGTATAAGCGCAGCGGGCCGCCACGGCGGGCGAGGACGAGGCAACCGCGACGCCGAACATGCCCGTGTCAGCGCAGCGGGCCACCAGCGAAAACGTCATTGCGGGATCACCGCTGTGCCATCGATTTCAACCAGCCACTCGGGCCGCGCCAGCGCCTGTACCACCAGCCCCGTGCACACCGGATGCACGCCTTGGATATACTCGCCCATGGTCCGGTAGACCGCTTCGCGGTGGCGCACATCGGTAATATAAACCACCAGCTTGACCAGATGCGCCATCTCGCCGCCGGCCTCTTCGATCAGCTGGCGGATGTTCTGCATCACCTTATGGGTCTGCACCACCGGATCATGGCTCTCGATGGATGTTGCATCATCAAGGCTCTGGGGACATTGCCCGCGCAGCCAAACCGTGCGCCCGCCCGTGGTCACAACCGCTTGGGCCAGATCATTGTCGAGGTTCTGCTCGGGGTAAGTGTCTTTGGTATTGAATTTGCGAAGACGGGTATGGGCCAAGGCGCGGTCCTTTGCTTGGGTTCTTGGGCAACTTTGGCAAGTTGGGACCGCACACGCAAGCGTCCCGCTTTAGGGTTTCACAAACATCTGCCTTGGCCGATCACAAAAACATTTAGCCGGACCCTCAGCGGTGATCTCAATGGGTTCAGTGATCTCAAGGCCCCAGTTGTCCATCCACAGACCAGGCATAAAATGAAAGGTCTGCCCCGGCTCAAGGATCGTGTCATCCTCGGCGCGCAAACTGATCGTGCGCTCGCCCCAATCGGGGGGATAAGACAGCCCAATGGCATAGCCGCACCGCGCCCCGCGCTCAATTCCTGCCCGTTCCAGAGGCGCAGCAAGGGCATTGGCGATGTCTTGCGCCCGGTTCCCTGAACGCGCCGCGTCAAGCCCGGCCTCTAACCCCTCGACCAGCGCCACCTCTGCGCGCTTTAGAAAATCAGGCGGCTCACCCAAAAAGACCGAACGGCAAAACGGCGCGTGATAGCGGCGATAACAGCCTGCGATCTCAAAAAATGTGCATTCGCCCGATTTAAAACGCGCGCCGTCCCAAGTCAGGTGCGGCGCGGCAGCATCGCTGCCTGAGGGCAACAGCGGCACGATAGAGGCGTAATCCCCCCAATCCTCGCCGACCCCGCTCAGGGCATCACGGTAAATCTCTGCCACCAACTCATTCTTGCGCAGCCCCGGCTCAACCCGCTCAACCAGCCCGTCGATTATCTTTTCAGAAATGCGCGCGGCTTTGCGCATCAAGGCAAGCTCGGCCTCGGATTTCACTGCCCGCTGCCAGTTCACCAGCGCCGTCGCATCGCACAACTGCGCCTGCGGCAACTCAGCCACCAGCGTCAGATGCGCTTTGGCAGAATAGTAGTAATTCTCCATTTCAACACCAATGCGCGAGGTGCCGTGGCCGCATGCGTTGATCAGCCGCGCCAAATCCTGCATCGGGTGACGCTCGGTCGATTGGACAAAGTGATCCGCATAGCCGTGGACCCTGTCATTGGTCATCCAAACCGTACGCAGCGCGCCGTTGGTGTCTTGGTTGCGCCCCCACCACATCGGGTCCGTATCCAAAAAGATCAACACGCCCTGATGCACATAAAACGACCACCCCTCGTAACCCGTGAGCCACGTAATATTGGCGGGGTCCTCGATGAACAGCACCTCAAGCCCCGCCGTCGCCATCGCCTTGCGGGTTTTGCTAAGACGCGCCTGATATTCGGCTTGGGAAAACGCAGGATTGGGATGGGTCAAAACGCAGTCCTCGCAGCTTGGGTCGCTGCCAAGATCATAGGCCGGGTTATGAGCCGCTGTCACGCCTCGCAAGCGCGTGCCAGGCATCGAATTGCGATAGGAAAATCTGACCGTTTAACTCAGCTGGAAAATGCGACGTCTTTAGACGATCCATCACTGGCCCCTTAACCTCGGTCAGATGCAGGCCAATCCCCATATCGCGCAAACGCGCATTGATCGCCTCTAGGCTCTCAAGGGCAGAGAAATCCACCGCATTCACCG
The DNA here is from genome assembly GCA_964384315.1 of uncultured Rhodobacterales bacterium. Classification (GTDB taxonomy): domain Bacteria; phylum Pseudomonadota; class Alphaproteobacteria; order Rhodobacterales; family Rhodobacteraceae; genus CAYLLD01. The sequence continues at coordinate 13,353 of CAYLLD010000013.1, read as the reverse complement.
CAGAGAACATCAAAATAACATGCTCAATCGCACAGCCCTCGGTGACCCGCTCTTGGATCATATCCTCTAAAAAGCGGGCATTGACGAAATAGAGGCTTTCATCAACCCGCAGGCTCACGATCCGGCAATCGGTCTCAACGTCGTGGCGGTGAATATTACGGAAATGTTGGGTGCCGGGGACAAGCCCCACCTCAGCGATATGCGGGCGCGAGGTTTTGAACAGATGCAGCAAGACCGAGGTGATCACCCCTGCTGCAACCCCAACCTCGACCCCCATGCCCAAAGTCAGCAGAATGGTCGCCGTCACCGCGATAAAATCCGAGCGCGAATAGGCCCATGTCTTTTTGAGGATCGAGAAATCTACAAGGCTAAGAACCGCGACAATGATCGTCGCAGCTAGGGTGGCTTTGGGCAAATAGTAGACCAAAGGCGTCAAGGCCATGGCGGCGATGGCAAGCCCGACCGCCGTATACGCCCCCGCCGCCGGGGTTTGCGCCCCCGCGTCGTAATTCACAACCGAGCGGGAAAAACCGCCGGTCACCGGATAGCCGCCAGTGAAGGCCGCGCCCAGATTTGCCGCCCCCAGCCCGATCAGCTCTTGATCCGGGTCAATTCTCTGGCGTTTTTTGGCCGCTAAGGTTTGCGCCACGGAGACGGATTCAACAAAGCCAATCACCGAAATTAGGATTGCAGGCATCAAGAGTGCGCCAATCAAGTCGCCGGATAGGCCGGGCATGGTCAAAGGCGGCAAGGCTTGGGGGACATCGCCCACGATCTTGACCCCCTTTGCCTCAAGCCCAAAGAGCCAAACCGCAACCGTCGTGGCGACAACAGCCACGACGGGGCCCGCCTTGGCCGCGAAATCTGCGGTTTTGGCCGAGCCCCCCCAAGACCGCACCTGCGGCTTTAGCCCCTTGCGCACCCAAAACAAAAACGCCGTTGCAAAGACGCCCAGCACCACCGTTATCCAGTGGATCTGCCCCAGATGTGCAAAGATCGAGGTCAGCATTTGCGGCAGCGTGTGGCCGTGGGCGCTGATCCCGAGGATATGCTTAAGCTGGCTTGTGGCGATCAGGATGCCTGAGGCGGTGATGAAGCCTGCGATCACTGGGTGGCTGAGAAAATTGGCCAAAAAGCCCAAACGCAGCACGCCCAAAAGCACGAGAAACCCGCCCGATAGAAACGCAAGCGTCAAGGCGGCAATCCCATAGCCTGCGGTGCCTTGCTCGGCCACCTGCCCAATCGCTGAGGCGGTCAAAAGCGAAACCACCGCCACTGGCCCCACCGCGAGGGCGCGGCTGGTTCCGAATATCGCGTAAAGCATGATGGGGGCGATTGATGCGTAAATCCCGGCCTCGGGCGGCAACCCCGCGAGCAGCGCATAGGCGAGGGATTGTGGGATCAGCATTATCGTCACAATCACCGCAGCGATCATGTCGTTGGACAAAGCCGCGCGGTCGTAGCTGCGGCCCCAATCGAGAATGGGCAAATACTGGCGAAATTGTCTCATGTTGTCATTCAATAGCGGCGGCCAGCGATGGTATCGCGCTGGCCGCCTAGTCGCGGTTGAAAAGGGATTAACAACCGAACCTTGAGGTTACTTTACCGCCACATCCAAAACCCGCATGCAAAACCCGCATCCAAAACCCAAAGTCAAAGCCCATTGAGCGGCACTTTGAGCACCGGGTTGCCCTCATCATCCCGTGGCACCTCGCCGGCACGCATGTTCACTTGCAGCGAGGGGATGATCAGCCGGGGCATATCAAGCGTCTCATCGCGGGCATTGCGAAAGGCGACGAACTCTTCACGGGTTTTGCCGCCGCCCACGTGGATATTATGGGCCTTTTCGGCGCCAACCGTGGTCTCCCAAGCGATGTCGCGCCCGTTCGGCCCATAGTCGTGACACATAAACAGCCGCATGGCATCGGGCAGGCTGAGAACCTTTTGAATGCTGTCGTATAACTCACCCGCGTCCCCGCCGGGGAAATCCGCCCGCGCCGATCCGCCATCGGGCATAAAGAGCGTATCTCCCACAAAAGCCGCGTTGCCGATGACATGGACCATACAGGCAGGTGTATGGCCGGGGGTATAGATCGCGACCCCCTCCATCGTGCCGATTTGATAGCGCGCGCCATCTTCGAATAACGCGTCAAACTGACTGCCGTCGCGCTGAAACTCGGTGCCCTCGTTGAAGATTTTACCAAAGGTGTCCTGCACGACCATGATCTTAGCGCCGATGCCGATTTTGCCCCCCAGCTTTTCCTGAATATAGGGCGCGGCGCTTAGGTGGTCGGCATGGACATGGGTCTCGATGATCCACTCCAACGTGGCCCCCATCTGGCGCACCCGTGCGATCATCTGATCCGCGTGATCATAGGTGATGCGCCCCGCCGCATAGTCGATATCCATCACGCTATCGATAATCGCGCAGGCATTTGAGGCCGGGTCTTTGACAATATAACTGATCGTATGGGTTGCCTCGTCGAAAAACGCTTCAACCTCGGGTTTGATGTCCATATTCGCCTGCAAGGGGGCCATCTTCATCGTCTCCATACTCAACTACACGCGCAGGCCTACTGTGCCTTGCCGCGTTCCATCATCATCTCATGAACCGCATCCATACCCCGCTCGGCCATGGCGGTCACCTCCGCCGCATGGGCCTGCAGGGCCGCGACGATCTGAGGGTCCTGAGCAGTTTGCCTGATCACAAGCCCCTCATCGGTCACTTCAATCTCGGACGTAATCGCATCGCCGCGCGCAAAGAAAATATCGAGCGTCGGGCTTTGGATGATGATCTGCGGGTCGTCGCGCTGGCCCACCCGTTCGATCATCCCAACCGAGTGGCTAACCAAAACCGCCATAATCTCTGGGTCCGATGAACGGGTGACGGTGCGGATGCCGTTGGGCAGGTTTTCAACCTCGCGGCTCAGCGTCTCAAACCCCCGAAACAGCACCGCGATCTCAGCGCTTTCATCCGCGCTGGCATTGGCCCCGCGCAGACCCGGCATATTCACCTCATCATGCGCCGTATGCCCGTGACCCTGCCCGTGACCCTGCCCGTGACCATGGCTCGTTTGGGCCATCAGCAGATCGCTTGGACCCGCAAAAACCATAAGACTTGCCATGCCCCAAAGACATAAGGTGATTTTCATCTTGATCGCGTCCAAAATTCAAAAGCTTTAGCTCGGATATAAGTTTGCGGGCCTCCGCTCAGTGATATTGTCACCAAGGGAGGAAAATAAATTCTTACGACGTCCCCAACATCTACGGGCTTTGGGCGATTGCCAAAAGACCCTTGCGATCACAAAGCCTGATCCGACCGCGAGTTTGACCAATCAAGCCACGTTTCGAGAAATCCTGCAAGACACGCGAGATCACTTCGCGGGCCGTCCCAAGCTCGCTGGCCAGTTGCTGATGCGTGGCGGTGATTTCTTTGTGATCCCCGGCCAAAGCAATCAACCTTTCAGCGAGCCGCACATCAATGCGCCCAAAAGCCACGTCATCAACGACCCGCAACAAATCGATGAGCCGCCGCGAATAGGCCGCAAAAACGAAACTTCGAAACTCGGGCTCTTCAGCGATCAAACGATCAAAGGCCAACTTGGGCAACACGATGGCGGTCACATCGGTCTCCGCGGTGCCTTCGGCGTTGTAAGCCTCTTCGGCCAGCATACAGGCGGTGGTCAAAACGCAGCTTTCGCCTGCCTCAACGCGGTATAGAACAATGTCGCGGCCCGTTTGGGAAAACTGAGAAACGCGGATCGTCCCCTCGGCCAGAAACATCAAACTATCAGGGATGTTGTCCGGGCCAAACACGCTCTTGCCAGCAGAAAACTGCGCGGCGCGCGCAATTGCCAACAACCGATCACGCACCCCGCGGGACAAGGACGCGGTGCCTTGAAACCGCTCGGTCCAATCCCCGAGGCTCATTTGGCAGCCCGCATCGGCGCGACAATCCCTTTTTCCAAAGGCGCGATACGGGACAAAAGCTCGCCACGATTTGAGGCGATATCTGCCAGGGTCAGATCATCAAGCACCGCCATAAAGGCATCGCTCGCCGCCTGCAGGGCCTTGGACAATTTACAAATCCCGATCAAAGGGCATGTGTTGACCTTAGGGTTGAAACACTCCACCAGCTCAAGCGGCCCCTCGGTCAGCCGCACCACCTCGCCCACGACAATATCTTCAGGCGCACGGGCCAGCCGAAAGCCGCCCCCACGGCCGCGCTGGGTCTCAAGATAACCCGCCCGCCCCAGCTCATGCACGATCTTGACGATATGGGGCCGCGCCAAACCGTGGATGCGCACAACATCGTCGACTTTGATCAGATTGGGTGCCTTGAGTGCGGCAAGTTGAAGCGAGCGCATGGCATAATTCGAATATGTTGTTAACTTCATGGGTGCTCCACGCAGACTTCTCTCTAAAGATATAAATGTAGTATAACTTATTTACAATCTAAGTGACTTTGTCACTGAACACGGCAATTCGCCGCCCTAGGTGTTAAAGCGAACTGGTCACAAAGGAGACGAGCCAATGACGCTGCTGTTACGGGATATCGTTCTTGATTTCGCCGCCAAGACGGCACGCGGCCTTAATCGGCTGGTGATGGCACAGTGTCCGCAGGGATTTGAGACCATCAAGCCCAATCTGCAAACGGTAGATATCCACGGGAAGTAAGGAGCAAGCCTTCATGTTTGAAACCCTCACAGCCGAAACACTGGCCCGCGCCCAATTCGCCTTTACAGTGTCGTTTCACATCATCTTCCCTGCCTTTTCAATCGGGCTGGCCAGCTATCTGGCAGTGCTCAACGGCCTCTGGCTGCGCAGCCGCGACGAGACCTATCTGACCCTGTTCACCTACTGGAAAAAGATCTTCGCAGTGGCCTTTGGTATGGGCGTCGTCTCAGGCATCGTCATGTCCTATCAATTCGGGACGAACTGGTCCGTTTTCTCCGATAAGGCGGGGCCAGTGATTGGCCCGCTCATGGCCTATGAAGTGCTTTCAGCGTTTTTCCTTGAGGCTGGCTTTTTGGGCATCATGCTCTTTGGCCGCGAACGGGTGGGGGAGCGATTGCATATGTTTGCCACGGCGATGGTGGCATTCGGGACATTGATGTCGGCCACTTGGATTCTCAGCGTGAACAGTTGGATGCAGACCCCCGCAGGCTACAGCATCAACGAGGTCGGGCAGTTTGTGCCCGAGGATTGGTGGCAGATCGTCTTTAACCCGTCATTTCCTTATCGGCTGCTCCACATGGTGCTGGCGGCTTACCTGACCACTGCGCTTGTGGTGGGCGCGGTGGGGGCGCTGCACTTGCTGCGCGACCGCACCGACCCCGAGGCGCGACGGATGTTTTCCATGGCCATGTGGATGGCGGCGATTGTCACACCTTTGCAAATCTATGCGGGCGATTTGCACGGGCTGAACACCCTTGAGCATCAACCCGCCAAGGTCATGGCGATGGAAGGGCATTACGACAGCCACCCCGACGGCGCGCCGCTTATTCTCTTTGGCATCCCAAACCCCGCGCAAAAACGCATCGACTACGCAATTGAAATTCCCAAGGCCAGTTCGCTGATCCTCAAACACGACCTGAACGCGCCCCTAGATGGGCTAGACACAATCCCCGACGATCAAGAGCCCCCGGTCGCAATCGTCTTTTTCAGTTTCAGAATAATGGTCGGTCTGGGCTTTGCCATGCTGGGCTTGGGCCTCTGGAGCCTTTGGGCACGGTGGCGCGGCAAGCTATTTGACGCACCGTGGCTCTATCGCGCGGCAATTTTGATGGGGCCAAGCGGCTTTGTCGCGGTGCTCGCAGGCTGGATCACCACCGAAGTTGGGCGGCAACCCTATACGGTCTACGGCCTCTTGCGCACCAGCGACAGCCTTGCGCCCGTCGACGCCCCAGCCGTGGCCGCCTCGCTCTTGGCCTTTATCTTGGTCTATTTCTTGGTCTTTGGCGCGGGCACCTTCTACCTTTTGCGGATGATGAACAAACGTCCCGCCACCCCAAGACTGGGCCTGCGCGATGGCCCCATCCGCACCGCTGGCATCACCCCGGCCCCGCAAATCGACCCCGATTTCATCCCCGGCGCATAGGAGATCACTATGGTTTTTGACCTCGCATTCATCTGGGCTGGCCTCATCGCCTTTGCAGTGCTGACCTATGTCATTCTCGACGGTTTTGATTTGGGGATCGGCATCCTCTTTCCCTTCGCCAAATCCGAGCAGGATCGCGACATGATGATGAACTCGGTTGCCCCTGTGTGGGACGGCAACGAGACATGGCTGGTCTTGGGCGGCGGGGGGCTTTTCGCCGTCTTCCCCCTTGCCTATGCCATCGTCATGCCTGCGCTTTACATGCCGATCACGCTGATGCTCTTGGCCCTCGTGTTTCGTGGCGTCTCTTTCGAGTACCGCTGGCGCGTCAAAAACAAAGCGGTCTGGGACATGGCATTTTTCGGCGGCTCACTCATCTCGGCCCTTTGCCAAGGCATCGCGCTTGGGGCGCTGGTGCAGGGCATCGAGGTCAGCAATCGCGCCTATGCGGGCGGCTGGTTCGACTGGCTCACGCCGTTTTCCATCCTCACCGGAGTGGCAGTTGTGGTGGGCTATGCGCTCTTGGGTGCAACTTGGTTGGTGCTGAAAACCGAAAACGACATTCAAACCCAGATGCGCAAAGCCGCGTGGTGGTTGGGGGCAGGCACACTCGTGCTGATCGGCATCGTCAGCATCGCAACCCCCTTTCAAGACCCGGTCTATTTTGACCGCTGGTTCAACCTGCCCGGCAGCTTGTGGACCATGTCGGTTCCCATCTTGATGCTTGGGCTCGTTTGGCTGTTCTTTACCGGGCTCAGGACCCAAAAAGACCTACAGCCGTTCCTGAGCGCTTTGGGCTTTTTCGTGGTCAGTTTCGTGGGCATCGGCATTAGTTTCTACCCCATGATGGTCCCGCCCGCGCTGACGATTTGGGACGTCGCCGCCCCGGACGCCAGCTTGGCCTTCGCCTTGGTGGGCGCGGTGGTCCTGATCCCGATTATCTTGATCTACACCGCTTATGCCTACTGGGTGTTTCGCGGCAAAATCGATCCCGCCGAAGGGTATCACTGATGAGCAAACCGAAGGCTTTGTCGCGGCTTTTGTGGTTCGTTGGGATTTGGCTGGCCAGTGTCGCCGCCCTTGGCATCGTCGCTTTCGCAATCAGGTCGATGATCCTGTGAGGTTTCGGGTCAACTCTTAACCGCATGAACCTTCAAAGCGCCCTCGGGCGGTTTAGAGGCCAAAATATCGCCCACCTCCGCAAGAGAGAGGCGGTGGGAAACCACCCGCTCGATATCCGCCCCATAGGCTGCAATCGTCTTAAGGGCTTGGGGGATATTATGGTTGAGCGAATGCGAGCCTGCGAGGGTCAGTTGGCGGCGAAACACCTCAAAGGGCGCAATATCGATACGTGCCTCCGAAGGGCAAACCCCAAAGAACAGCACCTTGCCGCCATTGCGCGTGTAATTCACCAAATCACGCGCAACCGCAGGCACGCCAGTGGCATCCACCACCAAATCAGCGCGGTGATGCCATGTCTCCAAATCCCGCGAACCAGAGGCGATGACGTCGAAGCCAAAGCTTGCCGCAAGCGCTAGCCGCGCCTCGGAAATATCCGCCAGCACCACACGGCCAATGCCCTGCTCGCGCAGCGCGATGGCCAGCAAAAGCCCCATGGGCCCTGCCCCAAAAATCAGCGCCTCTTCCATCCAAGGGGCAAAGACCGCATCCACACCGTTAAGCACACAGCCCATGGGCTCGGCCAAAGCCGCTGCGGTGAAACTCATCGCGCCCATGCCATGCACAGCCTCAGCTTTCACGACACAAAAATCGGCAAACCCGCCATGGGTTGTCACGCCGTAAGCGCCCAAATTCTCACAAAGATGCGCCCAGCCGCGCGCGCAGGCCCCGCAGGTGCCGCACTCTAGGTTCGGGTCCACGACCACCCGGTCACCAACTGCGCAATTTTGCACCCCCGGCCCCGCATCAACCACAACCCCTGCATATTCATGCCCAGGCACAACCGGGAAAGCGCCAGTGCCGTAGTTATCCTTTAGAACCTCAAAATCCGTATGACAGATACCGCTGGCTTGGACCTCTACCACGACCTCGCCGGGCCCCGGCTTTGGATCAGGCAGATCGCAAAACGAAACCTCGTTTTTACCTGTGAACAGAACGGCTTTCATCGGCGATTAATCCTTTACATAAGCGCGCAGCGCCGCCTCGGCCCCATCGGACCAAATCAGGTCAAGCCAGTAGGCGAATTGGGCGCTAAAGCCGCTATGATCGGCTAAATCGCCATAGAAAGCCTGCGCCAGCCAAGCATCCGGGTTGGTTTTAGCCGCCTCAGCGGCCAGTTTAAGCGCATCCCACAGCGGATCATTGGGCTCAATCTCGCTGCCATCCTCGCGGCTCCCCGCACACATCCGCGCCCAAAGCGCCTGCGAGAGCGCAAGCCCGTCATGGGGCAGGTCCGCCGCCAGCGCATCGCGGATCGTGGGCAGCAAAAAACCCGGATGACGCGAGGCGCCGTCAAAGGCCACCCGGCGCACCGTGTCCACAATCTTCGGGTTCGAAAACCGCGCATCGATCAGATCGACATAGGCCTCAGGCGTCATATCGGGCACAGCCTGCACCAAAGGCGCAATCTCGCTACGCGCGGTTTTTCGGAAAAAATCACCCACCAGCGGATGGGCCATGCAGCCAGAAATGAACTCCACCGACAGGATTTCACCCGCGTTGGCCAATAGCTGATGCCCCCCGTTAAGAATGCGGATTTTCATCGCCTCGAAGCTGTGAACATCTTTTGTAAAGGTCGCCCCGACCTTATCCCAATCGGGTCGGCCCGCGCAAAAATCATCCTCAATCACCCATTGGCGAAAATTCTCATGGGTCACCGGGGCCGCATCATCAATGCCAAAACCAGCAGCCAAAGCCAGCTCATTGGGGCCAGTGGCAGGCACGATGCAATCTACCATCGAATTGGGAAAGCTGCACTGCGCATCGATCCATGCGGCCAGATCAGGATCGGACATAGCCGCCAAAGCCACCACGGTCTGGCGCAAGATCGCGCCATTGCCTTGCAGATTATCGCAGCTTTGCCCGGTGAACGGCCCATGGCCCGCTGTGCGGCGCAGTTTAAGCGCGGCGATCATCGCCCCAAAACCTGTGCGCGGCGTCTCGGGGTTTGCGGCATCGTGCAGAATATCCCGATGGCCTGCGTCAAACTCACCGCTTTGCGGGTCGATGTAATAGCCACCCTCAGTGACGGTCAGGGCCACGATGCGAATAGCCGGATCAGCCATTTGCGCGATCAAGGCGGCGTTGCCCTCCTCAACCGGGACAAAGCCAATCATCGAGCCGACAATCTCGGCAGATGTGCCCTTTGGATCCAGCTCAATGAGCGTGGTCAGATAGTCTTGCTCCACCAGCTTGCGCCGCTGCGCCTCATCCCCTGCGCGCACCCCGGCGCCGATGATCGCCCAGTCATGGGCCGTGCCGCTTTGCATCAATCGGTGCAGGTACCACGACTGATGGGCGCGGTGAAAATTGCCGAGGCCAATGTGCACGATGCCCGGGCGCAGCGCAGCGCGCTCGTAGCCGGGGCGGGAAATCTCGGCGGGAAACTCCGGCAGGGCAGCGAGGCTGAGTTTGGTGAGGCTAGTCGTCACGTTAACTCATCCAGTTCCCGCCATCGACGTTCAACGTCTGGGCGGTGATATAGCGCGCCTCATCCGAGGCCAGAAACACGCACGGATCAGCCACATCGCGCGGATCACCCATGCGCCCAAGGGGCACGGCCTGCCCGACCTCGCGCTTTTTCTGGCCCGGCGCTTTGCCCTCGTATTTGGCGAATTGCGCATCGACCACATCCCACATCGGCGTGTCGATCACCCCCGGCGCAACGGCGTTGACACGGATTTGATCCCCTGCCAGTTCCAGCGCCAGAGACTGCGTGATCGAAATCACCGCCGCTTTGGTAGAGCAATAAAGCACAATATTCGGCTCACCGCGCCGCCCGGCCTGCGAGGCGAAATTGATCACCGTGCCGCCGCCGCGCCGTTTCATCAGCGGCACCGCCGCTTGAGTGGCAAAAATCGTGCCACCAACATTCACATCATATTGGCGGCGATAATCATCTTGGGTGATCTTGTCGATTGAGGCCATGTTGAAGATGCCTGCGTTATTCACCAGAATATCGATCCCGCCATAGGCCGCCTCAACCGCACCAACCCCTTGGGCAATCGAGCCAAGGTCGGTTACGTCCATTTTCACCGCCAAACCACCAATCGCATCGGCGGTCGCCTGCGCGTCGGGCTCTAGCAGATCAGCAACCGCAACCTTGGCACCCTCAGCGGCAAAAGCCTCGCAGATCGCGCGGCCAATGCCCCGCGCCCCGCCAGTGATCAGCGCGATTTTGCCCTCTAAGCGCATCATGAAAGTCGCAGGCCCGCCGCATCGAATTTATGGATTTGATCCGCATGGGGCGTCAGATGGATTGTGTCGCCGTAATGCAGATCAACCTCCCCCCCCGCGCGCACGGTGATCGCCTCGGCGAACCCATCCACATTGACGTGGAAAAACGTGTCACTGCCCAGATGCTCTGAGACGCCGACGGTGCCGCGCCACATTCCGCTATCTGGCGAGACGGTTATATGCTCCGGGCGCACGCCGATGGTATGGGCGTTTAGCTTTGCCGCCTCTGCGCCCTCGATTAGGTTCATCTTGGGCGAACCGATGAAGCCCGCGACGAATTTGTTGCGCGGGGTGCGGTAAAGTTCAAGCGGGCTGCCGACTTGTTCGATCACCCCCGCCTGTAGCACCACGATCTTATCGGCCATGGTCATCGCCTCGACCTGATCATGGGTGACATAAACCATGGTCGTCGCGAGCTTTTTGTGCAGCTCAGAGATTTCCATGCGCATCCCCACCCGCAGGGCCGCATCGAGATTAGACAGCGGCTCATCGAACAAAAACGCCGCAGGCTCGCGAACAATGGCGCGGCCAATGGCGACCCGCTGGCGCTGCCCGCCCGAAAGCTGGCCCGGTTTACGATCCAGATAATCCGTGAGGTTCAGAGACTTGGCCGCAGCCTCAATGCGCTTCTTCTGCTCATCCTTGCTCAGTCCAGCCATACGCATGGGAAAGGCGATGTTTTTGCGCACGGTCATATGGGGGTAGAGCGCGTAGGATTGAAAGACCATCGCCAGACCGCGCTTGGCCGGAGGCAGGCCCGTGGCGTCCGAGCCGTCAATCTCGATGATGCCTTGGGTGGTGTCCTCAAGCCCCGCGATCAGGCGCAAGAGGGTGGATTTCCCGCAACCAGAGGGGCCGACAAAGACGACGAATTCGCCATCCTCAATGTCCAAATCCAAAGGCGGAATGACCGTGACGTCACCGAAATCCTTTTTGACTTGCTTTAACTGAATGCGTCCCATGTTTTCCTCTTTCCCCGCTGTGCAAACGCGAGGTTTATTTTACCGCGCCAAATGTCAGGCCCCGGACCAGTTGTTTCTGGCTGAACCAGCCCATGATTAGAATTGGCGCAATGGCCATGACCGAGGCCGCGCTGAGCTTGGCGTAGAACAACCCCTCGGGGCTTGAAAAGCCGGCGATAAACGCCGTGAGCGGCGCGGCTTTGGCGGCGGTTAGGTTCAAGGTCCAAAACGCCTCGTTCCATGCCAGAATGATGTTCAACAGCACCGTCGACGCAATCCCCGGGATCGCCATGGGCGTCAACACATAGAGAACCTCTTCGCGCAGCCCCGCCCCATCCATACGCGATGCCTCAAGGATCTCGGCGGGGATTTCTTTGAAATAGGTGTAGAGCATCCAGACGATGATCGGCAGGTTCATCAGCATCAGCACAACCGTTAGCCCCAAGCGCGTATCCAGTATGCCCAAGTTACGGAACAGGAAATAGATCGGGATCAACACCCCTACCGCTGGCAACATTTTGGTTGAAAGCATCCACATCAGGATGTTTTTGGTGTGTTTCGAGGGCACAAAGGCCATGGACCATGCAGCAGGCACGGCAACCAAAAGCCCCAACAGCGTCGAGCCCAGCGAAATAAACACCGAGTTATAGAAGTGTTTGAAATAATCCGAGCGCCCCTGCACCGCCACGTAGCTATCGGTGGTCCAGCCCGAGGCGAACAGCACCTCAAGGGGCGCGCGAATGGCATTTTCCTCGGTTTTGAACGAGATAATAAAAATCCACAGGATTGGGAAAAACATCAAAAATCCGATGGTCCCTGCAATAGCGGTATTCGCCCATTTGCGCTGATTTGAAATCGCTCGTGCCACGGCCCTACCCCCTACGCGTCCAAGTTCTTACCGATCATCCGCATCAGGAAGATCGCAACGATATTGGCGAGAATAATGGCAATCACACCCCCAGCGCTGCCCATGCCCACGTCGTACTGCAAGAGCGACGAGACATAGACCAGATAGGTCAGCGTGGTGGTCGCCGTGCCCGGCCCGCCGTTGGTTGTCACAAGAATTTCCGCGAAAATCGAGAGCATAAAGATCGTCTGGATCAAGATCACAACGGTGATTGCCCGCGCCAGATGCGGCAGCATGATGAACCAAAAGCGGTTGATCCAACTGGCGCCATCCATCTCGGCGGCCTCAAGCTGTTCTTGGTCCAGTGATTGCAGCGCGGTCAACAGGATCAGCGTGGCAAAGGGCAGCCACATCCACGAGACGATAACAATCACCGACAAAAGCGGCACCTGCCCAAAAAAATCGATGGGCGCAAAACCAAGCCCCGTCGCGATCCGGCCAAAAATGCCGTTGACCGGGTTCATGAACATGTTCTTCCAAATCAGCCCCGACACCGTCGGCATCACAAAAAACGGCGCAATCACCATGATACGGATGAGTCCTTGGCCAAACATGGGCCGATCCAAGAGCAGCGCAAACATCAACCCGCCAAGGGTGGTGATCGCCAGAACCCCGCCCACAAGGATCAGCGTGTTGAACATGGCCGCGCTGAAACTGGGGTCGGTGAAAAACCAGTAGTAATTCTCCCAGCCGACAAAGGGCGTCGCGCCCGGTTGCAGCAGGTTAAAACGCAAGAACGAGAAATAAACCGTCATGCACAGCGGGATCAGCATCCAGCCCAGCAGCAACAAAACGGCGGGCGTGATCATCAACCTAGCGGCTGAACGCGACGCTTTTGTAGACATGAAGGCACCTTTGCTAAATCTGCTAACAGTTCTTGAGACAACGCTTGGCGGCTCGTGCCGGGCGCTCACTTAAAAACTGCAAAGTCTCGTTGGGACGGGGGAGTTGGGCCGACGCGTGCAGCG
>CAYLLD010000012.1:11331-30094 GCA_964384315.1 uncultured Rhodobacterales bacterium | reverse complement strand
ATCCATGGAGCCAAAGTTGCCCTGCCCATCCAAGAGCGGCAGCGACATGGAAAAATCTTGCGCCATACGCACAAGCGCATCGTAAATCGCGCTATCGCCGTGGGGGTGATATTTACCCATCACATCGCCCACAGGCCGCGCGGATTTGCGGTATGATTTATCGTAGGAATTCCCGCTTTCATGCATCGCATAAAGAATGCGCCGATGAACCGGCTTGAGCCCGTCACGAAGATCAGGAATGGCGCGGCTAACGATCACGCTCATCGCATAATCGAGGTAAGATGACTTCATCTCCTCCTCGATGGCGATTTGTGGGCCATCGTATTCCATGCGTTGGGGGTCGTCGTCGTTTGCCTCAGGAGGCTCAGGGGTATCAGACACGATTTGCTCTTATTTTTTTTGCGCGCACCTACATCTTGATCTGTTTACCTCAATTTTTATCCGTTTCGCAATCCGATCTTGTGCAAATGAAAAGGAAATCTTTGTGGTTGGGGCATAAAACCGGGCTCAAATTGACTTTCGGGGTACACGACGCATGTCTTTTGGTGAATTTTATCGGATTTGGTCAGAGCGGATCGCAATCACGTCTTCTCCTAGCGTGATCAAATCGGCTTACTTTGTAGACGAAATTGATCTGGCTGGATTCGATGTCTTGTCAGAATTTTTCGTGGATCACCTACAGGATTGGTCTCGTTCGGTCACCCGAACCCTTGAGACCCGCGCGGCCCTTGCGGCCCGGCTTGAGCCACATGATATCGCCAAATTCCGGCTGGTAAACGACCGCCATATGGTGAATTTGGCGCAGCTTGATTTTCTGAACGATTATCACGCGACCATTGATGAGCGGACGCTCTTTTTAATCTATAATCGTATCCCGCCTATGCGAGTCTGCGCCGCCTTGACCGCTGCCAAGACCGCCAGTTTCGCATTGGCCATGCACCGCATGCCAATCGGGTCCAACCCGATGATGTTCAACGCTATCTCGTCGGTTTTCCAGATCGAGTTACATAACACTTTGCGCGGCTACATCTACTTTGAGCGCCTAAACAAAGACGAAGATGCGCAATTCATCGTAGCGGATGCTGGCGACAGTATGGTTGCTGCTGATTATTATGAACCAACCGAAAACCGCCAGGTGGTCATCGAAGCAAAACCTGGCGGTGTCGAGATGTTCTAAGCGAGGCTTAAGTGAGGTCCTTAGAACGGAATTTCATCGTCGAAATTACCGCCAGCTGGCGCTGATGACGGTCCGGCCGCCGGGCCTGAACTTGGTCCGGGTGCCGAGCCGCTTTCGTAACCGCCGCCGCCATAGCTATCGCCGGAGCCGCTGCCTTCATTGCGGCCATCAAGCATGGTTAAGCTGGAATTATATCCGCGCAAAACAATCTCGGTGGTGTAGCGATCTTGACCAGATTGGTCCTGCCATTTGCGCGTTTCAAGCTGGCCCTCGATGTAGACTTTCGAACCTTTGCGCAGAAAACGCTCGGCCACATTTACCAAACCTTCAGAGAAAATCGCAATGCGGTGCCACTCGGTTTTCTCGCGCTTCTCACCTGATTGTTTGTCACGCCAATTTTCCGAGGTTGCAATGGTCAGGTTGCAAACTTTGCCGCCATTTTGGAACGACCGCACTTCAGGATCACGTCCCAAATTGCCCACAATAATCACTTTGTTGACGCTTCCGGCCATCAGGGGCCTCCTGTATTTTATATGAATCGCTCGATTTGCGCGCGAGATTAGCCCCTAAGCGGGCGAGGCGCAACGAAGACCAAGCCTAGCTGCCGTAGCATTTTGGCCGTAAAATTTTGGCCGTAACATTTTGGCGGTAGAAAATTGGAAATCGCGCGACGCGCTTGCCACCAAAGCCAGCGCAACGTAGATATGCCCGCGAAATATAGCTCTGGGGACTGCATGGCGCGCGGCATCATTGGAAAATCATTGATATTGATTGTCGCAATGACGATGCCGCATGTAGTGTTTGGCCAGTCTGCGGGGCTGTCTTCCGCCCATAAGCGCCTGATCGAAGGGCGCCTATCAGACCAATTTAATCTCACCAAATTAGAGGCAGAAGCTGCTGAGCAAGAGCGCTTAAATCTTGTCGTGGTGCCACAAACAGGTCCTCAATCAGGGCCCTACCGGGATGTCGCGCGCGCGATTGCGATCAAGTATCAAATTCCGCCGAGCCTTTTTGCAAATTTGGTGAAGACCGAGAGCAACTGGAACCCGAAGGCGCTTAGTCACAAGGGCGCGATTGGACTTGCCCAATTGATGCCAGCCACTGCGCGCAGTTTGGGGGTCGATCCACGCGATCCGCACCAAAATCTCGAAGGCGGTGCGCGATATTTGCGGATGCAGTACAACAAATTTAGGTCATGGCGTCTTGCACTTGCGGCTTATAATGCCGGACCCGGTGCGGTTGAGCGCTACAGTGGCGTGCCGCCGTATCGCGAAACTCAGGCCTATGTAGTAAAAATCTTAGGTGAGTAATGGCCGGCCGCGCAATTCTATCCACAGGCCCTTGTGAATAAATATTCCCCCTTTGTTCCGATTTTAGGTTGGAAGTTCGCAAAGCTCGTAATACCTTCGTAAAAAAGAGCGAGGAGCCTGCGTGATGCCAGAGCTAAAACACATAGAAATACGCGGCGCGCGCGAGCACAATCTTAAGGGCATTGATATCAAGATCCCTCGGGACAAACTGGTGGTGATCACTGGCCTGTCGGGGTCTGGAAAATCTAGCCTCGCCTTTGACACGATTTACGCTGAAGGGCAGCGTCGTTACGTCGAAAGCCTGTCGGCTTATGCGCGGCAGTTCCTCGATATGATGCAAAAGCCGGATGTTGATCACATCTCAGGCCTGAGCCCTGCAATTTCAATTGAACAAAAAACCACCAGCAAGAATCCACGTTCAACCGTCGGTACTGTCACCGAAATTTACGATTACATGCGGCTATTGTTCGCGCGCGCTGGAACGCCCTATTCGCCGACAACGGGCCTGCCGATTGAGGCGCAACAGGTTTCGGATATGGTCGACCGAATTTTGGCGATGGAAGAGGGGACACGTGCTTATTTGCTCGCGCCCATCGTTCGGGATCGCAAAGGTGAGTACCGCAAAGAATTCGCCGAGTTGCTCAAAACCGGCTTCCAGCGGGTGAAGGTTAACGGTGAGTTTTACGACCTTGATCAACCGCCAGAGTTGGACAAGAAGTTTCGCCACAATATTGATGTGGTCGTTGATCGGATCGTGATTAGAGAAGGCTTGGGTGCACGGCTTGCGGATAGTTTGCGCACAGCGCTTGATCTTGCGGATGGGATTGCGCTTTTGGAAATGGCGGACGCCCCAGAAGGTGAGACGCCCGAACGTTTTACGTTTTCCGAAAAATTTGCCTGTCCAGTGTCCGGGTTTACGATCCAAGAAATTGAGCCGCGCCTTTTTTCGTTTAATGCGCCATTTGGGGCCTGTCCCGAATGCGATGGTTTGGGGGTTGAACTTTATTTTGATGAGCGGCTGGTCGTGCCGGATCAAACGAAGTCGCTCTATGCCGGTGCGCTCGCGCCTTGGGCTAAAACCAAATCTGCCTATTTCCGCCAAACAATAGACTCGATCGCCGAGCACTATGAGTTTGATAAGCGTTTGCCGTGGCGCGACTTACCCAAACATGTTCAGCAACTGATGCTCCACGGGTCAGGCGATGAAGAAATTAAGTTCCGGTACGATGAAGGCGGCCGCGTTTATGAGTTGTCGCGGAGTTTTGAGGGGGTCGTTCCTAATATGGAGCGGCGCTATCGAGAGACTGATAGCAATTGGGTGCGCGAAGAGTTTGAACGCTATCAAAATAACCGAAGCTGCGGTGCGTGCGATGGGTATCGGCTACGTCCTGAGGCACTTGCGGTTAAAATCGGTGGAAAACATGTGGGCGAAGTTGTTGAGTTGTCGATCCGATCGCTGCTTGACTGGGTCACTGATGCGCCGACCCATCTGAATGACACTAAAAATGAGATCGCCCGTGCAATTTTGAAAGAGATCCGGGAACGGACCGGGTTTTTGGTCAATGTTGGTCTGGATTACTTAACGCTTTCGCGAAATTCAGGAACGCTTAGCGGTGGGGAAAGTCAGCGGATTCGTTTGGCCAGTCAAATTGGGTCGGGATTGACCGGGGTCCTTTACGTTTTGGACGAGCCGTCGATTGGGCTGCATCAACGGGACAATGATCGGCTTTTGACGACGCTCAAAAATCTGCGTGATCAGGGCAATTCGGTAATTGTTGTCGAGCATGATGAAGAGGCAATCCGTGAAGCGGATCATGTTATCGACATCGGACCTGGCGCGGGGGTCCATGGCGGTGAGATTATTGCGGAAGGCACGCCTAAGAAAATTGCGGCGACGTCGAAGTCAATAACCGGGCAATATCTCACGGGTAAAAGATCGATTGCGATTCCGGCTGAGCGGCGTGAGGGCAATGGAAAAACAATTCGGATTGAGAATGCGACAGGCAACAATCTCAAAGATTTAACCGTCGATATTCCTCTTGGTAAATTTGTTTGTGTAACCGGTGTTTCGGGTGGTGGAAAGTCTACATTGATTAATGAGACTTTGTTTAAGACCGCGTCGATGCGGCTTAACAATGCGCGGCAAACCCCTGCACCTTGCAAGGCGATAACAGGGTTGGAGCATCTCGATAAGGTCATCGATATTGATCAATCTCCGATCGGACGGACGCCGCGGTCCAATCCGGCGACATATACCGGGGCCTTTACGCCGATCCGGGAATGGTTCGCAGGTCTGCCCGAAGCGAAGACCCGTGGTTATAAGCCTGGGCGGTTTAGCTTTAACGTAAAGGGCGGGCGGTGCGAGGCTTGTCAGGGCGATGGTGTGATCAAAATTGAGATGCATTTTTTGCCAGACGTCTATGTGACCTGCGAGAGTTGTGGCGGGAAGCGGTACAACCGGGAAACTCTGGAAATTCTGTTTAAGGGCAAAAGCATTGCCGATGTTTTGGATATGACCGTCGAGGACGCAGAAGTCTTCTTTAAGGCGGTGCCGTCTATCCGTGAAAAAATGTCAACGCTGATGCGTGTTGGTTTGAGTTACATCAAGGTTGGTCAGCAGGCGACGACGCTTTCAGGCGGCGAGGCCCAGCGGGTTAAGCTTTCGAAAGAACTGTCGAAACGGGCAACCGGGCGTACGGTTTACATCTTAGATGAGCCAACAACGGGTCTTCATTTTGAAGATGTTCGAAAGCTGCTCGAAGTGCTGCATGAGTTGGTGGATCAAGGCAATTCGGTGATCGTGATCGAACACAATCTAGATGTGGTCAAAACCGCGGATTGGATCATTGATATTGGTCCCGAGGGTGGGGATGGCGGTGGCACGATAGTTGCGCAAGGCAAACCCGAAGATGTGGCTGCGGCTAAGGGAAGCCATACTGGCCGTTATTTAAAAGACATTCTTGTTTAAGATATAGTGGCTGCCGCGTGATCAAATTTGCATGTCGTTTGGACTAAGCCGCCAGTGGCGGCGTCATAGCCTTGATGCATTCTTTTAGATTGATCTCAACCCGCTTTAGGGCGTGGCCAACTTGATCGATTGTGGAACCGGATCGTTCGGTAAAGTTTTCTAGTTCTTCGATGGCACCAGTGATGCCGCGATGTTTTTGTCCAAGCGGTGCCGTTTCAATCTGACACATAATCCGCGTAACGCTAAGGCTGGTGATCTGTTGCCGAACCGGGGTGCAAAGTGAAATGAACTGGCTCACTTTGTCGAATAGTTCGTCGACGTTTTCTTTGGCGATGCGCTCATAATCTTTGCGGATGGTTTGCAGGATTTGAAACTCTTGTTTGGTCGCTTGCTCCGACTCTAATACCGTTTTTGCATCAAAGTTCTCTTCAACTTCCAAAATGATTGAGGCAGCGCTCATGCTAAAGGCGGCGCGCTCGATCAAGGCTGAAATGATACGAGACTCTTTGATAAATTTGGTCAGACTATTGTTCATATCCATAGCTGATTGGCGAAATTGTTCTGAAATAACCGCCAGTGATCGACCCGTTGCGCCCAAGTGGACAGCTTGGATTTGTAGGTTTTGGGAGGTTTCAGAAATTGTTGTATAATCGGACATGATATCGCGGCAATGGGATGGAATTGTGCTCCAATTTTCCATCCCGTGCTCTAGATGCAGCGCGGGTTTGAAGGGGTCAAAATTTAGGGCCTTTTGACGCGCTTGCAGCTCTTCGGCCATGGCGATCAGGCTGAATTGTTCGTAATCTGCGTAGCCGATGTCTTGAATACGCTCTTCCAAGCGGATTTTCGACATCTCAGGGGTCACATCTGCCTCGCTTTCATATTCTACGAGTTCTGCATAGATCGCCTCAATTTTTTCCAGTTTCTCGGTGGAAGGTTTATAGCGCACAGACAGATAGCCCCCCTCGATGGGGGTGATATAAGCGAAAACCCAATAGCCACTGCCAGTTTTGCGTTGGTTTTTGATGTAAGCGCCCACGGGTTGGCCCGATTTGAGGGTGTCCCAGATCAGTTGAAACACAGCCTTTGGCATATCGGCGTGGCGCACGACTTTATGGGGCGCGCCCAGCAAGTCTTCCCAGTCGAATTCGCTAACGCGCTGAAACGTGTCATTGCCCGATTGGATAACGCCGCGTTTGTCGGTCCGCGAGAAAAATACATCATTTAGTGAAAATTCGCTATCGGTCGACATGCGCAAGCTCCGCCACAATCACATTGAGACGCTTTGTTTAGAGCTTTGCAGTAACCGGTAAGTTAATGTTTGAACGCCTGCTGGTTCAAATCGTAAGTTTTTTCAAACAAAACAGGCGTCCAATAGGTTTTTCAGGTGTTTTAGCCCTTGCGCCGGGCGGCAAATCCTAGGGCACCAAGACCCATGCTCAAAAGCCATACGCTCATAGGAAGGGGCACCGCTGCCACGCTCCATGACCCAGGTCCACTGCTCACCGCGCCATTGGAACGCCCATCGCTAGAGTTAGCGAAGCTAGGATCGTTTGAGCCGCCTTGCACGGCGCTGCCGCTCCAGTCGACGATATTGCCCGCCGCATCAAAGATCAGCGACATTGATGAGCAGCAGGCGACGCCGCTGGTAAACTCACTCACGATGCCGGTGAAACCGCTCAAAAAGCCAGAGCTTTCCCAAGTGTTGTCGGGGTCTGTCCATTGCGCATAGGTGACCTCGAACCCACGCGTGATGCTGTAGCTGTTCATCATCGTGTCTTCGTCGTGGATCAACTCAAGCGACAAATCGCTCACCGCGCCGCCGGGCATGGCGTCTTCGTCAATTGTGAAACTGCCGACGAAAATTTCGCCTTCAAATTCGCAGCCCGGATCGCCGACAGGGCAAATAAGGGGCTGGCCTGTGTAGTTGTAGGTCAAGGTGCCAGCGGTTGCACTAAGGCCGCTAAAAGCAAAAACAAACGCGATTACAATGGTCTCAAACATGTACTTCATAGTTGGTCCTCCTGTTTTTTAAATCATTAAGGTAAGCCTAGGTGAAAATTGGGATTCTACCAAGTTAATCCGTAAAAACCTGACGCCAACTTGACGCCCCCCTGAGCCTCGTGTTGCATGGGGTAAAAGGATGCTGCATGCGTATTGGACTTTATCCGGGCACGTTTGACCCGGTTCACAACGGACATTTGGACGTGATTAGACGCGCCGCCACGCTGGTTGATAAACTGGTGATCGGGGTGGCGATTAATCGCGATAAGGCCCCGCTGTTCACTCTCGAAGAGCGGGTGGCGATGCTGGAGGCTGAGACCCAAGCGCTAAAGCTGACCAACACGCAGGTGCTGGTGCATCCGTTTGAAAACCTGCTGATTGACTGCGCCAAGGATGTCGGGGCCGGGCTGATCATTCGCGGCCTGCGTTCGATGTCGGATTTTGAGTATGAGTATCAAATGGTCGGGATGAACCGGGCGATTGATCAAAGCATTGAGACGGTGTTTCTGGTGGCCTCTTCGGAGCATCAGGCGATTGCCTCGCGGCTTGTGAAAGAGATTGCGCGGCTTGGGGGGCCGATTGAGCAGTTTGTGCCGCCCAAAGTGCGGGGCGCGCTTTTGGATAAGTTCACGGGTGGATAAGTTCACGGGCTAAAAGTTCAGGGCTTAACTGGTAAAAACCTGCTTTCCCTTTTGAAGACCGCGGCCTAACTAGCCCTTAACGGAACAAAAATGAGGCTCCTATGACGGACCAGACCAAAACGCTGACGATTGAATTGACGTCGGGCACAGTGACCATCGAGATGTTGCCGGATGTGGCACCTCAGCACGTTGAGCGGATCACGACTTTGGCCAACGACGGCCAATACGATGGGGTGACCTTTCACCGGGTCATCGAAGGGTTCATGGCGCAAACTGGCGATGTGAAGCACGGCAATAAGACCAAAGAATACAACCCCTCGCGCGCAGGCACGGGTGATAGCAGCTTGCCAAATGTGCCTGCTGAGTTTTCCTCATTGCCTTTTGATCGTGGTGTGTGTGGCATGGCCCGTGCGGCGAACCCTAACTCTGCCAATTCGCAGTTCTTTATCATGTTTGCCGATGGGCATTTCCTGAACGGTGAATACACGGTTTGGGGCCGGGTGACCGATGGGATGGAACTGATTGACGCGATCACACGGGGCGAGCCGCCTGCGGATCCTGATCAAATGATCAAAGTGCGTGCCGGAGATGCAGCATGATCTCGCGCCGTGCGCTTTTGGGGTGGATGGCCGCGCTAGGTCTTTTTGCTGCCGGGGCTGCTGTGGCTCAGGATGCAGATGCCCTTGCTGAGAACACGTTGGTGATCCAAATCGAAGGCGTCGCCAATGGCGTGGTTGAGATCGAGCTTTTGCCCGATCTGGCCCCGCAGCACGTCGAACAACTCAAAAGCTTGGCGCGCGCTGGTGCCTATGACGATGTGGCCTTTCACCGGGTGATCGACGGGTTTATGGCGCAAACTGGTGATGTGGAATTCGGCAAGCGCGCGGCGTTTGCTGGGGGCCGTGCGGGGACCGGGGGATCTGATCTGCCTGATTTGCCCGCCGAGTTTTCGGGTGAGCCCTTCGTGGCTGGCATTGTTGGCATGGCCCGGTCGCAAAATCCAAACTCGGCCAATTCCCAGTTCTTCATCATGTTCGCGGATGCGCCGCATTTGAACGGGCAATATACGGCCGTTGGTCGTGTGAGCCTGGGCATGGACGTGGTGAATGACATTCGCCGGGGCAAGAGCCCAAACGGTGCGGTCGATACGCCCGATTATATGACCTCAGTCAGGGTGAAGGCCGAGCAATAGCCGAGGCTTACGATCTTTAGCAATTTTGCAAGGCGCCGCTCACGTGGCGCCTTTTGCATTTTTGGCCGTCCCGTCATCGTTCTCATTGCGCATTGCACTTTTTTGACACGCGCCCACGCATTCGTTTTTTATACACGCGCCCACGCGTGATAAACAATCCGCGAGGTGGGCTAGATGTTCGGCGGCCAAGCGGTCAGGGTTGCGCAAACATGTGTTGAGGAGTGGCCCCATGAGTGTACGTTCGGTTTGGACCTTTGGATTTACGGCGATTGCCGCTTTTGCGCTGATGATGAATATCGCCAAAGCGCAAGAGTTGATCGACCAGCCGGTGCCCTCCTTTTGGTCCAGTGAGTGGCCGCAGACCGATTTTGGCAAATCCACCGTGCCTTTTATCGATATCCTCTCGGGGGGGCCGCCCAAGGATGGTATTCCGGCCCTTGATGGCGCGATGTTCCTGCCTGCCAGCGATGACAAAGCGGTCCCGGACAATGAGCCGACGGTGACCATCGAGATTGAGGGCGAGACCCCGCGCACCTATCCGATCCGCATTCTGACATGGCATGAGATTGTGAATGATGTGATTGGCGAAGTGCCAGTGACGGTCACCTTCTGCCCCTTGTGCAATTCGGCGATTGTCTTTGATGGGCGCACCGATGAAGGGGTGCTGACCTTTGGGGTCTCGGGCAAGCTGCGCTATTCGGATATGATCATGTATGACCGCCAAAGCGAAAGCTGGTGGCAGCAGTTCGACGGCGAGGCGATTGTGGGCGATTTGGTGGGGACCAAGCTGACGGTTTTGCCAAGCTGGATGGAAAGCATGGCCGAGTTTCGCGCCCGCAACCCTGAGGGGTTGGTGATGCAGCCGCCTGCCGCTTATCAGCGTCGTTATGGGGCCAATCCCTATGCCAATTACGACAGTTCCCCGCGACCTTTTTTGTACAATGGCGAAATGCCGCCCCATGGGATTGCGCCTTTGGCACGGGTGCTGCGCATTGGCGAGACCGCTTGGCCACTTGAGCGTCTGCGCGCGGCGCAAGACTTGACCGAGAATGGATATCGGATTGTCTGGGCGGCGGGACAGGCCAGCGCGCTGGACCAAAGCCAGATCGCCGCCTCGCGCGATGTGGGTACAATCCGGGTGTTTGATGCGGATACAGGTGCCGCAGTGCCACATGAAGTGGTCTTTGCCTTTGCCTTCCATGCCTTTGAGCCGGAGGGTATTTGGAAGCTGGAGGAGTGACGCGGCTTAGGTGTGCTGTTTGATCTTGCGGATCGCCAGCCAGACCAAAAGCAGCACCAAAGGCGTCAGGCCAAACATCCCCATGCCCTTGGAAATCCCCAGCTCCGAAAACACCGGATAAGCCAGATAAGACACCAAATTCACTGCATAATAGCTGATGGCGGCGACGGAAAACCCTTCGACCGTGCGCTGAAGGCGCAGTTGCAGGTCAGCGCGGCGGTCCATAGAGGCCAAAAGCGCCTGATTTTGCGCCGAGCGCTCAACGTCAACGCGGGTGCGCAAGAGATTAGCGGCCCGTTCTGCACGGGTGGACATGGCCGAGAGCTGCGCTTCGGTGGCACGGGTGGTGCGCATGGCCGGATCAAAGCGGCGTGTCATGAATTCCGCAAAGGTCTGGCGCCCCAAAAATCGGGTCTCGCGCAAAACTACGATGCGCGAATGAACCAGCGCCTCGTAGGCTTTGGTTGCGCCAAAGCGGAAATTATTTTGCGCCATCATGCTCTCAAGCTTGGCACTCACGTCCAAAAGCGCCGAAAGCGTCTCGCCTGCATTTGTCGTCTCGCCCATGTCCTGAATGAGCGTGGTAAGCTGTTGATCCAGCGCGCCCATCACCGCACCAGCACCCCGGCTGCGCATAAGCCCCAGCATGGACATGGTTTTATAGGTTTCGATCTCGCACAGACGCTGCACAACCCGGCCCGTGCGCTGCACCCCGGTTTCGGGATGAACGAACAGAACAAACCGCATGTGCCCCTGAGGATCGATGCGAAAATCCCCCGCAATCACCCCTTGGCCGTCCAAAACCCGGCTCACCGCAAGGCTTTCGCTTTCGAACCAGTTATTGAGACAATTCGTGATCGCCTCGTCGTCGTTATTGATGGCCACATGCACCAAAAGCGAGGTCATCCGCACGCCGGGGGCTGCTGCCAACCAGTCTTTGGGGAACTGCGTGAAAATCTCACCGTCAAATGGGGTGTCCGAGACGGGATCGCCCAAAAGCGTATAGGTCATAAACTCGGTATGACACTCCCACTTTAGAAAATTGCGACCGATTTTGCCGAAATAATGCGTGGCACCGGGGGGCGGATGCGCCGCGCCGAAGCGGTCCAAGAGTGCCAGCAAATGCGCCCGGTCTTGATCGCGATCTCGGGCGGCGGCATCGGTTGCGCGTTTTATAGCAATAAAAGCCGCTGTGCAGGGCGCTTGGATCTGCGGCGAGGGGCGGGCATGCAGCTCGTTGGTCAGTTGGTGGCGAAGGTCGTGATCTTGGATCATGTGATGCTGCTGAATTGGCGCTTAAGCGCTGTTATTGGCCGGGTCGTCTGCGCGGCAAAATAGATCATAAACCGTCTCTAGAATTTTCTGCGCCCGCTCATCGTTTAGCGAGTAATACACAGTCTTGCCATCACGCCGCGGCTTGACGATGCCCTCTAGGCGCAGCCGGGTCAATTGTTGAGATACTGCGGCCTGACGGGCAGACAAAAGATCCTCAAGCTCGGTCACGGTTTTCTCGCCCGAGGCCAGATGACACAGGATCATCAGCCGCCCCTCATGGCTGATCGCCTTAAGAAAGGCAGCCGCTGTTTCCGCATTCGCAATCATGCGTTTCATATCTTGCGGGCACATATCTGTGCTGAACACAGGCAAGGTGGTCTGGCGCGTTTGCAGCGTCTCGATCTTGGCAGTCATGATTTTTCTGGCTCCGCGCGGGGGAGCGGCTCAACCCCGGCTTGTGTTAGTAATTCGCCAAGCAGGCCCCAGAAGAAATCTTCCCCTGGATACCCCTCGATACGCCCGGTCTCTACCCCATCAACCACCAAGATAAAGGTCGGTGTAAAATGGACCCGGCGCGCAAATTCGACGTCTGGCTCTTCGGAGTGAAGGTCATAGCGTTCAAGCGGCGCGGCGCGGCCCTCGTCGGTTTTGGGATAGATCGGGCCGATCTGGTCGTGCCAACGCGCGCACCAATAGCAGCCGTTTTCCTCGGCCATCAGCAGGTACGGCCCCGCAAGCAGCGGGGCGGCATTCACCCAAAACAGTGATGCCAAAATATAGACCAGTCGATTCAACATGAGGCTCCGATTGACGCCACCCATTATGGCATCATATCCTAAATTTTGAATATATCAATTCAAGGAGGCAGTCAGCCCTATGTTTGATGTCACCACCATGGGCGCTTTGATTGCCGGGCTTTTGTCGTTTCTATCGCCCTGCATCCTGCCGATTGTGCCGTTTTACCTTAGCTATCTGGCTGGCGTGGGCATGAACCAAATCTCTGCGCAGCCCGAAATCACCGCCGCCACGCGTCTGCGCGCTTTTTTGGCAGCTGTTTGTTTTTCCCTCGGGGTGATCACGGTTTTCGTGGCCTTGGGTGCCAGTGCGACGATGTTTGGGCAGGTGGTCCGGGACTATTTCGACGTGCTGCGCTGGATCGCCGCCGCCATTATTATTGCTATGGGGCTGCATTTTCTGGGGGTGCTACGCATCGGCATTTTGTACCGCCAGTTCCGTTCGGATGCGGGGCAAACGTCGAATGTCAGTCTGATCGGTGCCTATGTGATTGGGCTGGCCTTTGCCTTTGGTTGGACGCCCTGCGTTGGCCCTGTGCTGGCCGCGATTCTGTTTATGGCCGTGGGGCAGGAAACTGCAGGGCAGGGGGCGTGGCTTTTGTTCATTTACGGCCTTGGCATGACGCTGCCTTTTATTGCCGCTGCGCTTTTCATCGGCCCGTTCATGCGGTTCATGGCCCGGTTCAGACGACATTTGGGCATAGTCGAAAAATTAATGGGCGCGCTTTTAATAATTTTTGGAATTCTGATTGCCACCAACTCAATCAACCTGATCGCACAGTGGATGCTAGAGACCTTTCCGATCTTTAGCCGCTTTGGATAAGGAGGATACAAAATGCGTCAGATACTCAACCGATTGCTCACTATTTTGCTTTTAGTCACGGTTCAAATGCCGGTGAACGCGCTTATGGCGCAGGCGCAGATTGGGGATGACGGTTTGCACAAAGCGGACTGGATGCGTGACACCTTCAAAGACCTGCGCGAAGACCTTGATGAGGCCAATGCCGAGGGCAAGCGGCTCTTGATCATGTTTGAGCAAAGGGGCTGTATTTACTGCAAAAAAATGCATGAAGAGGTGCTGATCGCCCCAAATATTGCCACATCTTTGATGGAGGATTTCTTCGTGGTGCAGCTTAATCTTCACGGGGATGTTGAGGTGACCGATTTTGATGGGGAAACACTCTCGGAAAAGGCCATGGCGCGCAAATGGGGGGTGTTGTTCACGCCCTCAATGTACTTTATGCCACAAGAGGTAGAAGCAGAAGCGACAGCGGTCTCTGCGAGCGTTGCGATGATGCCGGGGGCCTTTGGTCGGGGGACAACATTCGATATGCTTACATGGGTAAAAGAGAAACGGTATGAAATCGAGGATGGTGAAGATTTTCAGCGTTATCACGCCCGGCAAATCCAAATCCGCGCCGAAAAAAGACAAGACGGGTCAACCGATTGATAAGATTTTTAACTCAAATTCATAATTGTGAATTTGATGTTGCTTGGCATGCGATTGTGTGCAGTATTTGGACAACAACAAAAAGACCTAGGGAGGTCAAATGAAACTCGTAGGATCAATCCTGGCTGTGGCCGGGACGGCGGCGGCTTTATCTATGGCTGATGTCGCCAAGGCTGATGTAGTTGCACCGGGCAATGTCGCCTATGTGGACGGCGCGGTTGCGGCCTCGCTGACGGGTGTCCCCGGCAACCCCGAAGAGGGTGCTAAGATCATGAATAAGGGCGCTGGCAATTGCATCGCCTGTCACATGGTCTCGGATCTGGACCACTTGCCATTTCACGGCGAAATCGGCCCCGCACTTGATGGCGTTGCTGGTCGTTGGGAAGAGGCTGAGGTGCGCGGCATCGTCGCGAACGCAAAGATCATGTTCGAGGGCTCGATGATGCCGTCGTTCTACAAAACAGATGGGTTCACGCGCCTTGGCAATGCCTATTCGGGCAAGGCCCACGAAGGCGATGTTGCGCCTTTGCTCACCGCTCAACAGATCGAAGATGTCGTCGCTTACTTGATGACACTCACCGAAGAATAACTGAATTTTGGAGGTTACAATGGAACTGACACGTCGAAACGTGTTGATCACCGGGACGGCAGCGTTTGCTGCAACCGGTTTGGGGGCTATGCCCGCGTTCGCATCAAAAACAGACGAGGCAATCACTGCTTTTACAGGCGGTGCTGAGGTCGGTGAAGGCGTGGTCACGCTTGATACGCCTGAGATTGCGGAAAATGGCAACACGGTACCGGTTGCGGTCTCTGCGCCGGGCGCTGTTTCGGTTATGCTGCTGGCTGATGGAAATCCGCGTCCCGAGGTTGCGACGTTCAACTTTGGCGCGCTGAACCCCTCGCGCACAGCATCCACACGCATCCGCTTGGCAGGAACGCAGAGCATTGTTGCCGTTGCTAAAATGGAAGACGGATCTTTCCAAAAAGCAATGTCGGAAGTGAAAGTGACAATCGGCGGCTGCGGCGGCTAATTTTTAATTTTAGCGCGATGTTAACCAAGAAACGCGATTGCGTATTCATGGGGTCGCGCTTGAGAAATCAGGAGAGAGACTATGGCAAAAGGTGTAAAACCCCGCGTCAAGGTGCCCAAATCGGCCGCCATTGGTGACGTGATCACCATCAAAACGCTGATCAGCCACAAAATGGAAAGCGGCCAGCGCAAGGACAAAGAAGGCGTGATCATCCCACGCTCGATCATCAACCGCTTTACCGCCGATTTTAACGGCGAAAACGTGATTGATGTGACGATCGAACCTGCGGTGTCCACGAACCCGTACTTCCAATTTGACGCGACTGTGCCTGAATCGGGTGAGTTCAAGTTCACATGGTACGATGACGATGGCTCAGTTTACGAAACCGCAAAAAAAATCACGGTCAGCTGATCATGGCGCGCCGCATGGGATCACCCGTCACGGTTGGTCTTAGGCGCGTCGCACACGTCACTCTTAGGGAGGAAATAGCGTGCGGATAATGTCCAAACTGGCGGCGGTAGCTGCTTTTACATTGGTAACGGCTGGGGTAACGGCCGGTCAGGCAAACGCCGAAGCCGACGAAGACGCGCTGGTCATCAACGGCGATACGGCGATGGTCACGCAAACGGCGGCGCCTGCGCATCTGGAAAACCTAGATACGATCTATTCGGGTTGGCGCTTTCGCACCGATGAGACCCAGTCGCTGCAAACGGATGATTTCGAAAACCCGGCGATGATTTTCGTGGATCAGGGCATGGACCTGTTCAACGAAGTGGCAGGCACCGAGGGCAAGTCCTGTGCGTCCTGTCATGAGGGCCCCGAAGAGTTCGCGGGTTTGCATGCGGCCATGCCCAAAGTGATCGATGGCAAATTGGTCGTGATGGAAGACATCATCAACGAGCAGCGCGCCAAACATATGGGTGCTGAGCCGCTAAAATGGTCCGGTGCGGATATGCAGGCGCTGGTGGCTTTGATCGGTCTTCAGTCCCGCGGCATGCCGATGAATGTCACCATCGACGGCGACGCGGCCCCGTTCTGGGAGCGCGGCAAAGAGGTTTACTATACCCGTTATGGGCAGCTGCAATTGTCCTGCGCGAATTGCCACGAAGACAGCTACGGCATGATGATCCGCGCGGATCACCTCAGCCAAGGGCAGATCAACGGCTTTCCGACCTATCGGTTGAAACAGGCCAAGCTGATCTCGCGCCACAACCGGTTCCGTGGCTGTATCCGCGACACCCGTGCTGAGACCTTCGCCGAAGGGTCGGACGTGTTCCGCGAGCTAGAGCTATACGTCGCCTCGCGCGCCAATGGTCTCTCGGTCGAAACACCCGCTGTTCGCCAGTAACACGATTTTGTCCCGCGTGGGTTGTGCCTGCGCGGGATTTTTTGTCAGTTACACATTCTTAAATTCGAATGTGAATAAAGGATTAAACCATGATCTCGCGTCGCGATTTCCTTCAAGTTGGCATGGCCGCCTCGGCAATTCTGGGTGGCTCTGGTTTCGGTAACTGGGCGCGGGTCGCCGCGCAGCAGTCTTTGACGCAGGATCAACTGCTGGACTTCGACACCTTCGGCAATGTCTCACTGATCCATATCACCGACATCCACGGCCAGCTGAACCCGATCTATTTCCGCGAGCCTTCGGTGAACATTGGCGTCGGTGGCAATAAAGGCGCGGTGCCGCATCTAACCGGCGCTGATTTCCGCAAAACCTACGGGATTGAGGACGGCAGCCGTGCTCATTACGCGCTTTCGTCGGGTGATTTTGCCGCGCTGGCCGAGGGCTATGGCCGTATCGGCGGGCTCGACCGTATGGCCACGGTGATCAAAGCGATCCGTGCGGACCGCCCCGACGCGCTGCTGCTCGATGGCGGCGACACCTGGCATGGCAGTTATACCACGCTGAAGACCGCAGGGCAGGACATGGTCAACGCCATGAACCTCTTGCAGCCCGACGCGATGACCTTTCATTGGGAGTTCACGTTGGGCACCGAGCGGGTCACAGAACTGGTGGAAAACCTGCCCTTCGCCGCGCTGGGTCAGAACATCTTTGATGCCGAATGGGACGAGCCTGCGGAGCTCTTTAAACCCTATAAATTCTTCGAGCGCGGCGGCGTGAAAATCGCGGTCATCGGCCAAGCCTTTCCCTATATGCCCATCGCCAACCCCGGTTGGATGTTCCCCGAATTCAGCTTTGGCATCCGCGACGAACACATGCAGGCCATGGTCGATGAGGTGCGCGCGGCGGGGGCGGAATGTGTGGTCGTCCTGTCCCACAACGGCTTTGACGTGGATAAGAAAATGGCCTCGGTGGTCTCGGGCATCGACGTGATCCTCTCGGGCCACACCCATGACGCGCTGCCCGAGCCTGCGCTTTTTGGCAGCACAATTGTCGTCCCGTCAGGCTCGAACGGTAAATTCGTCAGCCGCATCGATCTTGATATCCGCGACGGCAAGATGATGGGCTATAAGCACAAGCTCATCCCTGTTTTTGCCGATGTGATTGCGCCCGATGCTCAAATGTCCGCCCTGATCGAGGCCGAGCGCGCGCCCTATGCGGCCCAGATGTCCGAGGTGATCGGCCAGACGGATAGCACGCTTTACCGGCGCGGGAATTTCAACGGCACATGGGATGACGTGATCTGCGATGCGCTTTTGAGCGAGCGGGATGCAGAAATTGCCCTGAGCCCGGGCGTGCGCTGGGGGCCTTCGGTGATCCCCGGCCAAGACATCACCCGCGAGGATATTTATGGGGTTACCGCCATGACCTATCCAAACGCCTATCGCACCGAGTTCACCGGCGAGTTTCTCAAGGTCGTGCTTGAAGATGTGGCGGATAATATCTTTAACCCCGACCCCTATTATCAACAGGGCGGCGACATGGTGCGCACAGGCGGGCTTGGCTACAGCATCGATGTCTCGAAACCCCAAGGGACACGGATTTCGGAGATGACGCTTCTGTCCACCGGCGAGGCCATTGATCCTTCGCGGTCCTATGTGGTCGCGGGTTGGGCCAGTGTGAATGAAGACACCGAAGGCCCCGAGATTTGGGACGTGGTGGAAAGCCATATCCGCAAAGAGGGCACTGTGACGGTCGCCCCGAATAATTCGGTCAAGGTGACCGGCCTATGAGCAATCTGAATGAAACTTCTCCTCACGGGAGCTTAACATGAGCGAAGACGACAAAATCCAAGGCGCGTCGCGGCGTGCCTTTTTGCGCGGCTCGGCGGCAACTGTCGCGGGCGGCGTGGCGGCTGGTGCGGCCAGCGCGAACACCCCTGATCCGCTGATCACTGAACTGCAGGATTGGGCCTCATATACCGGCGCGGGGGTCGATGAGACGCCCTATGGCATGCCGATTGAGTACGAGAGCCATGTGGTGCGGCGCAATGTTGAATGGCTGACCGCCTCGCCGATTTCCTCGATCAATTTCACGCCCATCCATGCGCTTGAGGGGACAATTACGCCCCAAGGCTGTGCCTTTGAGCGGCATCACTCCGGCGCGATTGAGCTGCAAAAGCAAGATTACCGCCTGATGATCAACGGTCTGGTGGATCGCCCACTGGTGTTCTCTTATGAAGATCTCGAACGCTTCCCGCGCGAAAATCACGTGTATTTCTGCGAATGTGCCGCCAATACCGGCATGGAATGGGCCGGCGCGCAGCTTAACGGCGCGCA
>CAYLLD010000012.1:0-11321 GCA_964384315.1 uncultured Rhodobacterales bacterium | reverse complement strand
CAATATGGAATACCCCGGCGTGCCGCTGCGCACGATCCTGCAAGAGGCGGGCGCTGATCTGAGTTCTGATAAATGGGTCTATGTCGAGGGGGCGGATGCCTCGTCGAATGGCCGCTCGATCCCGATGGAAAAGGCGCTGGACGATGTTTTGGTCGCCTTTAAGGCCAATGGCGAGGCGCTGCGCATGGAGCATGGCTATCCGGTGCGCCTCGTGGTGCCCGGTTGGGAAGGCAATATGTGGGTCAAATGGCTGCGCCGGATTGAGGTTGTCGATGTGGCGGTTGAAAGCCGCGAAGAGACCTCGAAATACACCGACGTCTACGAGGACGGCACCGCGCGTAAATGGACGTGGGTGATGGATGCGAAATCCGTGATCACCTCGCCAAGCCCGCAAATGCCGATCAATCACGGGCGCGGTCCTATGGTGATCTCGGGGCTGGCGTGGTCCGGTCACGGGCAAATCACCCGCGTCGATGTCTCCAAGGACGGCGGCATCACGTGGGAAGAGGCGCGGCTTGGCAAACAGGGCGACACCAAAGCGCTAACGCGGTTCTATCTGGACACGGTCTGGGACGGCGCGCCGATGCTCTTGCAGGCCCGCGCCATCGACGACACCGGCTATGTGCAGCCCACCAAGGATCAACTGCGCGACCAACGGGGCGAAAACTCGGTTTACCACAATAATTGCATTCAGACCTGGTACGTGGGTCCGGACGGAAAGGCGGAAAATGTCGAAACCTCTTAGCACATATATGTTGCCCGGTGCGGGGGTTGCGACCCTCGCTTTGGGGCTGGGCATTGGCATGGCCAACCGCGAATACGGCTCTGACAAAATCGAGGCGCTTGAAGCGCGGCTGGGCACTGTTGAGATGCAGGCCAGCGAGGCAACAGCTGCCGCCACGGATGAGGCGGCGAAGGCCTCTGAACTCGAAGCGACGGTCGTGGCGCTACAGGCGGAGTTTGCGGCGCGCGCAGCGGCAGGTGGGTCGGTCAGTGAACCTGCCCCCATCGCCGAGGCAGGCTACGGCATTGGCCGCGCGGCGCTGCCCGAAGAGATCGCCGCATGGGATGTTGATGTCCTGCCAGGTGGGCGCGGGTTGCCTGAGGGTTCGGGGGATGTTTGGACCGGCGAAGAGGTCTTCGTTGAAAAATGCGCCTCCTGCCACGGTGATTTTGCCGAAGGTGTGGACAATTGGCCCGTGCTGGCGGGCGGTTTTGACACGCTGGCCGATGAGGATCCGGTGAAAACCGTCGGCTCTTATTGGCCGCATCTCTCGACCGCTTGGGATTACATCAACCGCTCGATGCCCTTTGGCGAGGCCGGCACGCTGAGCGCCGATGAAACCTATGCGATCGTGGCCTATATCCTCTATTCCAACGATCTGGTGGAGGATGATTTCGTGCTGAGCCGCGCGAATTTTGGCGATTTCCAGATGCATAATATGCAAGGTTTCGTGATCGATGATCGGCCCGAGCAGGAATATGCGGCATGGCAGGGCGAGCCTTGTATGACCGATTGCAAAGATGAGGTGGAGATCACCATGCGCACGGTGTTTTTGGTCGAGACCCCGCCCGAGGGCGGATCGAACTCGGTCATGAACGAGGCGCGCAGCGAGCCTCTGCCCAGCTTTACTGCAGCGGGCCCGTCCTTTGTGCCGGATGTGGCGCAAGCGGTGGCACAGGTTGCACCCGCTGCAGCCCCCGCAGCACCCCCCGAACCTGCCCAAGATGTTGTCGCAGGGGCAGACCCCGCGCTGATCGCGGCAGGCGAGAAGGTCTTTAAAAAGTGCAAAGCCTGCCACCAAATTGGTGACGGGGCGCAAAATAAAACCGGACCTGCGCTGAACAATATCATTGGTGCCGCGTTCGGGTCGGTTGAAGGGTTCAAATATTCCAAAGCCTTTGCCGCTGCCCAGGGTGAGGGCCGGGTTTGGGATGAAGCTTCGATGGCTGAATTTCTGACCAAGCCGAAAACTTACCTCAAGGGCACCAAAATGTCCTTTGCAGGGCTCAAAAAGGAAGGAGACAGGTTAGCGATCATCGCATACCTGAACAGCTTTCGCGCTGAGTGACACAGCCGCTGCGCCGGCTGCAAACCAAGGCTTTATTGTGCCGCCCGAACTCTTTGAGGTGGCAGGCGATTTGGCCTATGGCGAGTATCTGGCGAGCGAGTGCACGACCTGCCACAAGGCCACGGGCGAGAATGATGGTATTCCGGGCATTGTGGGATGGGAGCTAGAATTGTTTATTTCTGCAATGCACGAATACCGTGTTAAACATCGTAGTAATCCGGTTATGCAAATGGTATCGGGCCGCCTCTCAGACGAAGAGATTTCGTCTCTTGCGGTATATTTCAAGTCCCTCGATCAGTAGGGAAAATAAAGGGAGAACCCAAATGGGAATGAATAGACGTAACTTTATCCGTCAAGGCGCGCTTGCCTCGGCGGTTTTGGCGGCGCCGATGGTCAATGCGGCCGGGCATGGTAAGCCACGGGTAATTGTGGTCGGCGGCGGCGCTGGCGGTGCAACTGCTGCCCGTTATCTTGCCAAGGACAGCCAAGGCGAGATCGACGTGACGTTGATTGAACCCACGCGCACCTATTACACCTGCTTTTTCTCAAACCTGTACATCGGCGGCTTCAAATCCATCGACGATATTGGCCATTCCTATGGCAAGCTGGCTTCAGACTACGGCATCAATGTCGTGCATGACTGGGCGGTTGGTGTGGACCGCGCAGCCAAGACAGTGACTTTGGCTGGTGGCGACACGCTGTCCTATGACAAGCTGGTCCTCTCGCCCGGTATCGATTTTGTTGACGGGTCTGTGCCCGGTTGGGATATCAACGCGCAAAATGCGATGCCTCATGCTTACAAGGCTGGTTCGCAGTCCGAGCTCTTGAAAGCGCAGCTGATGGCGATGCCTCAGGGCGGCACCTATGCGATGGTTGCCCCGCCAAACCCTTATCGTTGCCCTCCTGGTCCCTATGAGCGGATTTCGATGGTGGCGCATTACCTCAAGGCCAACAACCCAACAGCGAAAATCCTGATCGCTGATCCTAAGCCGAAATTCTCGAAACAGGGTTTGTTCGAAGAAGGTTGGGCCAATCACTACGACGGTATGATCGAGCGCGTTGGTCCTGATTTTGGCGGCGATAACGTGTCTGTTGATCCTGGTGCCATGACCCTCGATATCGATGGCGAGGCGACCAAGGTTGATGTTTGTAACGTCATTCCGGGCATGAAAGCAGGCCGGATTGCAGAAATTGCAGGCGTGACCGACGGCAATTGGGCACCGGTGAATGCGGTTGATATGTCGACCAAGGCGGATGCGGATGTTTATGTGCTGGGCGATGCTTCGGCGCAGGGCGATATGCCAAAATCCGGTTTCTCGGCCAACTCGCAAGCCAAGGTTTGTGCCAATGCTATCCGCGGTGCTTTGACCGGAAGCCGTGTCTTCCCGGCGAAGTTCTCGAACACATGCTGGTCGTTGATCGCGACCAACGATGGTGTGAAAGTGGGCGCAACTTACGAAGCGACTGACGAGAAAATCGCCAAGGTTGATGGGTTCATCTCGGCCACGGGCGAGTCTGCGGAAACCCGTGAAGCCACATATGTGGAATCCGAAGGTTGGTATGCTGGCATCACCGCCGATATGCTTGGCTAAGGCTTTGCAAAAACGTCCAAACGTAGAAAAGGGGCCTCAAGGGCCCCTTTTTTAATGTCTACTTTAGGCGGTGTTTAAGCCGCAATGGCGGCGTGAGTGCGGGCAGACAGCATCCAGTTGGTCACAACCGCGCCGATGACGATAAAGCTGAGGGCCAAAAGAGCAGCAACCGAAAGCATTGCGCTGCCGCTTAGGCCCGCACCAACGGTACAGCCCCCGGCCAAAACGCCGCCAATGCCCATCATCATGCCACCGCTGAGATACCGCAAGGTTTGCGGGGCAGAGGCAAAACTCACCGCTTCTAATTCGCCGCGCATGGCCGCGCTTGAAAAGCTGCCCAGAAGCACACCGCCGACCAGCCCGACGCCAAATCCAGCGGGGACGGCGCTTGAGGCAAGAACCCAAAACAACGTATCGCTCCAAGGCAGGGTAAAGGCCGCCGATTGAACCGGAAGCGGATCAAACTCGTCCAAGAGCAAAACGCTCGTACCTGCCCAACCCGCAACGGCCACAAGACCGATAAGGCCGCCCAGAGCCATATCGCGGGCGCGCGCCTCAAAGCGGCGGCCAAGCGAGACAGCCACCAAAAGCGCCGCAATCGCCACCAAAGGGGCCGCGCCGGGAATTTCTGAGAGACTGGCAAAAGGCGAGGGGATCGTCACGCTGCCAAGGCTAACCCGCAGCGGAGCAAGCACACCTTTGAGCGCCGCATGGGCAGTGATCGCAAAGGCGACCAAAACCATCAGTGCCCTCAGATTACCCGTTGCCCCCAAAATCGTCAGACGCGAGACACAGCCCCGCGCAAGAACCATGCCTGCGCCAAAAATCAGACCGCCAAGGGCGATGGCAAGAATGGGGATGTCCTGCGCCAGCAATCGGTGATCAGACACATCGATGTAGCCCAAGAGATTGGCCACGTAGAACCCGCCAATGGCCGTCGCAAAAGCCGTCAGCCAGACAGCCGCCGCGGTACGATTGTCCTCGCCGACAATTGTGCGGCGCAAACAAAAGCGCGAGATTTGCGCGGCCGCGCCGAAGACAAGACCAAGCGCTAGGCCGAAGAAAACTTGGATGATGCGTGGGTCGGTGTCACCGAAATATTCTAAAAGCATGAGCTATCCCCTATTGTTAAATGGGATATGGGACCGCTTTAGGGCGATGTCAAAAGCGCCAACCGGACTAAAAATCGCGATATGGGCCAAGCGATGGAATTTTGTTCTGCTTGAGCGGCCTTGCCTAAGCCCATCTTTGTAAAGATAAAGCGCCCGCAGAACAGGTTTTCTAATTTCACCCAAGCTTAAATGGGTATCAATTTTCGGGAAAAACTGCCCGGTAATCCGCGAGTGCCGCAGCAAGGGGCACTGTTTTCATTCCATGAGCGATCCAACCAGGCCCGCGCGGGTTGCCCATCATTCCCTCGGACACGTCGATAATGCCTGTAATCCCATTTTGCTCTAGGATCCCCGCAACATGGGCCGTGCGCCCACCAGTTGCACAGATTAGCGCGGTTTTTTCGGGTCCATATTGGGCAAGAATGGCCTGAAGGCGCGGCACGAAATCACTTTCGTGCATGGACACGGGCCAAGCGCCTTGTGCGAGGCCTGTTTCTTGCCATTCGGCGCGGCTGCGAATGTCGATCAATACGATCTCTTCCGCAGCCAGTGCCGCCGCCGCTTGCGCAGCAGAAATGACCGGCACCTCAGCCAAGGCTGGGGCGGCGGTCAAAAAAACTGCGCAAATGGCGCATTGGCCTAACAATCCTCGCAAGTTTTCAATCCAAACACCCGGTAGATCGGGCAAAAATTAAGAAAGGCCGTGCCGATGAGGATCAACCCGATATAGCCCCACAGACCGATGGTGCCGATCAGTGCCAAAAGCACCAGCAAGGCACCAATGCCAAAACGCGCGAAGCGGTCGATTTGTCCAAGGTTTCTGGAAAAGTTCATAAGCTGTCTCCCGTTGCTCAGGTCAATCATATTCCGAAAACTGAATGGGAAAAAGCGCTGACTGCTCGCGCCTCTTCACGAATGCGCTAGATGTCACTCGAATTCCATTTGCTCGTAAACCCGCCCGGCGTTGCGCGTGGCCAATTCGTCGAAGGTGTGAAGATGAGCATAGGGCGATTGATCGACATAATAGGCCTCGGCCAAATCGCCACCCGCCTCAAGATGAGCGCCAATTTGTTCGCGCAAATAGATCAAATAGTCGCGGGTATAGCGGCGCACCTGCGCCATATTCGTCGGATGCCCGTGGCCGGGGATCACATAG
Organism: uncultured Rhodobacterales bacterium; assembly: GCA_964384315.1. Taxonomy (GTDB): domain Bacteria; phylum Pseudomonadota; class Alphaproteobacteria; order Rhodobacterales; family Rhodobacteraceae; genus CAYLLD01. The sequence goes on along the minus strand of CAYLLD010000012.1, from coordinate 5,389 downwards.
GTTGCGCCCAGAGGCTCAAATCGAGTGTCCCAAGTCTCTAGCCAATCGGCAGTATAAGTGTCCTCGAAAATTGGCAGCATTCGCTCGTGAAACGCCATGTCACCCGCGATCACCAACGATTGATCCGGCAGCCAGACCGACACATCGCCGGGGCTATGGGCAGGGCCCAAAAATAGCACTTCGATGCGAAAATCACCCATCTCGATGATCTTTTGATCCTCGAAGGTCTCGGTTGGGCCAACCAGCGTGGTGCCCTCAGATTTGTCACGGTTATAGCGCTGCATCCCAGAGAGAATTTGCGCGCCCCGGTCCTCGAACTGAGCCGCGGCCTCAGAGTGGGCAAGGATTGGCACGCCTTGTTCGGCCCAATAAGAATTACCAAGCATCGCGTGGCCTTGCCCGTTTTCATTGATCACCAGCCGCACGGGCTGATCGGTTATGGCTTTGATCTCATCGTGAAGCGCCTGCGCCAGTGCAAAAGCCGCACCGCCATTCACCACGATCACCCCATCGCCTGTGACGATGAAACTGAGGTTGTTGTTATGGCCGCTGTTATCATAGGTGGGCGGGGCGGTGGCACCGATTGCCGACCAGACATGGGGGATCACCTCCACGGGTTTTTGATACAAGAGCGAGCCGGGGTATTGATCGGCGATATTCTCATCTGCAAGTGCTGGGAGGGGGGCCAAAAGAGCCGCAAATATCAAACCGCGCATCAGATTTTCTCTGGCACAAAGCGAAAGCCATCGCCTGCCGCCTCGGCCCGGCCGATCCCGCCGCCAGGCAGGTGAAAGCCCACCAGCGCCAGATCCTCATTGGTCAGCCGATCAAAGAGCATTCGCCTTGTGGTTACCGCTGTTTCACCGTCTTGATCCGCACCAGTGATCCAGTCAGGACGATCGAAGGCGACGTGGTGGTTGCCGATGGCGTCGCCCAGAACCAGCGCCGCTTGATTGCCTTGGCGGACCTCAAAACTCATGTGGCCGGGGGTGTGGCCGTGGCTGGCAAGGGCCATGATCCCCGGCAGAATTTCATCGCCTGCATCGAAAAACTCGACGCTGTCCTCAATCGCTTCCATCCGGCGTTTGGCCCCAACCGCAAAGACGGCGCGCGCCTCGCCGATCGTGTCCACCGTCTGAGGGTTCCACCAATAATCCCACTCAGCGCGGCCCATCATATGGGTGGCCTCGTAAAACAGCGGATCGTCGAAATCGTCCAAAACGCCCCAAATGTGATCGGGGTGGGCGTGGGTGAACACCACATGGGTGATATCCTCAGGGGTCTCGCCCAGAGCATCCAGACTATCCACGATCTGCCCCGCGCTTGGCATGAAATCAGCACCCGAACCTGCGTCGAACAGCACTTTGTTGGTGCCGTCACGGTAAAGCGCGAGGTTGCATTCAGGGGTCAGTTGCTCGGTGCTTACCCCATGTTTTGCCAGCACCTGCGCCACTTCATCCGCAGGCAGATCGCCCAGAATGAAATCGCCGGGCAGGGTCAAAAACCCATCGCTCACTGTGGTGAGGCTTGCTGAACCCAGCGATAGTTCAGCGAAACTGGGCCCCGCAAAAAGGCTTGCAACAGGAAGGGCGGCGGTGCGCGCCAAAAACTGCCTACGGTTGTGTGGCATGGGTCCAGTCCTCCAACTGATTTTTGAACACTGCTACCATATTCAAGTTTGTGAATGAATAGGGTCGTCGATGTTTTTGCGAGCTGACGAAACACCGCTCAACTGGTTTGACGCCGGCCCCGCCTTGGACCAAGTTTGGTGAAGGTACGAAAAGAGGGCCGCGTGTCACCCATGAGCGATATTTTAATCCGCAAATCCGGCCGGGCAGGGCGGATCACCCTGAACCGTCCCAAGGCCTTGAACGCGGTTACTTGGGAGATGGTGCGTGCGATTGATGCAGCGCTAGAGATCTGGCGCGCGGATGATGATGTTGCTTTGGTCATGATTGATGCAGCAGGCGAACGTGCCTTCGCGGCGGGGGGGGATATTGTCGATCTTTATGACGCCAGCCGGGCAGGGGATTTAGATTTTGGGCGTAGGTTTTGGGCTGAAGAGTACCGTCTCAATCTGAAAATGGCGCGCTACCAAAAGCCGATAGTGTCGTTGATGCATGGCTATACGATGGGGGGCGGTGTGGGGATTTCTTGCCATGCCTCGCACCGGGTGGTCGATGAAACGGTGCAGATTGCTCTGCCTGAGTGCGGGATTGGGCTGATCCCGGATGTGGGCAGTTCGTGGTTGCTGGCGCAGATGCCTGCTGGTTTGGGGGCGTTTGTGGGGCTTACTGGCTATCGCATGGGCGCTGAGGATGCGATTCAAGCGGGGTTTGCGGATCAATTTGTGCCCCGCAAAACCTGGGAGGCTTTGGTTGCGAGATTGAGCGAGACGGGTGATCCAGATGTGATTGCGGCCTTCGCACAAAGGCCCCCTGTCGGCGCGCTGGCGGGGCACGGCGCAGTGGCGGATATGTTTGCGCATCCTGACATTGCGGCGGTTGTTCGTGGCCTTGAGCAGGCCAAAAGCGATGCGTCGAGCAAGGCCCTAAGCGCTTTGGACAAGCCCGCGCCCTTGTCAGTTGTGTGCGCCCATCACGCCATAGCGGCGGCGGCTCATATGACCCTTGAACAAGCCTTTGCCCTTGAGTTTCGCTACGTTTGGCGCGCGGTTGAGCATAGTGATTTTCTTGAAGGCATCCGGGCGCAAGTGATTGATAAGGATCGATCGCCGCAATGGCGACATGCCAGTCTTGCGGATGTGAGCGAAGCTGAAGTTAACGCGATGTTTGCCGATTTGGGTCCGAATGAGTGGACGCCCTAAGACTTTAGAAACCAAAATTTTGGGAAAACTGATTTCCCGGCGAATTTTATCTATTTGTCCTAAAGTGGCATCCTAAAATTTGTAATTTGGAAACCGAACTGGGCCTACCTTTGACGTGTTGAAAGTCACAGTGATGGTGGCAGCTGCTGCCGAACTTGGGCTTTTGCCCCTTGGTAGACCCTGTTATTCGAACGGATTTTCAAATGCTACAAAAGACCGAGACTACACCCAATACCCCACCGCCCCTTGCGCCTGAGCAAAAGGTTGAGGGCGACATTAGCGAGCGTAAAGTGCGCCGCGTGGTGATGGCTGAGGATACGACCGCCGTGTCACTGCCAAATGCACCTTGGGACGATCGTCCGGACGAAGCTTAGGGGGCGCTTGCGCCCAGCTTAGAAGTTGACAGCGACGCCCGGCAAGTCGAGCGTCTTGACCAACTCGCGCACTTCTTGTTTTGCGGCAATATTGGACATGTTCAGTTTCCGAGTGTCATCAGCCTTGAGATCCAAGAGGGTCAGGCCCGATAGAAACATCTCGCGGAACACCACGCGTTCGGTGAACCCCGGAGCCAAGCGGAAGCCGATCCGTTTCGACAGATCATCCAAGGCCGTGCCAATGCGCCGCTTGTTGCGCGCATCGATACTGGCCAAACGGTTGCGCAGAACCAGCCAGTTGAGCGGCGATTTTCCCGTGGCGGCACGGTCCTGCCGTGCTTTCCAAACCATCTCGGAGTAAACCGACGGCCCCTTGATAGAGCCATCCGCCGGATCAAGCCGCGCCAGCATGTCAAAATCGACCAAACTGTCATTCAAAGGCGTGATCAATGTGTCTGCATGGGCGTGGGCGAGGCGCGAATAGCGGGTGTAGGCGCCGGGGCAATCAATCACAACAAAATCATTTGAGGCCGATAGCGTCTGGATGGCATCGCCAAAGCGCTCTGCTTCGATCTGGATCGATTGGGCCTCGCTATCGTGCTCGGCTTGGGCCAGCGGGGCGCGCATGGGCATCGGCAGGTCGATCTTTTTACGCGCCGCAAAGCTCTCGCGGTTCTCAAGATAGCGAAACAGGCTCTGCTGACGCAGGTCCAAATCCATGCAACCCACACGCTTACCGTCGCGCATCAAAGCGGCGACCAGATGCATCGCCGTGGTGGATTTACCCGAGCCGCCCTTTTCGTTTCCAAGAACAATGACATAGGCCATGCGGTTACTCTTTAGCTCGCTAGGCGGCATCTTTGGCCGCGTTTAAACCGGATCAAAACACCGATGGTAGGCTCTAGCGCGTTGGGCAAATAAGGGAAAGGGCTACCTCACCGAGACTTGGATTGGGGGGCTTGGATAACGGGGCTTGGATAACAGGGCTTGGATAACAGGGCTTGGATTTGAAACCAAAGGTTAACCAGTTCACCTCTTGTCCGTTTATAAAACGCCCTGCCTTGGGTAGAACAAGTCATGGCTGGAGTATCTGAAAAAGCGGCCCGCGCGTTGCTGAAAGTATCGCAAGAGGCGGGAAAAGATGAATTGGCTGCGGCGTGGAAGGCGGCGGCCAAGCGGTATCATCCAGATCGAAAATCAGGCAGTCAGACCAAGTTCATAGCGTCGAAAGCGGCGTTTGATTTGTTAACCGCGCGCCTTGATGCGCCGACGGCTTTCCCAAAAGATGATGTGGCAAAAGATAATGTGCCGGACGATTTCGCGCGGCCTTGGCAGGGTTGGCGCACCCCAAAGCGCTCTGCATCTAAACCCTCTGTGTCCAATCCGAAACCTGCGGCCGCATCAAGTGAGCGGCGCGGTCGAAAGCCAGCGGCGCCCCCAGCTCAGCGTATGTTGAACGTGAACGGGGCCTTGCGACAGAGTTGCGCCATGGTGCTGGAGCGCTCGAGCAAGAAAGCGAGCTTTGCCGCGGCCAAATCCGCCAATGCTGGGTTTTATGCCGATCCGCGTGCCCTGCGCGAGATGGAGTGCGCCGCTCATGTGGCCCGGTCGATCACTGTGAATGACGGCTGCGTGACCATTCAAGTCCAAGGTGAGTTTCAAACAGGACGCAATATGGTTTCATTTCCCGATGGCACCCGCGCAAGCGACCGCCCGGCGGTGATTAATTTTAAAACGCAAAAGTCCGGTTACGGCCGGGTGCCGCTCGCCCCCAAAGCGCGGGTTCAGTTTTTCCCTTGGGCGCAAAAGGTCGAGATGGTGTTTAGCAACCTGTGAGGGCTGAATGCGGGGCGCAGCGAACCGCGCCCCGGCGACTTAGCTTAGTCTTTCCAGTAAACAGCGGTCAGATCAGTGGCTTGGGTCGGCGCATCGGTCCAAAGCCCGACGATTTTGGCCTTTGCCACGCTCAAGCTAGCCAGCTGAAACAGGTATGCGTTCACATAATCCTCGGCAATCATGGTTTGCCCCAGCGCCAACATCTGATCACGCACTTTAGGATTGGTCGTGCCGTTGAGCATCTCCATCAGCTTTTGAAAGCCCGCGCTATCGTATTGGAAATAGTAATCGGGACGCGCGTAGATGCCGATATCCATAGGTTCGGTGTGGCTGACGATGGTCAGGCCGAAAT
>CAYLLD010000011.1:5800-32851 GCA_964384315.1 uncultured Rhodobacterales bacterium | reverse complement strand
GGTGCCACAAAGCGCCACATTTGATGACCGATGATCGGAAAGGACAGCATGAAGCCGCCCAAAAGCGAGATGCGGATGGCGACCATGAAGCCTTCTTGCAGCTTGATGAACTGCAGGCGGCAGTCTTGGCCCTGCACGCTGAGCGCGCCGCAAAGTGGCTCGGTCAGAAAGTTGTAGATCGGGTTCCAAACCGTGAAACAGAGCACCATGGCGATGATAAAAGCGATGGCGCAGCGGATGAGCCGGGTGCGCAGCTCTGCCAAATGCTCGATCAGGGGGGCGGCGCTATCTTCGAGTTCGTCATCCGTGGTGGTCATTTATTCACTCCGCCTTTTGCTCTGGCGTCGGTTTCGACGCTTTGGCGGTTTTGGGCTTTGTTGCTTTTGGCTTTGTTGATTTCGGCGCTGCTTTTGTCGCTGTTTTAGCGGTCGCCTTCGGCTTTGCCGCAGGTTTGCTTGCAGCGGCTTTCGGTTTCGCAGCCGATTTAGTTTTTGGGGCGCTTTTCGCTTTTGCTGGCGCTTTGGCCTTGGCCGCCGGTTTGGCCTCCGCCTCAGAAGCCGCCGCTTTTACCTTAGCTGTCGCCTTCTTAGTCTGAGCCGAGGCCGCTTTTTCAGCCTTAGCGGCCCAATCTGTCGGCGTTTTCTCTGCACCAGCCTCATCGGACTTGGACGTGCTGGTCGAACCAGACGCGGATTTGCGGTCACTAAAGGCCTTTGCATAATCCGTTGTGGCGGTTTTCACCTGTGCTAGTGGGTCTTTGACCGAATTCAGCGCGCTCGTCGCCTCTTCCAGCCCCGCCTCATCGGCAGCCGCCTCCATCGAGCGTTGAAACTCGCGCGCCATCCCACGGGCTTTGCCCACGAATTGGCCAACAGTGCGGAACATGCCGGGCAAATCCTTGGGCCCGACCACGATCAGAGCGACGATGCCGATGACCAGCATCTCCAGCCAACCAATATCAAACATAATTCAAACGCCTTTGCGCATTTTGAGGACGCGCCACAAAACGGGCCCCCGAACCGGCGCTTAGCCGCGCTTTACTGTTTCTTCTTCAGGAGTGACGTCGATGGTCGCGTCATCAGTGGCGGCCTCAAGCTCGTCTTTGCCCTCTTGCACGCCGCGTTTGAACGAGGTGATGCCTTTGCCCACTTCGCCCATCAGCGATGAGATTTTACCACGGCCAAATAGAACCAAAACCACCACGGCGATCAGCAAGATCCCCGGCAAACCGATATTGTTGAGCATGTAAATTCTCCCGTATTGCGATCATTCAATTGCCCTATTGGGGCACGCGAATGGACCGCACTCAAACCTTTTCCAGCCTTTTATGTATTGCCTCACGGGCGCAACATCAAACCCCAAAGGCAATTTTGTTTAGATTTCATGGTGATCACCGTTAAAACTAGCGTCAAAACCTAGCAGCGAAAAACATAACAGCGGTCGCGCCGCATCCGCAGCCAAAGGGGCGTGCCCAAAGGGGGCATAAAGACCGCAGGCACCGTGGCGGTCAAAATCGTGCCATCATGATCCATCATCAGATCAACGCGGCTTTCATTGCCCGTAAAGCGTACCTTGGTCACTTTGCCGCGCGCCGCGACCCCCTCATCGGGGGTGGGTGCCGGACCATGTCCGTCCCGGTCGAAATCAAGTTTCAAATGCTGAGGGCGGATCACGATCTCGACGTGACAGCCGTTTTCAACACCGGGGGTTAAAAACGACCCAAATGGTGTATCAACTTGGGCGTTTTTCACCGCGCCATGCAGCACATTGATATCGGAAAAGAAACCGGCAGCTTCGCGATCAACTGGCGAGTTAAAGATGTTATAGGGCGCGCCCGATTGCACGATCTGGCCGCCACGCATCAAATCAATCCGATCCGCCACGCGCATGGCCTCTTCGGGTTCATGGGTGACCAAGAGCACCGAGGTGCCCTCTTCGCGCAAAAGATCAAAAGCCGCCTCACGCACCCCGTCGCGCAGACGGTTGTCTAGGCCAGAAAATGGCTCATCCATCAACACAATCGCGGGACGCGGGGCCAAGGCGCGCACGAGAGCCACACGCTGTTGCTCACCACCTGAGAGCTGATGGGGGTATTTTTGACCAAAACCAGCCAAACCGACCCGCTCCAGCAGGCTTTCGACCACGGTGCGATGCGCTTTGAGCCCGCCCTTGAGGCCAAAGGCGACATTGCGAGCGACATTTAGATGCGGGAAGAGGGCAAAATCTTGGAACATCAAACCGATAGCGCGATGTTCGGGGGCCATATGGGCCGCATTGCTTGAAACGACCTGTCCATTGATCGAAACCGTGCCCAAGGTCTGGCGATCAACCCCAGCAGCGATGCGCAAGCTGGTCGATTTGCCGCAGCCCGAGGGCCCCAAAAGCGCGACAACTTCGCCCTGACCAAGGGTCAATGACAGCTGATCAACCACGCGCTGCCCGGCATAATCACGACAAATCCCGTCAAGCGAGAGGCGGGGGGGATGGGCCAACATGGGCTCCTGAGACAAATCCGACCAAATCGCTAGGGAAGTAACAGTCGCAGCGGTGCCCTGCAAGTGGCACAAGCGCGCGCCGGGCCATTTTGGGGCCGCCACGCGCTTGTTTTTTGGCTACATCGTTGCGTTAACCGCGCCGCCATCCAGCAGGATGTTCTGCCCCACCATGAACCCGGCGTGAACCGAACACATGAACGCACAAGTCGCGCCGAACTCTTCGATGGTGCCGTAGCGCTGCACGGGGATCGTGGCTTCGCGGTTGGATTTCGCCTGAGCCATCGAAATGCCTTGCGCATTGGCCACCCCGGTATCGAGCGAAACCGCCCGGTCTGTGGCGTGAATGCCGGGCAGCAAGTTGTTGATATTCACACCGTGCTGGGCAACCTGACGGGAAGTGCCAGCGACATAGCCTGTCAGGCCAGTACGGGCAGCATTCGAAAGCCCCAAAGCGGGAATAGGAGAGCGCACCGATTGCGAAGTGATATTGACCACCCTGCCCCAACCGCGTTCGACCATCCCCGGCAGCGTGCGCTTCATCATATCAATCGGGTTAAGCATATTGGCATCAAGCGCAGCGATGAAATCATCGCGGTTCCAATCGCTCCACATGCCCGGCGGCGGACCACCTGCGTTGTTTACCAGAATATCCGGCGCAGGTGCCGCAGCGAGTACAGCATCGCGGCCCTCATCGGTGGTGATATCGCAAGCAATCGCAGTGACTGACACGCCATAATCCTTGCGCAAAACCTCAGCAGTGGCCTCAAGCGGTTCAGGAGTTCGCGCACAGATCACCAAATCGACGCCTGCCTCGGCCAAGGCCATCGCGCAGCCTTTGCCCAACCCTTTTGACGCCGCACACACAATGCCAGTTTTGCCTTTGATGCCCAAATCCATGAGAGCCTCCCTTGATTTTGTTTGATCAAGAGATGGACGCCGAGGGGCGTCTTGTCCAGCCAGCTTATGGATTCATTTTTTATGGACGTCTTTGGATTTTGCCTCGTCAGCCGGTGCATCAACCTGCCCGGGCCGCCCATGCAGCGGCTCATAATGACGCGATTTAACTGCGCCCGACTGAACCCCCTCCATGTAAATCCGCAGCACCTGATTGATCCGCCGCGTGTACCCAATCCCCATTTTGCGGAACCAACGCAACACATCCGCATCCATACGCAAATTCAACCTCTCATAGGGCGGCAGGGTCTTTACGCGATCCTCCAGCCCATTCCAATCCGACGGCAAGGACAACTCGGTCCAGTGATCCTCCATCGCCGCTTGCAAATCCTGCAATTCACGCTGCATCTCGCGGTAATGGCGCAGCTCCGCAACGGTGGGCTTCGAGCCATCTGTTTTGGTAAAAGCCATTGCCGCGCACCTTGTATCAGTTTGTCGTATCGGATTTTCTGAGGCGGATTTGCTTGCATCGCGGTAAACAAATCCTTGCAGACCCGTACGGCGCACCCGCGCAAACCGCTCTTGTGATAGGCCGCGCCGCTCTCTAAATGCCCACTCATGACCACGCGTACTGACAACCAACCCGCCTTGCCTGCCGAGATCGCCCGCCGCCGCACCTTTGCGATTATTTCGCACCCCGACGCTGGCAAAACGACGCTTACAGAGAAATTCCTGCTTTATGGCGGTGCCATTCAGATGGCGGGTCAGGTGCGCGCCAAGGGTGAGGCGCGGCGCACGCGATCAGATTTTATGGCCATGGAAAAGGACCGGGGTATCTCGGTCTCTGCTTCGGCCATGTCGTTCGAATTCAAGAACTATTGGTTCAACCTCGTCGATACACCGGGCCACTCGGATTTTTCCGAGGACACCTACCGCACGCTGACCGCCGTTGATGCGGCCATTATGGTCATTGATGGGGCCAAAGGTGTTGAGAGCCAGACGCAAAAACTCTTTGAGGTCTGCCGCATGCGCGACATGCCTGTGCTGACTTTTTGTAACAAAATGGACCGTGAAAGCCGCGATACCTTTGAAATTATTGACGAAATTCAAGAGAACCTTGCCATCGACGTGACCCCGGCCAGTTGGCCCATTGGTGTGGGCCGTGATTTTCTGGGATGTTATGATATTTTAGGCGACCGCCTTGAGTTAATGGACCGCGCGGATCGCAACACCCGCGCCCAGAGCATCAAAATCCAAGGCCTCGACGATCCGCAGCTTGAGGAACATATCCCTGCCGATATGCTGGCCCAATTGCGCGAAGAGCTTGAAATGGTCCGCGAATTGATGCCCCCTTTGGACCGACAGGCCTTTATGGATGGCACCTTGACCCCGATTTGGTTCGGCTCTGCTATCAACTCTTTTGGCGTTCAGGAACTGATGAACGGCATTGGCGATTTCGGCCCCGAGCCGCAGGTGCGCCCGGCCGAGCCACGTCAGGTAAGTCCGGACGAAAAGAAAGTGTCTGGGTTTGTTTTCAAGGTGCAGGCAAATATGGACCCCAAGCACCGCGACCGTGTGGCCTTTGTGCGCTTGTGTGCGGGGCATTTCAAACGCGGCATGAAGTTGAACCATGTGCGCAGCTCGAAACCAATGGCGATCTCAAACCCAGTGATGTTTTTGGCCTCAGACCGAGAATTAACCGAAGAGGCTTGGGCGGGCGACATCATCGGTATCCCAAATCACGGGCAATTGCGCATCGGCGACGCGCTCACCGAGGGCGAAAAACTACGCTTTACGGGCATCCCGTCATTCGCGCCGGAACTCTTACAATCGGTCCGCGCTGCCGATCCGCTCAAGGCCAAACATCTGGACAAAGCCTTGCTACAATTTGCCGAAGAAGGCGCTGCCAAACTCTTTAAACCCACCATTGGTGCGGGCTGGATTGTGGGCGTCGTCGGGGCGTTGCAATTCGAAGTCCTCGCCAGCCGGATTGAGTTGGAATACGGCCTGCCCGTGCGGTTTGAGCCCTCGCAATTCAAATCAGCACGCTGGTTGTCCGGACCACGAGACAAAATTGAGGCATTTGTGGATACTAACAAGGGCCATATGGCAACAGATCACGACGGCGATCATGTGTTTATGACGCGGCTACAGTGGGACATTGACCGCGTTGCACGAGATCACCCGGAGTTGACTTTGACCGCTACCAAAGAAATGCAGGTCTAGGCGCAAAGCGCGGCACGGTCTTATATCACACATCAATTTCACGACAACCAAGCAACCGTTTGACCAATGCGATTGGTTTGGTTAAACCCCACCCAAAGGGGAGGATCCAATCCGGGGTCCCACGCCGCACCATCTATAGGCGGCGACATTACAGCTGCTACACATAGATGAGTACGTATGACTAGTTTTACCGATCTAAACCTCGATCCTGACGTGCTGAAAGCCGTCATTGAAGTTGGCTATGAAACGCCAACACCCATTCAGGCCGAAGCCATCCCAATTGCTCTGCAAGGGCGCGACGTGCTTGGCATTGCGCAAACCGGGACGGGCAAAACTGCCTCGTTTACCTTGCCGATGATCTGCCATTTGGCCAAGGGCCGCGCCCGTGCACGGATGCCGCGTAGTGTGGTTTTGGCCCCCACTCGCGAGTTGGCGGCGCAGGTTGCCGAGAACTTCGAGACTTACGCAAAGTACAAAAAACTTTCGATGGCGCTCTTGATTGGCGGCGTTAGTTTTAAAGACCAAGAGCGTCTGATCGATCGTGGTGTTGACGTATTGATTGCCACACCTGGCCGGCTTTTGGATCACTTCGAACGCGGCAAACTGATGCTATCGGCCATTGAAATTATGGTGGTAGATGAGGCGGATCGGATGCTCGACATGGGGTTCATTCCCGACATCGAACGCATCTTTAAACTCACACCATTTACCCGGCAAACGCTGTTTTTCTCTGCCACAATGGCGCCTGAAATCACGCGGATCACGCAAGAATTCCTGCAAAACCCTGAACGGGTCGAAGTCGCGCGTCAGGCCACGACGTCTGAAACGATCACGCAGCGGATTTGCATGCACAAACCGTCCCGCAAGGATCGCACCGACAGCGAGAAACGCGAAGTATTGCGGGCGCTGATTACCTCAGAAGGCGACGCCTGCACCAACGGTATCATCTTTTGCAATCGCAAACGCGACGTAGATATCGTTGTTAAATCGCTGCAAAAGCACGGTCTAAATGCCGGTGCAATCCACGGTGATTTGGATCAGTCGGTTAGGATGCGCGTTTTGAACGGGTTCCGCGACGGCGATGTTAAATTCTTGATCGCATCTGATGTTGCTGCGCGCGGTCTGGATATTCCCGATGTTAGTCACGTCTTCAATTATGACGTGCCGCACCACTCCGAAGATTATGTTCATCGAATTGGTCGGACAGGCCGTGCCGGACGTTCGGGGGTGGCGATCACAATTTGTGTGCCATCGGACAAAAAATACCTCGATAAAATCGAAGAGCTTGTCGAAAAGCAGATCGAAACAATCGAGAGCCCCATTTCAGGTGGTTCCAAAACGGTCGAACCGGCTCCAGAGGCAAAGGCCAAGCCCGCCGATGAAAACCCGCGTGCGCGCGATGATGTGCGTAAAGAGCCCCGCGGCGGTAGCCGTAGTAAAGAAGGGCGCAACAACGCGCGTTCGGACGGACGCAACGAAAGCCGTACCGAAGGGTCAAATGACGGTCGCTCAGAACACCGTGGTCGGGGAAATCGGAATCGACGCGGGCAGGACAATTACCGCGACGAGAAAGTTGTGGGTATGGGTGATCACATGCCCGCGTTTTTGACCCGGAACTTGCGCTCAGGCGAAATCGATACGAATCTCGAAGACGCCTGAGGGCTTATTCAACCCGCGCAATCGTAATGGCACAAAGCGGTCTCTTACCAAGAGCATCGCGGCAATAGCGGCTGATTGTTTTAGCGATCAGCTCTTCGATTGCTTCGTCCGAGGCAAAAACCTTGGGCTTGGCCTGCGCGAGCTGAACCTCGATGACTTGCTCAAGGTACTCTTCGAGTTCACCATCGTTAGGATCGGCAAGCCCAGTTGTCTTGACCCAAACCGCATCAAGTGGACGGTCGTCGGCCTCAACAATCACGGTCACAGCCACATGGCCGCGCTGGGCCATCCGCACCCGCTCTCGCACAATGCCGCTTTTCGCACCAATCAACAGCGGACCATCCAGATAGAGCCGACCCGTCGAAACCTCGTCAATCACTTCGCCAGCGCGACTACCTGACAGGGCAACCATACTTCCATTCGGCGCCACCGCGGCCCGGCGCTGGTTCTCTTGTGCCAAAGCCGCATGCGAGGCGAGATGCCGATATTCACCATGCATCGGAACTACGAGGCTCGGATTGAAAACTTCATGGAGCCTAGCAATATCGGGACGGTTTGCGTGACCAGAAACATGGTATCGCGGATCATCCGACGTAACATCGACGCCAAGCATCACCAGGTTATTGATAATATTGGCAACAGGAACTTCGTTTCCGGGAATTGTCTTGGACGAAAACAAAAAGTTATCGCCTGCAGACAATTCAACGCCGTGAAATTTGCCACGCGACAGCTGCGCTGAGGCCGCGCGATACTCACCTTGCGATCCGGTTGCCAAGACAAACAAATGGTCGCGCGGTATATTGTCGATATCACTTGGATCAACAGTGTCGGGAAAATCCGGTAATACCCCCGCAGTCCGCGCAAACCCAATCATGCGATTCATCGCCTGACCCAAGAGCATAACAGCTCGGCCCGAGCGCGCCGCGGCATTGGCCAAAGTCCGCAATCGCGCAATATTGGACGCAAATGTTGTGGCAACGATCATGCCGCGCGTCTCGGCAAAATAGGCGTCAATGTCGTCAACAATCGAGGCCTCAGATCTTCCTGCGCGCTCATCCATGACATTGGTGCTATCGCAGACCAAAGCAAGCAGCCCTTGACCCGCAACATCCCGAAAGAACCCTTCGTCGTATCCTTCACCCACCTGCGGATCCGCATCAAGTTTCAGGTCACCACTATGAACCACGCGTCCGGCTGGGGTATCAATCACCAAACCCGACGCCTCAGGGATGGAATGGGGCACCGGAAGAATACCAACATTGAATGGCCCCAATTCCGTCATCTCCGGCATTGGGCCAACAATGGTCAAATTGGTGTCTGACAGGCCAATGCGACCAAATTTATCAAGAACAACCTCACCGGTGAAACGACGTGAGAACACTGGCGCTTCTAGCAGGTGCCAGAGAAGACCGACGGCACCAACATGATCCTCATGTGCGTGAGTAATGAATATCCCCAAAATGTCATCTCGCCGGGAGACCAGAAAATCAGGGTCCGCCATGATAAGATCAACACCCGGAGAGCCGTTGGCATCGGGAAACGTCACGCCAACGTCAACGACAATCCATTTTTCACGCCCTGGGCGGCCCCAACCGTAGGCATACATATTCATGCCAATCTCGCCGCTACCGCCAAGTGGCACAAAGACCAATCGCTCTTCTACACTCATTTATTCCACCCTGACTCACTCATTTATTCGAATTCTCATGCATAAAGAATACATCTGCTGCGGGAATAGAAATCAAACCATCCCGCTGTTTCAACTGCAGCGCGCCCATTTCGTCTAGCCCGGCAAATATTCCCTCGAGCGACCGATCAGAAAGGCGCGCTGTCATTCTTTCGCCAAGCCCATAGGCACGGTCTAACCAAGCTGATCGGATCGGTTCAAATCCGTCCCGGTCTAACAAATCCAACCAAAACTCTAAACGAGTACTAATCGCGTCCATGGCGCTCTCTTGGCTTGGCGCAACATCATTGTTTAATTCTGCAATCGACATTGGTGCGAGGCCTGCACCTCTTGAGGTATCTTCTAAACAGACCGGCGACAGATTGATACCTATGCCAACCACTAGCGCGTCGTTACCTTGAACTCTTTGGCTTTCAAGCAGAATTCCACTGAGTTTACCTCCATCAGTCACAACGTCATTTGGCCATTTAAGTTTGGGCGCCACTGGTTTTTCACAAAGATCGCAAATACAATCAGCAACCGCGAGTGCTGCTGCCATTGATGCTTGAGATCGTTTCAGTGGCGACCACTTGGGCCAGAAAAGCAGAGATCCCGTAAAGTTCCCTTGTCCGGTCTGCCAAACCCTTCCATAGCGCCCTACCCCATTTGTCTGACTTCTGGAGACAATCCAACTTGAACTCAAGGGATTTGAATGGGCGACGCGAAACGCCTCTGCGTTGGTACTGTCCAATTCGTCGTACCAATTGACTGGTGTCGACGTTTTTGTTGGTACCTGCGTCAGTTGAACAGCGTAGCCGCAGCGCTTGCCGCAAGCTTATCGACGCCAAACAAATTAACAATGCCTACCACCATCACCAGTGCCGACAGGATCAAGGTAGCTTGATGGAAAACCGGCATGGAACCATCTAAGGTTTCACCCTTCTCACCAAAATACATTAGGTAGACAATCCGAAGATAGTAGAAGGCACTGATTACCGAACCCACGACACCTGCAATAGCCAACCAAACGAGACCAGCATCAACAGCGGCAACAAGAACATAAAATTTTCCAAAGAACCCGACGAGCGGCGGCACCCCGGCCAAAGAAAATAGAAGGACGGCCAGACAAGCTGCGCGCGTGGGTTCAACAATGGAATATTGACCAAGAGCATAGATATCTGTGACAGATCGGCCGTCGCGTTCCATATTCAAAATGAACGCAAAGACGCCAATATTCATCGCAACATAAATTGCCGAATACACCAAAAGCGCTTCGACTCCCTCTTGCGTGCCAGCTGCGAGCCCCATCAATGCAAAGCCCATATGCCCGATTGATGAATAGGCCAAAAGACGTTTGATGTTCGTTTGACCAATCGCGGCAAGCGCCCCAACGAAAATTGAAACCACCGACAAAAATGCGAGTATCTGTTGCCACTGGTCAACCGCCAAACCAAAACCATCGTGCAAGACCCTTGCAAATAGCCCTAGTGCAGCCATTTTCGGCGCGGTTGCAAAGAAACCAGTAACAGGGGTCGGCGAGCCCTCGTAGACATCAGGTGTCCACATGTGAAAAGGCGCCGCTGATACCTTAAAGGCCAAACCCGCTGATACAAAAACAATACCAAAAAGCATTCCAAGACTAAGGCCATCGCGCTGGACGACTTCGGTTATGCCAGAAAATAAAGTCGTTCCCGAATAACCATAAACAAGTGAAGATCCATAAAGCAGTAGTCCCGATGAAAGAGCGCCAAGCACAAAATATTTTAGCCCCGCTTCGGTGGAACGCAGACTGTCTCGTCTGAATGAGGCTACGACATAAAGCGCGAGGGACTGTAGCTCTAACCCCATATACAAGGCCATCAAATCTCCCGCACTGACCATAAGCATCATGCCCAGCACAGCGAGAGAGATCAGAACCGGGAACTCAAACTTGAGCATGTTGTGGCGCGTTAGATACTCCTCGGAAAGCATCAACATAAATGCCGATGCAAACAGAATTACCACTTTAGCAAAACGCGCAAACCCATCGTTGGTAAACATGCCACCAAACGCGCTGGACGGTCCTTCATGCTGATAACCGATCCAAAACCCAAGCAAGGCAAAGACGGCAACCGTTGTCCACAAAATCGGACGTGCCAAGTTATCTTTGCCAAAGTAAACGCCCCACAGCAGCGCGGCCATGGCATATACAGCCAAAAGTAGCTCGGGCAAAACCGCAGAGATATCAGCCGAAATCATCACATAAGTCCTAGTTCTGTGCTGTCTGAAGCAGCGTCGCGTGGTTCAAAAGAGCCGTCTCGTACCCTTCAACCAGCGCGGCAACCGTCGGAGCAAAATAGTCGGTGGCTAAGCTTGGATAGATACCCAACAACAAAGTCATAACAACCAGTGGTGCGAAAATTGCCTTCTCACGCGTCGTCAGGTCGCTAATTGTTTTTAGGCTTTCTTTAATCAAGTCGCCAAAGACGACCCTTCGGTAGAGCCACAAGGCATAGGCCGCCGATAGGATCACGCCTGTCGTAGCGAATAGAGCAACCCATGTATTGACTTGAAAAACGCCCGTCAGTGTCAAAAACTCTCCGACGAAGCCGGACGTGCCAGGCAAACCGACGTTGCCCATGGTGAAAAGCATAAAAATCAGCGCGTAAGCTGGCATTCGGGCTACAAGGCCGCCGTAGGCATCGATTTCACGCGTATGCATCCGATCGTAAATCACGCCCACACACAAGAACAACGCACCGGAAATAAACCCGTGACTAATCATCTGAAAAATCGCGCCATCCACGCCCTGTTGATTGGCCGCAAAAATTCCCATGGTAACGTAACCCATGTGCGCAACAGACGAATAGGCAATCAGCTTTTTCATGTCTTCTTGCATCATCGCTACAAGTGACGTGTAGATTATCGCGATCACCGACAGAGTGAATACGAAATTCTGCATTATGTCGGATGCCACAGGAAACATGGGTAAGTTGAATCTGAGAAACCCATAACCGCCAAGTTTCAACAGAATAGCCGCCAGAACAACCGACCCTGCAGTTGGAGCTTGAACGTGAGCATCAGGCAACCACGTATGGACCGGCCACATTGGCATTTTCACAGCAAAAGAAGCGAAAAAGGCAAGGAACATTAGCGTCTGAACGCCGCCGACAATCTGCCATCCCCAAATGCTAATTGTGTCTGACGAAAATGAATGGGCCATGAGGCTGGGAATATCGGTTGTACCAGCGTCCATATACATCGCAACCATAGCGACCAGCATCAATACCGACCCAAGGAATGTATATAGGAAGAACTTGAACGCAGCATAGATGCGGTCTTTTCCGCCCCAAATTCCGACAATCAAGAACATCGGGATCAGTCCGGCCTCAAAGAATACATAAAAAAGTACAAGATCTAAGGCACAAAACACACCAATCATTAAAGTTTCAAGCACCAGAAAGGCGATCATGTATTCTTTAACACGGTGCTTTACGTCCCAACTAGCGGCAATTGTTAACGGCATGATAAACGTCGTTAACATGATAAATAGGATAGAAATTCCGTCCACGCCCATCGTATAGGACAGACCGCCAATCCAGTCATGCTTTTCAACTAGTTGAAATCCAGTATTGGCGGGATCAAATCGGACAAGCATAACCACCGAAAGCACGAAAGTCGCGATTGTGACCAAAAGCGTGAGGCGCTTTGCGTTAAGAACCGCAACTTCGTCGTTCCCGCGGAGAAACAACATTAAAACAACCGCACCTACGAGAGGGAAAAATGTGATGAATGACAGCAAATTGGTCATTGGCCAGCTCCTCCCAATACGAACCAAGTGATCAATAGCCCAACCCCCAAAAGCATGGCGAAGGCGTAGTGAAACAGAAAACCCGACTGCAGGGAATTTAGAGCACGCGTAAAGAACGGAACAATACCCATAGTCAATCCGTTGATCGCACCGTCAATCGTAGCACCATCACCGCGCTTCCACAAAAACCGACCAAGCCAACGGGCGGGCTGGACAAATAGGCAATTATAGATCTGATCAAAGTACCATTTATTGAGCAGAAACTGATAAAGTCCCCACTGCTGTCTCGCCAATGCCCCAGGCAAATCAGGCCGGCGTATGTACATAAACCAAGACAAAATAAATCCAATGAGCATCGCAATGAATGGAGACGACTTAACCCAAGTGGGAACATAATGCGCATCGTGCATCACGTGATTTTCTTGCCCCTGGAAAACAGCCCCCGATAGGGCAGCTGCTGGATGCCCATCTTTAGACTGGGACGCGATATTCTCGTCCCCCGCCCCGCCGGCACCGTGGCCAGTAGAAATACCATGATCAGCCGACGCGTGAAGTTCAACAGGCGCCATACCAAACCAAGACTCGAACTTTTTGTCGAAGAAATGCGGGTACCAAATCATACCCGCAAAGACTGCGCCTACAGCAAGCACACCCAGCGGCACTAGCATGACTGGAGGACTTTCATGGGCGTGTTCGTGGGTCTTTTCGCTGCCGCGAGGCGTGCCATAAAAAGTAAGAAACATTAGACGCCATGAATAAAAACTGGTCATTCCAGCTGCAACAACAAGGACCCAGAATGCATATTGAGAAATAGCAGTGGGGGCAGCATAGGCGCTTTCAATGATCGCATCTTTGGACAAGAAACCGGCAAAGCCAATTGTTGTTGCTGGAATACCAACGCCTGTAATTGCGAGAGTACCAATCATCATCGCCCAAAACGTCACGGGGATTTTTTTGCGAAGCCCACCGTAGTTTTGCATGTCCTGTTCGTGATGCATTGCATGGATCACCGAGCCGGCGCCCAAAAACAACATCGCCTTAAAGAACGCGTGGGTAAACAAATGAAACATGGCGACCGAATAGACACCAACGCCAGCGGCCACAAACATGTAACCCAGCTGCGAACAGGTCGAATAGGCAATCACGCGCTTTATATCATTTTGCACAAGGCCGACTGTTGCAGCGAAGAACGCAGTGGTCGCGCCTAGGAACGTAATAAACAGGAGCGTGTTCGGGGCAAATTCGTAAAGTGGAGACATTCGGCATACCAAGAAAACACCTGCTGTCACCATCGTAGCTGCGTGGATAAGAGCGGAAACTGGCGTCGGGCCTTCCATAGCGTCCGGTAACCACGTGTGCAAAAGCAACTGCGCCGATTTACCCATCGCACCAACAAACAAGAGGAACGCCAGACATTCCGCAGCATTAACATCCCAATTCAAGAATGGCATGGTGGTTTGGGCCAGCTCAGGAGCGGCGGCAAACACACGGTCAAAATCAATGCTATCGGTCAGCCAAAATAGTCCGAAAATTCCAAGCGCGAAGCCAAAATCTCCAACCCTGTTGACGATGAATGCTTTCATCGCGGCGGCGCCTGCGCTCTCTTTTTTGTAGTAAAACCCAATCAAGAGGTAAGAGGCAACGCCAACACCTTCCCAACCGAAGAACATCTGCAAAAGATTGTCCGAGGTGACCAACATCAACATCGCAAACGTAAAGAATGACAAATAGGCGAAGAAACGCGGCTTGTAGCTTGCACCCTCTTTGAAGTGCTCATCATGGGCCATGTACCCCATGGAATAGAGATGAACGAGCGCGGACACACTATTGACGACGACCAGCATGATCTGAGTAAGACGATCAAGACGAATGCCCCAAGTCACGGACATCGATCCGCTGTCGACCCAGCGGAACAGTTCAATTTTTGTGGTGTCACTATGGTCTTGAAAAAACACAATCCACGACAAAAAAGCACATAAAAACAGGATGCTAGTGGTAAGCCACATCGCCCCTTTTTCGGTGATGATACGCCAGCCAAAGCCTGCGATGATTGCGCCAAATAGCGGCGCAAGAAGGATGATGGTGGGCATCATGGAACTGCCTTAACCTTTCATCATATTCACGTCTTCCACGGCGATTGTGCCGCGGTTACGGAAGAAACAAACTAGGATTGCGAGACCGATAGCCGCTTCAGCAGCGGCAACCGTAAGAATGAAGAGCGCGAAGACCTGACCAACCAAGTCACCAAGGTGAACAGAAAATGCCACCATATTGATATTCACCGCCAAAAGCATGAGTTCAATCGACATCAAAATGACGATGACATTCTTGCGGTTTAGAAAAATACCAAAGATGCCGGTAACGAAAAGGATCGCTGCGACCGTCAGATAGTGTTCAAGTCCAATCATAGGCCCTGCCCCGGTTTGACGTCTTTGAGTTCCATCGTTTTCGCCGGGTCTCGGTAGATCTGGCTCAGAATATTCTGACGCTTAATGTCTTCGCGATGGCGAAGTGTTAGAACAATGGCCCCGATCATGGCGACCAAAAGGATCAGACCAGATAGCTGGAAGAGATAGACATATTTGGTGTAGATGAGCTGACCCAAAGCTGTTGTATTTTGCACGTCCGTAGGTGTTGGCGCCCCCAGAGGCAGATTTTCAGGCGTACCACCGGCAAAAATCCAATGGCCAAACACCAGACCCAATTCCAGAAGTAATATGATGCCAATCATAAGGGCGACCGGAAGATACTTTGCCAAGCCATCTTTGAGCTGCGCAAAATCGACATCAAGCATCATCACCACAAACAGGAAAAGAACCGCAACTGCGCCCACATAAACAATCACCAACAACATGGCGATGAACTCTGCGCCCATAAGCACAAAAAGCCCTGCTGCGGAGAAAAACGCGAGGATCAACCAAAGCACGGAATGTACCGGGCTGCGGGCGAGCACGACCAAAAGGCCCGATGCCACGGCCGTGCAGGCAAAAAGATAGAAAGCAAAGACGGTGATGCTCATGTTATTGTCCTACCTGTACGGCGCATCAAGTTCGATGTTGCGGGCAATCTCAGCCTCCCAACGCTCGCCGTTCGCCAAGAGTTTTTCCTTATTATAAAAAAGCTCTTCGCGGGTTTCGGTGGCAAATTCAAAGTTTGGCCCTTCAACAATTGCATCAACTGGGCAAGCCTCTTGGCAAAACCCGCAGTAGATACATTTGGTCATATCAATGTCGTAACGCGTTGTACGGCGCGAGCCATCTTCGCGTGGTTCGGCATCGATCGTAATGGCCTGCGCAGGACAAATTGCCTCGCAAAGCTTACAAGCGATGCAACGCTCCTCACCGTTGGCATAGCGACGCAACGCGTGCTCACCGCGAAACCGTGGCGACAACGGGCCCTTTTCGTGTGGATAGTTTAGCGTGGCCTTTGGTTTGAAGAAATACTTCATGCCAAGACGCAGCCCAGTCAACATATCTGCCATCAGGAAATATTTGGTGGCGCGTGTCCAATCCATCGTGCTCATGCGTCAATATTCCCTTGGAAACCTGAAAGTTTTGACATTCTATCCCCCCACGGCCCAGCGGGCATAGCCAGGCACATCGTATTTGGCGCATACTGCGACAATGACGACCCAGCCGAGGCTCATTGGAAGGAACACTTTCCACCCAAGGCGCATCAATTGATCGTAGCGATAACGGGGGACAATAGCCTTGACCATCGCAAAGAGGAAAAACACCGCGAGCATTTTGAAGACCATCCAAAATGCACCGTCTGGAAGGCCCGGAATGGGCGACAACCATCCACCAAAGAACAACAAGGTTGTGAGGGCACACATCAAGAAAATCGCGATGTATTCACCAGCCATGAAGAGCAAAAACGGCGTCGAAGAGTATTCAACTTGATAGCCGGCGACCAATTCGGACTCAGCCTCAGGCAGATCAAACGGTGGCCGGTTCGTTTCAGCAAGTGCGCTTACGAAAAACAGAATGACCATTGGGAAGTGCGGCAACCAATACCAGTTGAACAACCCATAAGAGCCATCTTGGGCGTGGACGATATCCGTAAGGTTCAGAGACCCGGTAGAGAGAATTACCCCAATGATGATAAAGCCGATGGATACCTCATAGGAGATCATCTGGGCCGCTGAGCGCAAAGATCCCAAAAACGGGTACTTCGAATTCGACGCCCATCCGCCCATGATCACGCCGTAAACCTCAAGCGAGCCAATCGCGAAAATGTAGAGAATTCCGACGTTTAGGTTCGCAAGAACCCAACCATCCGAGAACGGGACAACCGCCCAAGCAATCACGGCAAGTACGAATGACATCAGCGGCGCCAGCAAGAACACGAACTTGTCCGCACCCGCTGGGATCACAATTTCCTTGGCCACATATTTCAGAGCATCGGCAACAGTTTGGAAAATGCCCCAGGGCCCCACGACATTTGGACCACGACGCAACTGAACCGCGCCCCAGATTTTGCGATCCGCGTAGACAAGCAACAACAGGCTAATCATCACAAAGCCTAGAACCGCCAAACACTGTAGCAGCATAATTGTGAAGAGCCCGAAGGATGTTTCAAAGAAACTCATGCGTTACACCGTTGGAACATTTGCGGACCTGCATTTTGCGAGGATTTCTTGCGCGTTCAGCACAAACTCGCCCCTCGGCTCAACCGGGGTCAGCAGGTAGGTTGTTTTTTCGATTATCAAATCACCATGGCCGGTGAATTCAGTCGTCACACGGCGCAGGAAATCATTCAACCGCGACAATGCGAATTGGGCAGCTGCGCAATCGGCATAAGCGGTCGTAGCACCCTTTTCCGGGTTCAGGACTGACGCCTGCACCTCAATCATATCGTATCTTAGAACTTCAATTCGTGCTTCAAGAAACGCACTCGTGCCAATCCCATTGCGCATTGTCTGCGTGCATGCTGACAACACCGCAGCCATAGCAACCAGTAGCGCTATCAAAAAGACGGGATATCCAGCCATAACACTCATTCTGCAGCCATAAGCGACGAACTGGCCGCTTGCGCGGATAATTTGCCCATAATTTCCGACGCACGGGCGATGGGATTGGTAAGATACTCGTCGATATTGCGCAATTTTAACTGCGCGCCCTTGCCGCCTTTGAGCGCCTTTGATTTGCCCGACTTCCAAGCCGTTGCATCGCGCTCAGGCACAGTGCCAAGCGCCGCCAAATGTGGCGCTTCTACGAACATGGCATCGCGAAGTTGACCCAGGCTGTCGAAGGGAAGCGTTACGCCTAACGGGGCAGACAATGCTCGCAAAATCGCCCAATTTTCCTTGGCATCACCGGGCGCAAAACCGGCGCGTTGCGCAAGCTGCGGACGCCCTTCTGTATTCACGAAAATCGCGCTTTCCTCGGTATATGCCGCGGCTGGTAGGATAACATCGGCACGATGTGCGCCGCGATCCCCATGACTGCCTTGATAAATTACGAAAGGACCAGGCGCGATATCAATCTCATCAACACCCAATGCATAAACCACATCTGCGCCATCTAAGGCCGTTGCGATACCGCCATCGGTGGCAAAACCCAGATCTAGCGCGCCTGCCCGGCCAGCGGCGCTGTGCAAGATCATCAGTTTTGAATTGCTGTTGCGCACAAGTTGCAGCGTTGCCGCCATCACATCTTTGGCATCCGGCCCATCAAGCGCCGACACACCCAAAATAACAAGGGTTGGTGCCGCCTTTGTGGCATCGGAAATATCTTGATTTGCGAGACCGTTCAGTGCCGCACGGTCAGATCCAATATGGGCGTATTCATAGGTCAGATCAACGGGTTCGCCGACCAGTCCGATCGTCGCACCATTCAACCAGGCTTTGCGCAATCGACTATTCAGTACAGGAGCTTCGCGACGCGGATTGGTACCGATAAGCTGGATCATGGTCGCATCATCGACGTCTGCCAAAGTTGCATCGCCCAAATATGGCGCTGTCCCATCCAAGGGCAAATCTAGCCCCTCGACGCGGCACTCGGTTGTTGCACCAAGCGCGTTTGCAAGAGACTTTGCCGCAAAAACGGTCTCACATGAAACAAGATCACCGGCCAACATGGCAAGCTTGCGGCCTTCGATCGCAGTTTTGATCTTGGCAAATGCCTCACCCCAACTTGCAGGGCGTAATTTACCGCCCTCACGCACATAGGGTTTATCCAAACGTTGCCGCCGCAAACCGTCCCACACAAAGCGCGTTTTGTCAGAAATCCACTCTTCGTTCACATCGTCATTGTTGCGCGGCAGGATGCGCATAACTTCGCGCCCTTTAGTATCCACCCGAATGTTTGAGCCAAGCGCATCCATCACATCGATGGTTTCAGTTTTTTTCAACTCCCAAGGGCGCGCAGTGAACGCATAGGGCTTACTAACCAAAGCCCCAACGGGACACAGATCAATAATATTGCCCTGCATGTTCGAGTTCAGCGTCTCATTTAGATAAGACGTGATCTCTGAATCCTCGCCGCGACCTGTTTGGCCCATCTGGGTAATACCCGCGACCTCGGTTGTGAACCGAACGCACCGTGTACAAGAAATACAGCGGGTCATATGGGTTTCGACCAAAGGGCCTAGATCAAGATCGGTAACCGCGCGCTTTGGCTCGCGGAACCGAGAGAAATCAACACCATAAGCCATGGCCTGATCTTGCAAATCACACTCGCCGCCCTGATCACAAATCGGGCAATCAAGGGGGTGATTGATCAAGAGGAATTCCATGACGCCTTCGCGCGCTTTCTTCACCATTGGTGTATTGGTGAAGACCTCCGGTGGCTGGCCTTCAGGCCCCGGGCGCAAATCCTTGACCTGCATCGCACATGACGCGGCTGGTTTGGGCGGACCGCCCTTTACCTCAACCAGACACATGCGACAGTTGCCAGCGATGGACAGACGTTCGTGGAAACAAAAACGTGGAACTTCAACGCCCGCCATTTCGCAGGCTTGCAAAATCGTAGCGCGACCGTCGACTTCGATTTCGTCGCCATCGATCATGATTTTCCGAATATCAGACATCACGCGTCTCCGCTTTGCCGTGGGGATTTAAAGGCATCGGCTTTCCCGTCAAAAACAGGAAAATTGCCGGTAACGCCAGCCCTTTTCGGAGAAATCCAACGAGAAATGTACAATTTTTTTTGCGTTGCAGCGACGCAGGTGCAATATGCGCCTCGACAGGTCTGATTGACGTCGTCCAGAGGGTCGTCATACCTGATTTATGCTCCATAAATCTGTTGAGCGGATTCTTCCGCATTTGCATCACCATCTGCTCTGGTTTTGGTTGAAAGAGCCTTAACAATTTTGAGCCTTGTCTTAGTTAATTCGCTTGGGACGCAGGAAACCGTGGGATGGTCCTCTCACCAAGCCAATGTTGATGGAATTTTCATAGGCATTGTCGGGGGCAGCGGTCTCGTGTTTGAAGCACGGCCATTAAAGCTCAGTTAGAACGGTCTCTCATTCTGACTTAGTTATTCGGCAGCAACCGCGCTTACGCGTCCAGTACGTTTATGTTTGATACGGTCTTCGATTTCATCGCGATAGTGACGGATCAAGCCTTGAATCGGCCAAGCGGCCGCATCACCTAGCGCACAGATGGTATGTCCCTCAACTTGTTTTGTGACATCTAGGAGCATATCGATCTCTTCAACCTCAGCCTCTCCAGTTACCAGCCGATCCATGACGCGCATCATCCACCCAGTGCCCTCACGGCATGGGGTACACTGGCCACAACTTTCATGCTTGTAGAACTTCGACAGCCGCCAAATCGCTTTGATGATATCAGTCGATTGATCCATGACGATCACCGCCGCAGTACCCAGACCCGATCTCATTTCGCGCAGATTATCAAAATCCAAAATAAGGTCGTCGCAAGACGCCTGAGGGATACATGGCACAGACGAGCCGCCCGGAATGACCGCCTTTAGATTGTCCCAACCGCCGCGCACACCGCCACAATGTTTGTCGAGCAGTTCACGCAGAGTGATCGACATCGCCTCTTCAACCACACAGGGGTTGTTCACGTGACCCGAGATTGCAAAGAGCTTAGTGCCCGCGTTGTTTGGGCGCCCAAAGGATGAAAACCAGTCAGAACCGCGACGCAAAATTGTCGGCACCACAGCAATGGATTCAACATTGTTAACCGTGGATGGGCAACCATAGAGCCCGGTATTGGCCGGGAACGGCGGCTTGAGCCGCGGCATGCCCTTTTTGCCTTCGAGGCTTTCGATCAAGGCAGTTTCTTCACCGCAAATATAAGCCCCTGCGCCGTGATGAAGATAAAGATCAAAATCCCAACCAGACTTGGCTGCATTTTTGCCTAACAGACCCGCGTCATAGGCTTCATCAATCGCATGTTGAAGCGCCTCGCGCTCGCGGATGAATTCCCCGCGGATATAGATGTAGCCCGCATTAGCACCCATCGCGAAGCCCGCAATGAGGCACCCCTCAATCAAGGTATGGGGATCATGCCGCATGATTTCGCGGTCTTTACAGGTGCCCGGCTCTGACTCATCCGCATTAACAACAAGGTAATGGGGACGACCATCGCTTTCTTTGGGCATGAACGACCACTTAAGGCCGGTCGGAAAGCCCGCACCGCCGCGACCGCGCAGGCCGCTATCTTTGACCTGCTGAATAATCTTATCGCGTCCACGTTTTACCAATGCACCAGTGCCATCCCAATGGCCGCGCGCCTTCGCGCCAGCCAATGATCGGTCGTGCATACCGTAGATATTCGTGAAAATTCTGTCCTGATCGCCGAGCATCATCAGCCTTCCTTATCCACCTGACGCGCCCGCCAGACCTTAAAACCAACTATCATCGCCCACGCAAAGGCCGCCAAAGCGGCGAGGTCGATGAGAAACGCATATTTGGGGGCCATCTCTAGACGGCCCCCGATAAAGGACAACAAAAACCAGCCTATCATCGTTACAACAATCACAATCGCTGCAACACGCGCCTGAGCGCGCCCGCTGTGCGGGATTGATGATGAGCTTGGTTTTGGCATCAATTAGTAAACCTTTCCTTTTTCCACGCGCTTCGAGAACTCAGTCTCGCCGCCCTTGGCAAGGATTACAGCTTGCTTTACCCACTCATCGCGCGTCACCCGGCCTTTGAAGCCCTCAAGGTTTGCATCAACCCAAGCCACCTCATCGGCGCTCCAGCTTGCGATTTGATCAAAGTGGTAGAACCCGAGCGAATGGAGCATTTTTTCCATCTTCGGACCAACACCTTTGATCTCTTTGAGATTGTCAGCCTTACCGCCACGTGGTCCCGAAAGCGCCTCGGGCCGCTTGCCCTCATTGGCACCCTCAGACACGCCATCTTTGTCGTAGTCGGTCAGATCCACAGTTTCGCCGCTCTTGATACGCTCAAGAACGTCGTCACTTACGACCTTACCACCAGCAAGAAGTTTTGCCTGCGGAACCCAACGATCGCGGGTCACGCGGCCTGGGAAACCTTTGATGTTGCCATCAACCCAAGCCACTTCGTCACCAGACCATTCAGCAATCTGATCATAGTGATAATAGCCCATACGGTGAAGTTCACCTTCAAGCTTTGGCCCGACACCTTTGATCCGCTTAAGATCGTCGCCCTTGCCGACCCGTGGGCCACTAAGACCAACAGGTTTTGTACCAGCATCCGCCGAAACAGCACCGCCAGACAAGCCAGCAGCGGTTGCACCGGTAGCAATAGATGCACCAGCGACCTCTTTAGCACGTGCCTTTTCTGCGGCTGCGGCCTTCTTGTCGGCTGCAGCTTTTCTCTCAGCCGCTGCAACTTTCTCAGCTGCGGCCTTCTTTTCAGCAGCAATTCTGTCAGCGGCAGCTTTCTTGTCGGCTGCGGCCTTTCTCTCAGCTGCAGCGATCCTGTCGGCGGCGGCCTTTTTCTCGGCTGCTGCCAGTTTCTCGGCGGCGGCCTTCTTCTCTGCAGCGGCCAATTTTTCGGCTGCTGCCAGTTTCTCAGCTGCAACCTTTTTCTCAGCAGCAGCTTTCGCAAGTTCGGCCTCGCGAGCCGCGTTAGCGGCAGCATCTGCCGCCCCATGCGTAACATTGCGCGCCTCAGATGTACCTGCGCCAACAACGCCACTGGCCTTGGCCGCGGCAGCAGAAGCGCCAGCGCTTAACCCACCGACTGCGCCAGTTGCGGCACTTGTCGCCGCGCCAGAAACATCGGAAGCCACGTTGCCAGCACCTGAAAGACCGGCACTAACCCGACCGCCAACTTCGGAAGCAGCGCCCGCTGCGCCGGACACACCTGCGCTGACCCCATCCGTTGCCCCGCCGATTGCACCAGTTGCAGCATCAACGGCACCGCTTGCCATGCTACCAGCACCCGAAACACCAGCGCGAAGACCATCCGTAGCACCGCTCACGGCACCTGAAGCCGCATTGCCAACACCACTGGCTACGTCACCAGCAAATTCACCAGCGCCAGAGAATCCCGCACCTGCGAGATGTCCCGCTTCGCCAGCGGCATTTTTAGTACGTGTTGCCAAGGCGGCTGCACCAGCGGCTGCGGCACCAACGGCACCAGTGGCCGCTGCGGTACCTACGCCTGTTTGGGCGCCATAGTTACTGTGCAATGTTCCTGGATCGCCGCAATAACGGACCACCAACCATAGCCCGAGAGCCAAAAGGCCCAAAAAGGCTAGCATTGCAGCCCAGACGTCAACTTTGCCTAAAAGCCACCAAGTAATTAGCCCCACTACAATTGCGGCCAAAACAAAACCGATTGCTCGGCAAATCATGCACCTGTGGTGCGCGTCATTCGTCGCCATATTCCCTCTCCTGTCCCTGTGGCATGAAGTTAGCCACTTTTTGGAAACCGATGTCTATCCATCTACTCGCAATCGACGCGCCTGGTCTACCCAGTTGTCACGCGATGCCCGCCCTCTAAATCCGTCGAGATTGCTATCAATCCAAGCAATTTCGTCGGCACCCCACTCTGCAATTTGTGCAAAGTAGAAAATCCCCAAACTGTTGCACAGTTTTTCTAGCTTAGGACCAATCCCTGAGATGAGTTTTAGATCATCTGCGCCGCCCTTACGCGGTGCTTTTAACATCTTTGGCTTAGTTCCGGTGTTTTGTGGTGTTGCCGTAGTCGCTTCAGCTTTGGCCGATTTACTTGCAGGTTTTGCTGCGCTCTTTGTCTTTGCCGCAGGCTTTGCAACCTTGGCTTTGCCTGTTGCAGCACTACGCTTACTGGTCAATTTTGGATGGCTGTAGACCGTCTCATCGCCCTGAATGCGCGCAACGGTATCGCCGATGCCAACAGCCCGCGCCACCGAGCCATTGTGCTCTATCTGTGGCATTACAAAGTCGGTCAAAGCCGTCGCGCCGCCCTTGGGCTCGCAGGAAAATCTGCCGTTTTGCGGACCGGGTGTTGGCACTTCACCTCGGGAAAATTCCTCAAGGATTTCGGCAAATCGCTCTGTGGTCAAATCTTCGTAGAAGTCTTTGCCGATTTGAACCATGGGCGCATTTGTACAGGCACCCAAACATTCAACCTCTTCCCAAGAAAACTTGCCGTCCGCCGAAATCTGATGCGCATCCGGCGCAATTTTTTCACGACAAACCGAGATCAAATCCTCAGCGCCACAAATCATGCAACTGGTGGTACCACAAACCTGAACATGGGCCAGAGACCCCACTGGCTGAAGCTGGAACATAAAGTAGAATGTCGCAACTTCGAGGGCGCGAATATACGCGAGGCCCAAACGCTGCGCCACATGCTCAATCGCTGGACGCGAAAGCCAACCCTCTTGCTCTTGGGCACGCCAAAGCAATGGGATGATCGCACTGGCCGCGCGGCCCTCGGGATATTTTTGAACCTGCGCCAAGGCCCAAGCCTCATTGGCTTTGGAGAACTTAAACGTTTCGGGTTGTTCATCATGCAGACGACGCAGCATTATTTTAGCATCCTACAGTTATCAAAATCACCATCTGTGCTGATCCGATAGCGGGTCTGGCAGATGAACTGCGGCCCGCCATCAATCGATCCCAGAATTAGCGCAACGGTGCCATTGTCCAAGACATGGCTGTCGAGCAAAACCAGACCTCGGTTTACCAACTCAGAAATTGTTTCCCCCCGCGCCGCGGTCGAAAAAACCAGCATGGCTAGGAGTGCCAGAGAAATCTTACTCATGGTTTGTCCCATCGGGCCGGGTGGCGGCTGAACCGCTCACCTGTCAATCTCGCCGAAAACAACATCCATGGTCCCGATAATTGCCGATACATCGGCAAGTTGATGCCCCGAAGCCACGTGATCCATTGCCTGAAGATGCGGGTAACCCGGCGCTCTAATTTTAACCTTGTAGGGCCGGTTTGACCCATCGCTGACCAAATAAACGCCAAACTCACCTTTTGGCGCTTCGATGGCGGCGTAGATTTCACCTGCGGGAACTTTGAAACCCTCGGTATATAGCTTGAAGTGGTGGATCAGTGCTTCCATCGAGGTTTTCATGTCGCTGCGAGCGGGCGGCGTGACTTTGCCGCGGGCAAGAACTTCATCGCCAGCACAGGCTTCCAACTTTTCGATTGCCTGCTGCATGATTTTCAGGCTTTCGCGCATTTCCGCCATCCGGCACAAATAACGGTCATAGCAATCGCCATTTTTACCAATGGGGATTTGAAACTCAAATTCGTCGTAACATTCGTATGGCTGCGCGCGGCGTAAATCCCACGCCATGCCACTGCCGCGAACCATCACGCCGGAAAAAGCCCAATCGAGAATTTCCTGCTCTGAGACAATCGCAATATCGACATTACGCTGCTTGAAAATCCGGTTTTCCGTGAGCAGATCATCCAAGTCTTTTAGGACCGACGGGAACTCTAACGTCCACGCCATGATATCGTCGAGTAATTCTTGCGGCAAATCTTGATGAACACCGCCGGGCCGGAAATAGGCGGCATGGAGCCGTGCGCCACAAGCACGCTCGTAAAACTCCATCAATTTTTCACGTTCTTCAAACCCCCAAAGCGGCGGTGTAAGCGCACCGACATCCAAGGCTTGGGTCGTGACATTCAAAAGATGGTTTAAAATGCGCCCAATTTCAGAATAAAGGACACGGATCAAACTAGCACGGCGCGGCACTTCGGTGTTGGTTAGCTTTTCAATAGCCAAACACCATGCATGCTCCTGATTCATCGGCGCGACATAATCGAGCCGGTCGAAATAGGGCAAGTTTTGCAGGTACGTCCGGCTCTCCATCAGCTTTTCAGTGCCGCGGTGCAAAAGACCAATATGGGGGTCGCAGCGTTCTACGATTTCACCATCAAGTTCAAGCACAAGACGAAGAACGCCGTGGGCAGCGGGGTGCTGTGGCCCGAAATTAATGTTGAAATTTCGGATTTGCTGCTCGCCGGTTAGGGCATCGTTAAAGTTGCCGCCATCCATTATGCTGCACCTTCCACTTTATCATCGCCGGGCAAAATATATTCCGCACCTTCCCAGGGGCTCATGAAGTCAAACTGCCGGTACTCTTGGACGAGATCGACAGGCTCATAGACGACCCGCTTCTCAAGCTCATCGTAGCGCAGCTCGACATAACCTGTGGTTGGGAAATCTTTGCGCAATGGATGGCCCGAAAAGCCGTAATCCGTCAAAATTCTGCGCAAATCTGGGTGACCGGAGAACATGATCCCATACATGTCGAAAACTTCGCGTTCGAACCAATTCGCCGAGAGATGCAACGGCGTAATCGACGGCGCCACTTGCCCATCACGCACCGCGCATTTCACGCGAATACGGTGATTGGCGTACATACTTAGGAAGTGGTAAACCAGATCAAAGCGTTTTTCGCGGGTTGGATAGTCGATCGCGGTTATGTCAATCAGTGTTGAAAACTTGCACCGGCCGTGATTGCGCAGGTGCTCAACAACAGCAACAAGATGAGACACGCTAACGCGCACCGTCAATTCGCCATTCTCAACCGTGAACTCTCTTACGGCCTCGGGCAATGCGGCCTCAATTGATTGGCCCAATTCTGTCAAAGCTTCAGACATGGGTCCCTCTTACCTTGTAATCGTGCCGGTGCGACGAATGCGTCGCTGGAGTTGCAAAATACCGTAAAGCAGCGCTTCTGCCGTCGGCGGGCAACCCGGCACATAAACATCTACAGGCACAATGCGATCACAGCCACGAACCACTGAATAGGAATAGTGGTAGTAGCCGCCGCCGTTTGCGCATGACCCCATCGAGATCACATAGCGCGGCTCAGGCATTTGATCGTATACCTTGCGCAGAGCGGGGGCCATTTTATTGGTGAGCGTCCCGGCAACAATCATCAGATCCGATTGACGCGGGCT
>CAYLLD010000011.1:0-5790 GCA_964384315.1 uncultured Rhodobacterales bacterium | reverse complement strand
CTAGCGCGGGGCGCGGTTCCGAACCGCTCAAGATCGTAACGCGGCATCGCTGTATGCATCATTTCAACCGCGCAACAGGCCAGCCCAAAGGTCATCCAATGCAAGCTGCCGGTGCGTGCCCAATTGATAATGTCGTCGGTGGAGGTAACGAGAAAGCCCTTATCAGCCAATTCATCGCTCAGTCCGCGAACCGCAACCGATTGATCCGCGCCGGCGGTGTTAGAAAGCGCTGGTGTCATTCCCATTCCAAGGCTCCTTTTTTCCACTCATAGGCGAACCCGATGGTGAGAATGCCCAAGAAAACCATCATCGACCAAAACCCGAAATCGCCAAGATACTGGAAGCTAACAGCCCATGGGAAAAGGAAGGCGACCTCGAGATCAAAAATGATAAAGAGGATCGAGACGAGATAGAAACGTACGTCGAATTTCATACGCGCATCATCGAAGGCATTGAAGCCACATTCGTAAGCAGAAACTTTCTCTGGATCGGGATTGCGCACAGCAACAACCACAGCCGAGAGCATCAGCACCAGTCCCAAGCCGATTGCAACTGCCAGAAACAGAAGAATGGGCAAATATTCGATCAACAATCCTTGCATGTGGCTGGCTTCTCCTACCTGATGCAACCCATTTCACAACCGCCCGCAGGGTTTACTCTCGGGGTCTTAGGAGGTCAACCAATGGACGGTGATGTATTTAGGATAAGTTAAGTCGCGTGGCATTCTTTGCACGTTTAAAGATATGCTGGCCTCAATGGGTCATGCTGCCCCAGCAACTGGCTCGGCGCTTTGTGATTGATTGGCGTCTAGGAATGCCAGAGCATCATCAGGCGCAAGGGGCCGAGAATATAGATATCCTTGCCCTATGCCGCCCTCAAAAGTTTCTAGAATTTCGTGCTGCGCCTCGGTTTCGACCCCCTCAATGACAAGGCGTTTATCCAAGACACGGGTCATGCTCACCAACGAGCCCAACAAATCACGACGGCGTGTCGATTGGTCGATGCCATCGACCAGCGAACGGTCAATTTTTACATAGTCCAAATCAAGCGTCTGCAGATTCGCTAGCGACGAGTAGCCGGTGCCAAAATCGTCCAATGCCAAAGACACCCCCAATTCCTTTAGCTGTGTCAAAATCAACTGGGTATTGGCCATATCCTCAACCAGCATGCTTTCCGTCATCTCTAGGGTCACCAATTCAGGGGGGACACCGGTTTCCTGAAGCGTGGCTTGGACCCGCTCGACAATTTGTGGGGATTTGAAATGCAGTGCGGCAAAATTGGTCGACATCTTTACTGGCGCATGCCCCGCATCGAGCCATGACTTCAAGGTTACGAGTGCGGTTTTGAAACCTTGCAGGTCTAGCTCCAAAATTTGGCCATTTGCTTCGGCGATTGGAATGAATTCAGCTGGGGAGATGAACTCGCCTTCATGGGTCCAACGCACCAGAGCCTCAAAGCCGCAGACATTTTGAGTCTTTAGGTCGACTTGGGGCTGATAGACCAAAGTGAGTTTTTCGTTTGCGATGGCCTCGCCAAGTGCCGCATCCAATCGGTTGTAGCGCGCGGTGGCCTCTGCCATGTCTTCATCAAAGAAAATATAGGTTCCAGCCCCTTCAGATTTTGCCCGAAACAAGGCCAGATCGGCAGCGCGCTGCAGGTCGGTATAGTTGCAAGCATCCCCCCCCGCCGCCGTGGTATCGTAAGCCACGCCAATGCTCATTGACGCAGAAATCTGGCGCTGGCCGAGAGTTAGGGGACCGCGCAGATCGGCCAAAAGGGTATCGCAAATTGCTGCCGTGCGCATCGAACTGATTGGTCCGGGCAGGAATATCGCGAACTCATCACCACCAAGACGCGCCGCTTCACCGCCAAATTGCTTGGCAATAGCGGTGATAAAGCCGCCTGCCTTACGCAAAACATCGTCCCCAACCGCCTGACCGTGGGTTTCGTTAATGGCCTTGAAATTATCCAAATTGCACACAAACAGCAGCGAGGATTCAGATTGTTCTTTTAAACGTTCCGCCGCCGTCTTGAACGCCGTACGGTTTTTCAGGCCCGTCAAGGGATCGTAATGCGCCAGAAAATCCGCGTTTTTGGCCGCTAAGCGCGCTTTCTTCTGCGCCTTGATTTGAAGCCCCATGACAATCACCAAACCACATAGGACGGCCATGAATATCCCCAGCAACCCCACAGCTGCATAGGTCAAAGAGCCCACCAATTTGCCTTGTCGGGCGCTCGATAGGTTTTGTGCCTCTTGTTGTTCGCGCACAAATTCCAGCAGGGGCATACGCGCGGCCTCAATCACGTCCAAAAGCGCGTTGCTTAATGGCAGTTGCACCGCCAAATCGCCCGCAAGAATTTTCTCCGCCAGCGATTGAACGCCCAGAATTTTTACCAACGATAATTCAAGCGGGGCCGAGTGCGCAGTTTCGCGGTAGGCGCGCAAAACTTCGGCGCGCTCGTATAGCGCCTCGCCAAAGCGGTTAACGTCCACCGTGTCTTGCGCGATGTCCTGATCAACACGCTTCAGGTCTTGAACGCTACGCTCAAGATCAGACAGCGCCACGAGCGTGGCTAGCGCGTCCGAGATCAAATGCGAATTTGAGGCCATCTTATGGGCCCGCACATCACCGTAACGGTCAAGCACCATCGAGCCTGCACGGTATCCGATCAAAAGAATCATCCCAATAAGCAGCGCTGGGATGCCAAATTGCTTTAGTTTTTCCACGAAATACCCTGTCTTATGGTCGATGTTCACCCAGGGTTGGGTTTCGCTGAGTTGTCGCAAAAAAATATGTATAAAGCGCTAAACCATCCCTAAAAAACTACAGTGAAATCACTGCGATACGCGCAAGTTTTTAGCTCTTGGGCTTGGGGTTACCGCCCCTCATATTTAGCGGGGCGTTTTTCTAAGAACGCCATGACGCCCTCCACAAAGTCACGGGTGCGCCCTGCCTCGCCTTGGGCGCTGGCTTCAAGGGCCAGTTGCGCCGGCAATTCATTTTCAAAACTGGATCGCATCACCTGCTTGATCAGGCGATACGAGGCGGTTGGGCCTTGGGCGAGGTGGGCCAGCCGCGCCTCGATTACCTCGTCAAAGTCAGCATCAGGCGCAGCCTCCCAAATCATACCCCAAGCTGCTGCATCGCTGGCCGAGACAGGCTCGGCGAAAAGCGCGGCCCCCATGGCTTTGGCAAATCCCATTTGACGCGGCAGCCAATATGATCCCCCTGCATCGGGCACGAGGCCGATCCGTGCGAAGGCCTGCAAAAACACCGCCGAATGCGTGGCAATCACCACGTCATGGGCAAGGGCCAAATTGGCCCCCGCACCCGCCGCTGGTCCATTTACCGCAGCAACCGTTGGCAGTTTGCACTCATAAATTGCCATCAAAAGCGGTTCATATTCCTCGCGCAGCGTTCGCTCTAAATCAAGATCGCTCACCCGTTTGGCATCGCCCAAGTCCTGCCCAGAGCAATAGCCGCGCCCTGCCCCGCGCGTGACGATCACCCGCGCCTCATCCTCGGCGCGCTTGATCGCATGCAACAGATCGTTGCGCATCTGCGAATTCAGACCATTCATCACCTCTGGGCGATTTAGGGTGATACGCGCGATGCTATTGCTCACGTCATATGTGATTGTCTCATAGGCAGTCACAGAGTTAATCGCAGAATTTACCACAGGGTCAGACCTTTGCTTTTGCTCGTGGGTCAGTCTTTACGAGCCCTTGTTTCGTGTCAACGCCGCCACGCGGGCCTCTTCTTGGGCGCTTAGCTTAGGGCCTGCCCCCCCCGAATTTACCGCAGGCATCCGGCGCGGCATGACCGCACGGGCCACCACGAGAGCGCCTAGAACGAAGACAATGGGCACCGCCAACCAGAGCCACAAAGTGGCGCCGCGAAAGGGCGG
Organism: uncultured Rhodobacterales bacterium; assembly: GCA_964384315.1. Lineage (GTDB taxonomy): Bacteria > Pseudomonadota > Alphaproteobacteria > Rhodobacterales > Rhodobacteraceae > CAYLLD01. The sequence goes on along the minus strand of CAYLLD010000011.1, from coordinate 1,881 downwards.
TTCCATGCGGACGTAATCCCCGTAGCGGGCGACGAACCACGCGATCACCTCTTCGTCGCTATCACCAGCTACCAAACGCTCGCGCACCAAAACGCGCGCAGTGCGCGCCCAATCGGCGTTCGAAGACGCAATAGATTCGGATTGGCACTTCACGCAACGCAACTGCTCGTCGAGCACTTGCCCCCGCGCCTCCAGCACCGGATCGCTTAGCATTTCGCTAGGCTCAACCGCCGCAGCCGCACCCATAAGGCACAGCCAACCGATCCCAAGCCAGATGAAAAACTTGCTATTCATGGCGCAAATCATTCAGCGGGCACCGCTGTGCCTGCCCGCTTGCGCCTCGCGGCCACGCCAACGCGGTAACGGCGGTCCGACAATGAGATCAGCCCGCCCAGAGCCATGACGCCCGAACCGATCCAAATCCAATTGGCAAAGGGTTTGACATAAGAGCGCACCGCCCAACCACCATCCGCCTGTTGATCCCCGAGGGTCACATAAACGTCGCGGGTTAAACCGCTGTCGATAGCCGCCTCGGTGGTGGGCATGTTTTGCACGGTGTAAACGCGTTTTTGTGGGCTGAGCTGCGCCAATTCACGATCGTTGCGCCAGACCGAAAACTGCCCCTCATTGGCGACGTAATTTGGGCCCTGCAGTCCCTTAACGCCCTCAAATTCGATGTCGTAGCCACCAACCGTAAACCGATCCCCCGGCTGCGCCACGCGGATGTCGTCGACCTCAAAGGCGGTGATCATGGCGATACCAAAAATCGTCAGTCCAAAACCGCTATGGGCGGTGAACTTGCCGATTTCCGCGCGGGGCAATCCAATGAGCCGGGCCATAGAGTTCCCAAAGGGGATCGCGCCCAAACGGATGCGAGCGGCCAAATCTGCGAGTGAGCCCAGAACAACCCAAAGCGCCAGCACCAGCCCGATGGGTGCGATTATGCCGCGCCCGGTGCTCAGGGTGAAAAGCAGCGCGCCCCCTGCAATCGATAGCGCAAGCGCCCCCCAAATCGGGGTCGGGACCGCCTCTACCTTGCCGCGCTTCCACGGCAGGGCCGCGCCCAGTGGTAGGATCATCGCAAGCGCGATCATGAAGGGTGTGAAGGCCAGATCAAAAAACGGCGGGCCAACAGTGATGCGTTCGTCCCAGATCACTTCTGCCACCAGCGGCCACATGGTGCCAAAGAACACAACAAGACATGAGACGCTAAGAAGCAGGTTGTTCACCACAAGAGCGGACTCGCGGCTGACACCTGAAAAGACGCCCTTGGCCTCAAGCTCTTCGGCACGCAAGGCATAGAGCGTGAGCGCGCCGCCGACGAAGAACACCAAAATGCCGAGGATATAGACACCGCGGGTGGGGTCTGTGGCAAAGGCGTGGACGCTGGTCAAAAGCCCCGATCGCACGATGAAGGTGCCCAAAAGCGAAAAGGAAAAGGCGAGGATCGCCAGCAAGATGGTCCAGCTTTTGAGCGCCTCACGTTTTTCCACGACGATGGCCGAGTGCAGAAGCGCGGCAGCGAAGAGCCACGGCATAAAGCTGGCGTTCTCGACCGGATCCCAGAACCACCAGCCGCCCCAGCCCAATTCGTAATAGGCCCACCAACTGCCAAGGGCGATCCCGATGGTCAGGAACATCCAAGCGGCGAGCGTCCAAGGGCGCACCCAGCGGGCCCATGCGGCATCGACTTTGCCCTCGATCAGGGCGGCGACGGCGAAAGAGAACGCCATGGAGAGCCCGACGTAGCCGAGGTAGAGAAACGGCGGGTGAAAGGCGAGACCGGGGTCTTGCAACAGCGGGTTGAGATCGCGTCCGTTCAGGGGCGGGTTCGCCAGCCGCGCGAAGGGGGTCGATGTCAGGAGCATAAAGGTGAAAAAC
>CAYLLD010000010.1:0-33061 GCA_964384315.1 uncultured Rhodobacterales bacterium | reverse complement strand
CAAAGACGGGCTGCGGGCGATTGTCGTGCCGGGCTCTGGCCTTGTGCGCGCGCAGGCCGAAGAGGAAGGCATCGCGGATCTCTTGCAAGCGGCAGGTTTTGAATGGCGTCTTGCGGGCTGTTCGATGTGTCTGGCGATGAACCCCGATCAGCTGAGCCCCGGCGAGCGCTGTGCCTCGACGTCGAACCGCAACTTCGAAGGGCGTCAGGGCCGCAACGGGCGCACGCATTTGTTGTCGCCTGCCATGGCTGCGGCTGCGGCTGTGACCGGGCGTCTGACCGATGTTCGCGAATTGGTTTAACCCAAATTCAATATTTTTGGCAGAAAAGAGAACAGGAGAGCCATTTTTGCTGTGCAAAACAGCGGTTTGAATGGCGGGGACGATGTGATGGAAAAATTTACTCAGCTTAGTGGCGTGGCTGCGCCTTTGCCTTTGGTGAATGTGGATACGGATATGATTATCCCGAAGCAATTCCTCAAAACGATCAAGCGCTCGGGTCTGGGCGTCAATTTGTTTGACGAAATGCGATATGACGATAACGGCGAGGAAATCGCCGATTTCGTTCTGAATAAACCGGCCTATCGCGGGGCAACCGTGCTTGTGGCTGGCGAAAACTTCGGCTGCGGGTCCAGCCGGGAACATGCGCCTTGGGCGCTGTTGGATTTCGGCATTCGTGTCGTGATCGCGCCCTCTTACGCGGATATCTTTCATAACAACTGCTTCAAAAACGGCATTCTACCGATCACTTTGCCACAAGAGACGGTCGACTTGCTGATGGAAGATGCCCAAAATGGGGCAAATGCGGTCATCGATGTTGATCTGGAGACCCAAGAGATCACGCGGCCTGACGGCAGCAAAATCTCCTTCGAGGTCGATGCGTTTAAAAAAGAATGTCTTCTCAATGGTCTCGATGAAATTGGTCTGAGCTTGAAAAAGGTCAGTGCCATCGACGCCTTCGAAGCCACTTACAGCGCTGCGGCTCCATGGGTCTAAATTTAAGTCTAAGTTGGGTCGGGGGTGCGCACCTCGGCCCAAAATGAGTGAAAGGCAGGGCGTTGAGCAAACGTTTCTTGGGTGCATTTGTGCGAGCAAGCCTCGTTCTAATCGTCGTCGCCCTGCCAGCTTTCTTGCTGCCCGATGTATCTCAGGCGGCGCAAGAAATATCACTAATTGTCGGTGGTATCGCCGGGGCCTTTACCCTGTTCGAATATGCGTCCAGCCACCCGGGCCTGATCGATTTCAGATTTGCCCCGCCCTTCAACCGCATCCGGTTTTTCACGTTCTTCTTTCAAATCACCGCCCTCGTATTTTTGGCACGCGCGCTCGCGAACGCCGATACCTTCTCGGCCGAGGTTCTTAGCTTAACCGATCGGGCGGTTGATCTAACCGATCTACCCCTGTCTCCGGTTCGCGTCGCAGTTGCCATGCTAGGTGACGGCAGTTCTGAGGCCTTCAAAGCCATGCTAGCCCGTGCGGCGGCAACCAGTTTCGTGATCGCTTTTGTCTCATTTGCGCTGTTCACCTTGACGCTTTGGCTTTTCCGCTGGCCCGTTGGTCGCGACAATTTCAACCTTTGGGTCAATCTTCCCACCTTCGAACCCGCATCTGGCCGGGATGTCGAAGTTCGGCTTTTTCGTGATGGCACGGCCAACGTTCTGATCGGTGTCGGTCTACCATTTGTAATCCCCGTTCTAGCCTCGCGGGCCAGCGGTTGGTTCGACCCTAGCGTCTTGCAAAACCACCAACCGCTGATTTGGGGCTGTGCCGTTTGGGCATTTCTGCCTGCCAGCTTGATCATGCGCGGCTCGGCCCTTTTAAAAGTCGGCTGGCTTGTCCGCCGCGCCCGGACAAGCTGATGCGGGCGCTCCTTGTCGCGATACTTATATGTCTTACGACAATCGCAAATTCTGCCGTCGCCGAGCGCCTGCGCGTGGCCACTTTTAACGCCTCTTTGACCCGCCAAGGGCCGGGGCTTTTGCTGGCGGATTTGAGAAAAGGCGAAAAACGCCAACTTTTGGCCGTCGCTGACATCATCCGCACGGTGCGCCCGGATATTCTGTTGATCAACGAGTTTGACCATGATGGCGAAGGGCTTGCCGCCGCAGCCTTTACCGCGCTTTTGCGCAAAGACGGGCAAGAACCGGGCATTGATTACCCTTATCTTTTGGCCTTGCCGTCAAATACGGGCAGACCAACCGGCCTTGATCTAAATGGCGATGGCAAGCTGCGCGGACCGGCTGATGCATTTGGCTATGGAAATTTTGCAGGCCAGTTCGGCATGCTTTTTTTGTCACGCCACCCAATTGATACCGCAAAGGCGCGCAGTTTTGCCAAGCTGAAGTGGAAGGATTTTCCGGGCGCGCGTTTGCCCGCGCATCCAGACAGCAGCCCGTTTCCGTCGGCTCAGGCACAAGAGGTGATGCGTCTAAGTTCAAAGTCACATTGGGACATTCCCGTGCTTGTAAACGCGCGCCCGCTTCATATCTTTGCCAGTCATCCAACGCCGCCTGTTTTTGACGGGCCCGAGGATTTCAATGGTAAACGCAACGGCGACGAGATCAGGTTTTGGGTGCAATATCTCGACGGCAGCCCCTTCACCGATGATCAGGGCCGAAACGCCCCGCGCGCGGACGGGCCCTTTGTCGTTTTGGGCGATCTGAACGCTGACCCGCTGGATGGCGAAGGGGATCATGATGCGATTGCCGCTCTTTTGGCGCACCCTCTGCTGCAAGACCCCACGCCTGCAAGCCAAGGGGCTGAGGCCGCGACGCAGCAGCAAGCGGGCACCAATGCCAAACATAAAACGCCCCCCGCCCAAGATACCGCCGATTGGCGTGATAGCGGTGGGCCGGGCAATCTGCGGGTCGATTACGCGCTGCCCGCGCGCGCGCTTGGGGTCTTTGGCGCTGGCGTGTTCTGGCCAGCGCCCCAAGAGCCGGGGTTTGCGCTAATTGGCGATGGCCGTCCCGTCAGCTCTGACCACCGTCTTGTCTGGGTCGACATCGATTTTTGACGTGTTTGCAATCACTTGTTCCAAGCTTGTCGGCTCAAAACTTGGCAACAGCGCCATCATTGGCGCAGGGTCCAACCCGTGGGGGTGGGTCCACAAATAGCGCATTTTTAAGACCTCGCGTGCGGTCGCCCAAAATGGGCCAGCCAGCCGCAACGCCCACCAGCTAAAGCGCTTTTGCACAACCTTGCCATGAACCGCGCGAGCGGCAACAGCAATTTCATCCCCGGTTACATTCAAGCTCGCAAAAGGAATATCCGCAAAATCGTCTAGGCGGTCCTCGCCCTCGCTCAGGGCCACCGCCGCGCGTGCAAAATCCGGCAGATAACACCACGCGTGTTGGCGATCCATCGGTCCGGGGTAACTCAGCTTGCCTTTGCGCAGGGGCCCAGCAATCGCCATCTCCCACCAAGCGCCGTCACCGTCCTTCGCAATGAAGTCCCCGGCCCGCAGGATCAGGATGCGAATGCCGCTTTCACGGTATGATGTCTCAATATCGCGCCGAATTTCACCCTTGCTTGTGTTCGGATTTTGCGGCGTCCTCGGTCCCCAAGGGGCCGGCTCTGTCCCAAAGTTATAGACATTCCCCGGCAAAATCACCCGCGCCCCCGAGGCTTTGGCCGCTGCAATCACGTCGCGGGTAATAGCGGGCAAGGCCGTTTCCCAGTCGCGATAGCCAGATGGGTTCATGCCGTTAAAGATTATGTCGGCGCCTTGGGCCGCCTGCGTCATATCCGTGCCGCGTTTAAACCGCGTCACCTCCCAACCGGCTTGGGCAAAGGCCGTGGCCGCATGGCGCCCGGCCAGTCCAGAGGCGCCAAGGATAAGGGCTGTCTTTTTCATCGGTCTTTCCTTTGTGAAAAATGTAGGTTGCCCAAAATCTAAACTAAAATAAATTTTGGTGTAATTGACCAAAAACGCATGCTACATATTCATATATGAATAACTCAGATCATCTCGACTGGACCCTCGTGCAAGTGTTTCTTGCGGTTATGACAATGGGATCGCTGTCTGGGGGCGCGCGGTCTCTGGGGCTGTCGCAACCTACGGTGGGGCGGCAAATCGCTCAGCTTGAGGCGCAGCTTGGCACGGTTTTATTTACCCGCAGTGCGCGCGGTTTGGTGCCCACGGATTTGGCGAGGGCGCTTTTGCCGCGTGCCGAGACCATGCAAGCGGCGGCGGCCAGCCTGTCGATGACCGCGACGGGCACCACCCGGGATATTGACGGCACTGTGCGGGTCACCGCCTCGGAAGTGTTCAGTGCCTATGTGATGCCGGGGCTGATTGCGCCACTTCTTGAGCAGCACCTTGGCCTAGAGATTGAGCTGGTCGCTTCGAACAGCAACGAAAACCTGCTGATGCGCGAGGCGGATGTAGCGGTGCGCATGGCGCGTCCGACGCAAAATGATCTGATCATGCAAAAGCTGGGCGACACGCCTTTGGGGATCTATGCTCATGAGAGTTATCTGGCCAAACGTGGCGCGCCCAAAACCTTTGAGGATCTGAAAGATCACGTCATTTTGGGCTACGACAAGAGCGATCAGATTATCAGGGGAATGGCGGAGGTTGGGTTCAAAGCCCGCCCTGCAGATTTTCGGTTTCGTTGCGACAATCAGATTGTGCTGTTTGAGGCCTTAAAGACCGGCGCTGGGATCGGGTTTGCGCAAATCATGCTGGCATCGCAGGTGCCTGGCCTTGTGCAGATTTTGCCCGATATGCCGCTGCCATCGCTGCCGATTTACACCGTGGCGCACCGCGAATTGAACGGATCGGCGCGTGTGCGTGCGGTTTATGACCATTTTGGTCGGGCAATTAAGGCGGCATTGGCGACACCAGATTAGCCGGGCGGCTTGACGGCTAACGGCCCGTCAGCTACGCGCTAGCGCCGATAAGACATCCATCCAAACTTGATAGGAAAAGCCCATGAGCGCGTCCAGCATTTTGATCCTCGCCGGTGACGGTATCGGCCCTGAAGTGATGGGCGAAGTGCGCCGGGTCATTGATTGGTTCGCAAAAAACAAAGGTCTGAGCTTTGATGTGAGCGAAGACTTGGTGGGCGGCGCGGCTTATGACGCCCATGGCACGCCGTTGCATGACGACACGATGGCCAAGGCGCAGGCGGCGGATGCGGTGCTTTTGGGCGCGGTTGGTGGACCCAAATACGACGATCTGGATTTCTCGGTGAAGCCCGAGCGCGGCCTGTTGCGTCTGCGCAAAGAGATGGATCTTTATTCCAACCTGCGCCCGGCCCAGTGCTTTGACGCGCTGGCGGATTTCTCGTCGCTCAAAAAGGACGTGGTTGCGGGGCTCGATATTGTCATCGTGCGCGAGCTGACAAGCGGTATTTATTTTGGCGAACCGCGCGGGATCATCGAAGAGGGCAACGAGCGGGTCGGCATCAACACCCAGCGTTACACCGAGAGCGAGATCGCGCGTGTGGCGCGCTCGGCCTTTGAATTGGCGCGGCGTCGTGGCAACAAAGTCTGCTCGATGGAAAAGGCCAATGTGATGGAGAGCGGCATTTTGTGGCGCACGGTGGTCACGGAAATTCACGAGGCGGAATATCCAGATGTTGAGCTGAGCCATATGTATGCGGATGCGGGCGCGATGCAGTTATGCCGCTGGCCCAAGCAGTTCGACGTGATTGTAACTGATAACCTCTTTGGCGATTTGCTCTCGGATGCGGCGGCGATGCTGACGGGGTCTTTGGGCATGTTGCCCTCAGCCTCCTTGGGTGCGCCGATGAAAAGCGGCCGCCCGAAAGCGCTTTACGAGCCCGTGCACGGCTCGGCCCCTGACATTGCAGGGCAGGGCAAAGCTAACCCGATTGCTTGTGTTCTCAGCTTTGCCATGGCCTTGCGGTATTCGTTCGATGCGGGCGATGAGGCGGCGCTTTTGGAGGCGGCGGTTGAGACGGCGCTTGCAAATGGCGCGCGCACAGCGGATCTTTTGGGCCCCGAAGGCGGCTCGCCGATCACGACCGCGCAAATGGGCGATGCCATTTTGAAGGCGCTGGACGAGGCTGCGAAATCGTAAGGATCGCTGCATGAACGATAGGGCAAAGGCCTCTTTGCGGGGCGCAGGCTTCGCGCTGTTGGGCTTCGCAGCCTTTGCCCTGCATGATGTCGCGGTCAAAACCCTTGGCGCGACCTATCAACCCTTTCAGATCATCTTTTTCTCGGTGCTGTTCAGCTTTCCGCTGGCCACGCTGATGCTGATGCAGGACGCCACCGAAGGCACACTGCGCCCCATTCATCCATGGTGGTCGCTCGTTCGCGCCGTTGTGGTGGTGATCACGGCGTTTTGCGTGTTTTACGCCTTTTCCAATCTGCCCCTCGCGCAGGTCTATGCGCTTTTGTTCACCATGCCGCTGATCATCACGGTGCTCTCGATCCCGATCCTCAACGAAAAAGTCGGGCTGCATCGCTGGGCCGCCGTCGGCATGGGGCTTTTGGGGGTTTTGGTGGTGCTGCGGCCCGGCACGACGGCTTTGGGTCTTGGGCATCTTGCGGCGCTCATCGGGGCCTTTGGCGGCGCTTTAGCCTCGGTCATTGTCCGCAAAATCGGGCGTGAAGAGCGCGCGGCGGTGCTTATGCTTTATCCGATGGTGATCACCTTTTTGGTGATGGGGGCGATCTTGCCTTTTGCCTATGAGCCTATGCCGCTGCCGCATCTGGGGCTGATGGTGGCCGTCTCTGTGCTAGGGTTTGGCGCTGGGCTGTGCATCATCGCCGCCTATCGTAACGCCGACGCCGCCGTGATCGCGCCCATGCAATACTCACAGATCATTTGGGCGGCGATTTACGGCCAGCTTTTATTTGCGGAAAAAACCGACCAGATGACTTGGATTGGCACCTCGATCATCATCGCCAGCGGGCTTTACATCGTCGTTCGTGAAAGCATGGATGATAACTCTGAGCACACGCCGGTCTTGCGCACCCGCTCGCGGTTTGAAACTGGGGCCTTGCCACGGGTCAGTACGTTTTTGCGGCGACATTTGCGCGATCGGCAGCGATCTGGGCGCTGAGCGGCGCTTAAATGATGCCCGATCCAGGGACGTTGGATCGGGCATCTTAAGCGCAATGCCAAATCACACAATACACGTGAGCTTGGCGTTGCTGTCGCTTTCGGCCCCCAGGGAGGGTGGTACCGAAAGAAACATGACGCGGGCAGGCCCGCATTCGGAGAGGCAACCAATGGTTGTCGCCTTTGTTGCTAAAATACAGTTTCTTTAGAAATTGGTCCAAAAACCGTGTTCGCAAGGCCAATATGACCATTGACCGTTATTCTCGCGGTAACGTAACGTTAATTTAATGGGGTGCGGGCCAAATTTGACTAATTTATCGTTAAATTTTGCGTAAATCCCACGATGACAAGGCAAGATACATTAATTTGTTAGCCGGGAGTCTTTCGGGGGCTAGCTTGAAGATGGACACAAATCAAGATCTGGCTTGCTCGTTGCTCGGGCCGTTCAGCCTGAGCGATGCTCAGGGGAGGTCTCTGCTTCCTAAATCGAAAAAGGCGGTTGGGCTTTTGGCCTATCTTCTTTTTCATCGCGGCCTTCAGGTATCGCGTGAGATTGCGGCTGATCTGTTTTGGTCCGATCGCAACACCGACCAAGCACGGGCGAGTCTGCGCCAAACGCTGTTGGAAATCCGGCGCGGTTTTGGGGATGAGCATGAACCGCTTTTGGGGTTTGAGCGGCATCAGCTTAGTGTGGAAACCAGCGCGATTGCCTTTGATTTTCTTGGCTCCTTTGAGGACCAGACGATTTATAACACCAAAGAGCTTTTGCACGGTGTTGATCCGGTCGCCCCTGTCTTTGACGATTGGTTGGACCGCGAACGGCGAAGTTTGCGGGCGACGCAGGTCGAAAAGCTTGAGGAGCTCTTACACCAGCCCCCCGGCACCGCTAACGAGGTGATCGTGGCCGCCGCTGAGGCGCTTTTGCGCCTTGAGCCAGAGAACGAAGCTGCGGCGCAGGCGGCGATCAAGGCCTATAAGGCGCTGGGCAAGGGTTATAAGGCCCAAGAGTTGTTCACGCGGTTTGAAAAGACGCTGTCCCTCGATGAGTTGGAGGTCTCGCAGCTCACCAAAGACGCGCTTGCCAAAGCCGCGCCCTTGGCTGGGCCATCTTTGGATGGGCCGATCCAGATCACACCAACGACAAAAGAAAGCGCCCCTGCACCCCAAGGTGCCGCGACCGGGCCGCCGGTTGTGAGCCTGATCCAATTCACGACGCTTGGTCCGGTTGAGCAAAGCCATTGTGAGTTTCTGAACAGCGCGATTTTGGCGCGGATGGGCGATGTAAAAGAGATCAGGGTCGCAATGTCGCGCAACCAATCGATCACTGAGGCGCAAACGGACCCCGACGGTCCCAAGACCGGCTATTATCTCAGCGGCTCTATTGGGCTTGAGGGGGGACAGCTGTTTTGCAACGCCAATATTCTTTCGGCTGCTGACGGGCTGCAGCTTGGCGCGATCCGGGTGAAACAGCCCTTTGACGAGCCGATAAGCGCGCTCAACAGCGTCACCGATAAAATGACAGCCCGCATTGTGCCGGATATCGAGGCCATCGAACGGCGGTCGCTGCCGATGGATGCAACGGGCTGGAGTTCTTATCAAAATTACGTCTTTGCCAAAGCCGAGCTGAACCGCGCCACTGCGCCGGATTACACGATCAAGGTTGAGCCATATTTGCGCCGCGCCATTGAGATTGAGCCGGGCTTGAGCATTGCCTATCCCCCGCTTGTCTCGATCCTAAATTCGCGGCACCGCTCGACACGTCCGGGCCATAATTGCACAGCCGAGCGCGACACGGCGCTGGCCATGGCGAAAAAGGCGCTGGTTTTTGACAGCACGAATTCAAACTCACAGATCGCACTGGCTTGGTGCTTGATGCGGCGGCGCGAGTTTGGGCTTGCGGAACAGGCCGCCGGCGAGGCGGTGCGGCTTGGCCCTTATGAGGCAGCGCGGCTCAACTCTCTTGGGTCGATTTTCGTGCTTTTGGGGGATTTCGAAAAGGGCGGCTATTATTACACCAAGGCCCGTGAGGTTCAGGTCAATGACTTGGATTTCCAGAACACTGATCTGGGAGAATTGCATTATTTTCAGCGCAATTACGACGAGGCGATTTCATATCTAACCCTCGGCGAGGCGCGCAACCCGTCCTATGCGCGGATCATGCGCGCGGCGGCTCTGGCGCAAAAGGGGCTCTTGGTCGAGGCACGGCAACTTGCGCAGGATGCCATCGAGGATATGGAAGCGCGTTGGGAAGGCGAGGGTACATTCTCGCTGGCCGATGCGTCGCGGTGGTTCGTCGAAGACTTTCCGCTGCGCCGTCAGATGGATTACGACAATCTGGTCGAGGGCCTGACCAAAGCTGGCTTTACGATGTAACGGGCGGGCGCGTCTAACTTGCCTTGGCCTTGAAGGCCGCTTGATTGATGTCGGGGATACCGCCCCTTGCGCGCTTTAGGTCTTTGGCAAAGCTAAAAGTTTTGGGTGGTGGCGCTGGCCGATGAAACAGGTCAGGCAAAGCGTTGTGCTCAAATTTTTGCATGAGGGCCAAGGCATCGAGCCGTTTGGCTTGCACCGCGCCTGACGTGAAAAGCTGGGTCATCTGGGTTTGGGTTTCGGTGTCCTTAAACCCTGCCTCTGCAAGCGCAGCCCAACTGCGTTCGACATAAAAAATGCCCCGAGCCACGTCCATCAGCCGCTTCATCTCGTAATCGGTGATTTGGCGGCGCGCCACCAGCGAGGCCAGTGTAGCCTCAACATCAACAACCGCGAGACTTGTCACCGGAAATTCCAGCTCTGCCGGCCCATGGGTCACCGCCACATCGCCGTCGTCCATGAATTTGCCGCAGCGGTATTTTTCATAGATGCTGCCGACGCCCTGCATCCCCCAGCTATCCAACTCTGCCGCCCGCAGCGCCCCCATCGAGGCCGCGCCGTAAACAGCGACGCCCTTTGACAGCGCCAAAAGGATTTCTTTGTGGGATACCGCGCGCCTATCACCGAAAAACCCGTCGATAATTCCGACGGCTTTGAACCCGGCATCCATGGCGCGGATCACGTCGCCCTCTTCACAGGGGGGGGCATATTGAGCTTGGTTAAAATTTGTTTTGTCGTCTGGGGTAAGCGAAGGCCCGACGAATACGAGTTTTCTGGTTTTCAAAACGATTGTCCTTATGTTGCTCATTAAAAAATTTGCAGGGGTTTATCTCTTCGGCTTGTTTAATGTCAGACTGTCAACGCCCGGGGGGCGGTTCTCTTCGCGCGGCGGCTCGCCTTTGCGTTTGCCCAGCCGTGACAGACCAGTGCCAATTGGCTGTCCAAGACCCGGTACAACCGCGCGAACAACGGGGATGTCTTTATCAGTATGGGTCAGATCAATGAGGGCCGCAGAAGAGCAGCCATTTCGGTAAAGCGTTGAAAGAATAACATCCAAATCCTCACCCGCCGTTGGACAAGAGATCGACAGCCTTCGATAGGGCCGGGCCATTTCGCCCTCAAAGATGCGGCTTGTCATCAGTTGCGCCGGGTGCTGCGCAGGCGGCGCGTAATCTTCAGCATCGAGATCATCGCGCGCCCCAGAGATCACCGTCAGGCGCGATTGCACCGCCTCGGTGACCGCGCGGCTCAGGGCGACATCGCTGTTTAGATGTGCACCAGAGCCTGCAAAGCCGCGAATGAATTTACCTGTGTGTTGCGAGAACCCGCTTTGCACAATGGCGTAAAAACACGGGATGCCCAAATCGTTTTTGATGTCCCAAACATCCACATGGGCCTGCCCGCGCGCCAGACCTTCTGGGATCATCGGATCAAGCGCATCGAGAACGCTCTGGGACGTCAGCTTGGCCGCCGCCCGTTCTTGGGCCGTGAATTCATCGAAATCGGCAATACAATCGCGCTCGATCACTTCTAAAAGCGCAGAGACAGCCGCCTCGGCCTTGGAATTTCCCGCCGCCAGCCCGTTGCTGGTGCGGTACAAAAAGCTGCTTTGGGGTGGCTGCGAATAATCCATCAAAACGCAATCCGCCGGGACCAAAATCGGCGCGTGGTCGAATAAATCCATCCCCATGATCCATTCCATCGGGGCGCTGTGCAGGATCGATTTCGGGATGTCATCGCGCACAGCAAGCGCGCTCAGATCGACGGTCCGCGCCGCCCTGATCATAACGTCATGGGTGCCGCTAAAGACTTCGAGACGTGGGTTTTCTGCGTGCCAGGTTTCGGTCGATTCCATCAATGCAGAGACCCGCGCAATCAAGGGCGTCACCCCTTTGCCTTGATTGACGCTCAGCGAGCGGGCCATAGGCCGCACCGCCTGCGCCGTTGGCACCGCGATACTATCAAGCCCGGTCAAATCGGCGAGACGGGTGATCCCCATCTCGCCCATAAACGGCGCAACCTTAGCCAAGGTGTCCTCGGGCATGGCAATCCGCTCGGCACCTGTGGTGAACCGTTTGGGTTGCCGATCGCTCAGCAGGTCATATGCATTAAATGGTGCCATTAAGTGTCGTCACTCAGCATCACGGGCCATTCGGTGTTGTCATTACCCATGCCGCTGGTGTCGTCGAGGGTGCAGCCTTGCTCTTTGGCCGCACTGGTCGAGTTTTGCGCGGTGGACAGCGAAGCAAAGGTCATCGATTTGATCGCCCGGATCGCCGCAAGCTGCGGCACGCCATCCACATGCCGGATTGTGCTTTGACCTGCGTAAAAGAAATACACGCCCGGCTCACCGCCTTGCACCTCAAAGCTCTCGCTCAAAGGAAAATCAACGCCAGCAGGGGTTTGCGCAGCATCCGAGAAAAAACGACCTGCCCAAATCTCGCTTTGCCCAATGGCAAGCTGGTCCTTGACCTCAAAAATCGAGTACCACGGTTCCGAGCGCAGGTTGCCCATGTCGGCTCCAGCGCCATCCGCCCCGTTGGCATCAACATCATGCTGGCCATCCGCCAAGCCCTTGAGCAAATCATGGCTCTGATCTGCCCATGTTTCAGCGTTTACACCGTTGTTGGAAATCCAATCAGGGTTTTGCGCCAGCTTTGATGTTGGCGTGCCATCTTTGAGCTTCATCAAGCGGACAAGGCCGTTGAATGCGCCAGTTGTGCCCATGTGCATTGGAAATAGCTCGCTGCGTCCACCGAGGCGCGGCAGGGCGGCATATGCGGTTGTGATAATCATGTTTTTCCCTCTCGTTTGATTGATTTTGAGCCTTTGTTTGCGTTCCCCTGCGCATCAGACCATTGCCGTGCTTGTGGGGGGCGGCCCAGACAAAATACTGCTCGATTGCTCCTGCCCAAAGGCTTTGAAACGGGCCTGCATTTGTGCGGCCTCTTGTGGTTTCAGACGAAATACATCTGGATCGTCTTGCTGCATCTCGGCTTTGTTCAGCCTTTGATAACGTGGCAAGAATTCATGGCGCAAATCATTGCCGGGGGTGGTGAAATTCAGCAGGACCGGGTTTGACCTTAGTTCTTCGCCACGATCGAAATACACCGCCTGCATGGCAAAGCGCGTCGGGATTTGGTTTTTGTACATTTTGCGCAAACGCCGCTGCTCGAACCAAGGCAGATCGATCTGGTTGTGCGAAAGGCGCTCAGGCTCGGTGCCCATCGGCACGGACCCACCCATCATATCAACCGTGTACATGCGCGTTGGCAGGCTATCGAGCAGATCGCGCGGCTCGAGCCGTTGCAATAGCCGCAGGAAAATCTGCAGACGCCCGGTGTCCAAATGAGCGGCGGTTAGCGGCACTTCGGTGCGGGTGCCTTGGGTATCTTGGTTTTCAAAGAGCTTCAGATAGGCCGGGATCATAGGCAGTTGGCTGACCTCGGGGTGGCCAATGACAAAGGCGTCGATGGCGAGAGGCGCGACCTCAATGCCTGCAGGGTCCAGACTATCCGGATCGGCCACCCGCGTCATGATCTCAAGATGAAGATCATTGGTTTGCGCGCTGCGATGGGTGATCACCGGGGCAGGCAATTGCCCATCGAGAAACGTCGAGCCGCCCTGGGCGATATGGCGCAGGGGCGCGTGCCAGATAAACCGCCGTTCGGCCGCATCGAAACCGCCGCCAGCGGGCATTTCCGCCTGCTCTTGCTCGTACATCTGGTTGTTGAAATGGGCGCGGCGGGCTTTCTTTTCTTTTTCCTCCATCGTGCGGATGTCGTTGAGGGACAGCTCGCCAAAGGGGTGATAAACTGGGTAATTCGTCCAGCTGACCGCATCCGCACGCGAATTGCCCAAAAGCTCGTGGCCGATGGCACGGGACCACGCGTGGGGCATATTCAGCAGATGCCCCAACTCGTGAAGCGCGGTGAAACGCACCAGCCATGCCCGCTTTTGCGCGGCGGCTTTAAGGGCTTTTGGCCCTTCCTCGTCAGGAAACAGGAGAACATTTTTGGTGTTAATAATCGCCGTGTGCCGGGTGTAGACGCGATCCTCGGGCGCGCCAAAGCCAAAGGCCAGCCCCTTGAGATTGTCCAGACGATCGTTCTTTTTGTCCTTGCTGGCATCCACAAAGTGCAGCTCATGACTCCAATCGATGGTTTGATCGGCGCAGGTCGACGGCGTCTTTGGCGCGCAAGAACCCGAGTAGCCAGCTTTGGTATCGCGCAAACGCGTGGCGCGCTCTTTGCTGATGGTGGCCTTGATCCCAAGCGTCTCAAGGGCGGCCACCATGCTCAGCTCGCCCGTGCCCATAACCATTTCGGCGGCCGCTTTCGCTTCGGCGCCAAGATCCTCAGTGAGGCAGTGCAGTTGAATGTGGCGATAGTAATCGCGGGTTTCCGTGGTGGTCGCAGTCAGATCCCCGTGGCATACGATGCGCGCGCCATTTGCCTCGCGGGCCAAATACCACGCGTCCTTGATTTCACCGTCTCTGATTTCAATCCCCGCAAAGCCGTGTGGCGCGGGGCTTGCATGATCAACTTTCGCGGTTTCGCAAAGCGCGCAGAGGAATGTCGAGTTCGCGGTTCGAATGACATGGGAAAACGGCCCGAAAAAACTGCGGTGCCAGTTGCGCCGCCCGCCCAAAACAAAAGCGCTGTTAAAAGCGCTAAGCGGGCCGAACAAATCCCCTGAGATCATGTGGTTCTGGAAATCGAGCCGCAGGTCAAACCGATCGAATGGGCTGGGGGCGTTAGGCACAGCTTCGTAGCGGCGTTTTGCGTCTGGCGCCAATTCCGCGGCTTCGGGCGTGTAATCCTCAACGGTTGTCTCTTGTCCGTTCACGGACGCGCGGACAATCTCGATTAAGAATTCATCAATGCCAGCTGTTGAACTCATCTAGTTTCATCTCACATAAGGTTCGCTGGTTTCCCAAACGAGTGCCACTTTCTGCTAACGATTGTATGGAGCCTATCGTGACCTCGCCGTGAATTGAGCGTTAAATTAATATTTATTTACGCTCAACTTGCTAAAACTTGGGTCAATTTGGGACAGATAAAGCAAAAAGTGCCGAATTCGAAGTAATCGTGCCAATGGTCTCGCCGTCTTCAACAACGCGCAGTTCTGGCCCTTTCCTGAGGGCGATCAGCACGTCTTTGATGGCGCTAGAAGCCGCCACAACAGGGGCGTTTTTGTCCGCCAGTGCCCCATCGCTCGTCATTAGATCGCGCGCGGTTAGTACCCCCAGCGGGTTCATATGCGCCACAAACTCGGCCACATAATCGTTTTGCGGCGCGGTGAATATTTCGCGCGGCGTGCCAGTTTGGACGATGCGCCCGCCCTCTAGGATCGAGATGCGATTGCCGATTTTGAAGGCCTCGTCTAGGTCGTGGCTGACGAAAATAATCGTGCGCTTCATCCGGCTTTGCAGCTCCAACAGCTCATCCTGCAGCTTGGTGCGGATCAGTGGATCAAGGGCTGAGAACGGCTCATCCATCAGCAAAATCGGCGCCTCGGTCGCAAAGGCGCGGGCGAGACCAACCCGCTGCTGCATACCCCCGGATAGCTCAGAGACGTTGCGATCCGCCCAGTCTGACAGGCCCACAAGCGCAAGTTGCTCGTTGATGCGCGCGTTTCGGGCGGCACGAGGCAGCCCCGATAGCTCAAGCCCAAGCCCGACGTTCTCGCGTACCGAGCGCCATGGCAAAAGCCCAAATTGCTGGAACACCATGGCAATTTCGCTGCGACGCACCTCGCGCAGACCCGCAACGCTGGCATTGGTCACGTCTACCGGGCCTTGAGTGGTCTCAACGGTGACACCGCCACGCACAACCGGGTTAAGCGCGTTGACCGCGCGCAAAAGCGTCGATTTGCCCGAGCCAGATAGCCCCATCAGCACGAGAATTTCCCCCGCCGCAACCTCAAGCGAGCAATCATGCACCCCAAGGATTTGGCCCGTTGCCGCCTCGATCTCAGAGCGGCTTTGCCCCTCATCCATCAGCGGCAGCGCGGTCTCTGGCGCATCGCCAAAGACGATAGACACTTTGTCGAACAAAACCGCCGGGCGCGTTACATTCGCTTTCACTTGTTGCCCCGCTCGATGCGCAGCATCCGGTCGAGCATGATCGCCACAACCACAATGACAAAGCCGCTTTCAAAGCCAAGGGCCGTATTCACCTGATTAAGCGCCCGCACCACCGGCACACCCAGCCCATCGGCGCCCACAAGCGCCGCGATCACCACCATCGACAGCGAAAGCATAATCGTCTGGTTCATCCCGGCCATGATTTGGGGAAAGGCATAGGGCAGTTCTACCTTCCACAGGGCCTGCTGCGGCGTTGCGCCAAAGGCTTGGGCTGCCTCCAAAAGCTGCTTGGGCGTTGAAGATACGCCCAAATAGGTCAGCCGGATCGGCGCGGGCAGCACAAAGATCACCGTGGCCAACAGCCCTGGCACCATGCCGATGCCAAAAAACACGATGGCGGGGATCAAATAGACGAATGTGGGCAGGGTCTGCATCAAATCGAGCACCGGACGCATCACGCGGTAGGCGCGGGGGCGGTGCGCCGCTGCGATCCCGATGGGCACACCAATCGCCATGCAAACCACGCAGGCGCAAAGCACAAGGGTGAGGCTTTCGGTAGTTTCCTCCCAATAGCCTTGGTTGATGATAAACAAGAAGCCCGCGGCAATCAGCAGGCAGGTTTTCCAATTGCGCTGCAAGGCCCATGTGAGCGCTACAAAAAGGCCGACGATCACGAGCGGATGCGGTGTTTGCAGCGCCCATAAAATCCCGTCGATGAGCGCCTCCATCGCGTCGGAAATTGCATCGAAAACCCATGCCATATGCGTCTGCATCCAGTCGAATACATCGCGGGCCAAGCGGCCAATGGGCAATTTGTTCTCGGTGAGCCAATCCATGGCGACGCCTTTAATTACCGTGAAAAAAAGGGGCCCGGCGCATGGCCGGACCCTTTAAGCGCATCGCTTTGGTTTAACCGCCCAAAGCGCCTTTAACCGCTGCCATCGCATCACCGCCATCTTTTGCGGTCACACCCGCCAGCCAGCCGTCCAGCACATCGGAATTGGCCGCGAGCCAAGCCGTGGCGGCCTCTGATGGGTCTTGGCCTTCATCCAAAATCGCGGCCATGATCTCGTTTTCCATGGCCAGCGTGAACTCAAGGTTGCTCAAGAGCGTGCCGACGTTCGGACAGGCTGTGGCATAACCGGCACTGGTGTTGGTGTAGACCGTCGCGCCGCCCAGATTGGGGCCAAAGAAATCGTCACCGCCGGTCAGATAGCTCATCTCGAAATTGGCATTCATCGGATGCGGTTCCCAGCCAAGGAAAACCACAGGCTCGCCGCGCCGATCCGCCCGCGCCACCTGCGCCAACATGCCTTGCTCAGAGCTTTCGGCAACCTCAAAGCCGGTCAGGCCAAAGGCATTGCCGTCGATCATGTCTTGGATCAAACGGTTGCCATCGTTGCCCGGCTCGATGCCATAAATCTTGCCCTCAAGCGCGTCTTTTTGCGCGGCGATATCCGCAAAATCCGCGATGCCAAGATCAGCGGCAACCTTGTTGACCGCCAGAGTATATTTCGCGCCCTCAAGGTTTGCGCGCAGGGTATCCACGGTGCCAACCTCGCGATAGGGTGCGATATCGGCCTCCATAGTTGGCATCCAATTGCCCAAGAATACGTCAATATCGCCGCTGGCCAGCGAGGTGTAAGTGACCGGCACCGACAGGATCTTGATGTCCGTGTCATAGCCAAGCGCGTCCAGCACCACCGTCGTGGCAGCTGTAGTCGCGGTGATGTCGGTCCAGCCTACGTCCGAAAATGTCACCGTATCGCAGTCGGCAAAGGCAGATGTTGCTGTCAAGGCGGCAGTGGCTGTAAGCGTTGCAAGGAATTTCATTGGGGTTCTCCAAAGTCTATGGGGTGGCCTAAGTAAAAGGGGCAAAGCGCCCAGTGACAAGGGCGAAAGCGCCCAAAGCCGTGTGTTACGACCAGTTTGACGCAGGCCGGACCTAGACAAAAGGAGCTAAATGATGAGTTTTGCGATCTATCCCAGCCTCAAGGGCAAGGTTGTTTTGGTCACGGGCGGGGCCTCGGGCATCGGCGCCGAGATCGTCTCTGCCTTTGCCGCGCAGGGGGCCAAGGTGGGATTTCTCGATCTGGATGCGCCCGGTGGTGAGGCTCTGGCAGCCAAAACCGGGGCGGCTTTTGAGCAGTGTGATTTGCGCGATATTGAGGCGATGAAGGCCGGTATTGCGGCCCTGCGCACCCGGCTGGGGCCTTTCGATGTGCTGGCCAATAATGCCGCGCGGGATGATCGACATGATTGGCGTGATGTGACTGTTGAGTATTGGGACGAGCGGATGGCCACGAACCTTCGCCACATGTTCTTTGCCATTCAAGAGGTCGCGCCGGATATGATCGGCAAGGGCGGTGGCTCTATCATCAATATCGGCTCGAACAGTTGGTGGGAAACTGGTGGCGGGTTTCCGGCCTATACCACTGCAAAGTCAGCGGTGCATGGGCTGACGCGGACTATGGCGCGGGATCTTGGGCCGGATCGTATTCGGGTGAATGCGGTGGTGCCCGGTTGGATTATGACCGAGCGGCAAAAAGAGCTTTGGGCAACCCCCGAGGCCCTTGAGGCCCACCGCGCTAGTCAGTGTTTGCCGGATTTGATCGACCCGGTTTATGTAGCGCGCATGGTGGTCTTTTTGGCTTCGGATGATGCGGCGATGTGCACCGCGAGCAATTATATGGTCGAGGCAGGCTCGATCTGAGCCGCCTGTGCTTTTCGAAGCCGGGCGCGGCGCAGGGCAATCAGGTTAGAGATCAACAGCGCGCTGATCACGATGGCCCCGCCGATCAGGGTTAAATTCCCCGGCGCCTCGCCGATGACCGCCCAGACCAAGAGGGGCGCAAGCACCGACTCTAGCAAGATCAAAAGCGCGACTTCCGCGGCGGAGATATATTGCGGCCCGAGGGTATAGAGGCAGGTCGCGCCGCCGATCAAAAGCCCGTGGATGACGAAAAGCCACGGGCTGGCGCCAAAGGCCTCTAAGGGGGCGATGAAGGGCCAGATCAACAGGGCGGTGCCGATATAGGCAAAGCTGGCGGCGGGCACCATCGAGACATCTTTGAAGCGGCGCAGGATCGTGAGCGCAGCTGCAAAACCGGCGGCGGCGGCAAGGGCTATGGCATCGCCGCTCCAATGGGCGATCTCGCTTTGGCCCGAGCCCAGCGTGATGACCCCAAGGCCCAGAACCACCGCGACGATGGTCAGGACGATCCGCGCCGATATGCGCTCGCCCAAGGTCAGCCAGCTAAAGAGCGCCGCAAAGACGGGGATCGAGGCGAAGATAAAGACGACATTGGCCACGGATGTGTTCTCGATGGCAAAGACAAAGCCGACGCCGGTGCCCCCAAGCAGGACCGTGTACAGCAGCCCCGTCCAGCCGGTTTGCGCCACCACGCGGAACGGTTTGGTGCCTTGAAGCGCCAAAAACAACCCCGCGATCATCAGGCCCGCCACCGTTTGTCGCCAAAAGACGATCACCAGAGGTTCGGCCTCAATCAGGCGCACAAACAGCGCGTCAGGGACAACAAGGAGCACCCCAAGCGCGGTCAGCACGAGGCCTTTTGCATGGTTTGTCATGTTTGTTACAACTTCGCGGGTTTCAACTTCGCCGTCTACAACATAGCCGGGACGACTTGGTCCGGCGGGCGGTGGCCATCGGCAAAGGTCTTGATGTTGATGATCACTTTCTCGCCCATCTCAATGCGCGCCTCATGGGTCGCCGAGCCCATATGGGGCAGCAAAAGCGCATTGTCCAAATCGCGCAGCTTAGGGTTCACGCCCTCATGGGCCTCGAAAACATCCAAGCCCGCACCGGCCAATTCCCCCGCCTCAAGCATCCGCGCCAGCGCCGTCTCATCGACGATCTCGCCCCGCGCGGTGTTCACCAGATAGGCCGTCGGTTTCATCAGCTTGAGCCGCCGCGCCGAGAGCAGGTGAAACGTGCCGGGGGTATGGGGGCAGTTGACCGAGACCACATCCATGCGGCTGAGCATCTGATCGAGGCTCTCCCAATAGGTGGCCTGCAGCGCCTCTTCGGTCTGGGCGCGCAAACGGCGGCGGTTGTGGTAGTGGATTTGCATCCCGAAGGCCGCAGCGCGGCGCGCCACCGCCTGCCCGATACGGCCCATGCCAACGATCCCGAGTCGCTTGCCGCCAACGCGGTGACCCAGCATCGCCGTCGGGGTCCAGCCCGCCCAAGTGCCGCTTTGCATCATCTGCGCCCCTTCACGGACCCGCCGCGGCACCGCAAGAATAAGCGCCATGGTCATATCGGCGGTGTCTTCGGTCAAAACGCCCGGGGTGTTCGAAACCAGCACATTCCGGTTCAGCGCCGATTGCACATCAATATGATCAAACCCCGCACCATAGCTGGCGATCAGTTTCAAACGCGGTGCGGCCTGCGCCAACAACCCCGCGTCGATCTTATCGGTGATGGTGGGCAAGAGCACATCCGCTCGGCGCATCGCATCGGCCATCGCGTCCCGGCTCATAGGCGCATCGGTGGCGTTCAGCTCAACGTCAAACAACTCAGAGAGGCGCGTTTCCACAGGCTCTGGCAGTTGCCTTGTGACAATCACCTTTAACTCTGCATTTGGCATGCCTGTTTCCTATAGTTCATCGGGAATTTCTTGTTAATATGGTGAAAAAGAGCAGCCGGGGGAACCATAAATAACACCCGGGCAAATTGTGGGCTGAGATGGGCAAAATGACGGCGAAGGCAATGGGTCTTTTGATCTCGATGATGGGGATGCTTGTGATGGGCATTGGCCCGTCTGTGGCGCAACAAAGCAATGAAACGGCTGTTCCGGTGGTTTTGGGGCCAGTTACTGGGCTAGAGCTGCCCCGTTACGTGTCGATCAAAAAACGCGCCTATGCGCGGCGCGGGCCGGGGACGTCTTATAAGATCGATTGGGTCTATGAGCGGCTGAACCTGCCTTTGCGCGTGGTGCGTGAGTTTGGCCATTGGCGCCGGGTGGTCGATCATGAGGGGCAGGGCGGTTGGATACATTATGCGCTTTTGTCGAACACCCGCTACGCGCTGTTTATGGGCGAGACCCAAGACATTCGCTTTCGCCCCAGTGCCACAGGCAAGGCGCGGGCCATCGCCCAAAAAGGTGTCGTCGCGCTGTTAGAGCAATGCGAGTACGACTGGTGCGAAGTCGTGGTCGACGGCCACACAGGCTGGACGCTCAAATCCGGCCTTTGGGGCGTTGAGGCGCATGAGCTCTTTGAATAGCTAAGCCTCGCTATCATCCCATTTCGCGTCGCGATGCGCGCCATCGCAGTACGGCTTGTTTCCTGATTTCCCGCAGCGACACAGCACGTATTTCTTGTCTGTCATGCCCTCGCCCTGAGGGTCGGTGGGCAGATCGATGCCGCTCACCCAATAAGGGCCGTTCTTCTCAATCTCGATCTGAGCGCGGTCATCGGGCACCAAATGCTGGGGCGCCCCTTCATCCACCAGCGCCAAAGCCCCCGAGGGACAAGCGCGCACGACTGCCTCGACCTCGGCGCGGGTGCCATTGTCGGGCTGTATCCACGGTTTTTGGGCTGTGTTGAAAACCTTGCTGGCCAGCCGCCCACATTCCGCCGCGTGACCGCATAAAAGCGGGTTGAAGCTGACGGAAACTTGCGCGCCTTTGTAGGTCAGCAGCCGATCCAGCCCCGCAGGCTTACCGCCACGGCTTTTGAATTCGATCTCGCGGTGCGACCCGTCACAAAAGGGCTTGGTCTTGGACGCGCCGCAACGGCACAACGCCATGACCTCTTTGGTCTCGATCTGGGCCCCGCTTTGATTGTCGCCTTGAAGCTTTAGCGAGCTGACGTCTTTGACGACCAGCGGGCCGTCATCGCGTTCTAGGATTGTGGGTTTTGACACGGGTTCGGCCCCTTTTCGGATGAGAGTTGCCAATCACTCTAGCGCGGCGCGCGCGGAACACAAAGCCGCCGCTTTGCGCGCGATTAGCCACGATGGTCGTAATTGCCAGCGTGGATTTAATATTCATAGTGGCTGAACGACTTTTGAAATTCACCACTTGTGAAATTCACGACCCCAATTTTACAACCCCAATTTTACGGACCCAAGGAGAAAGACTTGCAACCATGCGCCTCGCGTCAAACGCCAAAGGTGCCAAGCGCGAAAAACGCGCAATATCTGGGAGAGACAAATGAACATTAGACCTGATCCGACGTTCCACGCGTCAGCCAAGCTTGCCATGCAGGCCCCGGTGGAAAACTATGCCTTCACGGTGATGCTCAGCCCCGACGGCGCGCAATCGGACGGCATTGCGGTTGTGGACCTGAAGCCCGGCTCCAAGACTTATGGCCAGATTGTCCATCAAGTGATCGTGCCCAACAAAGGCGATGAGTTTCATCATTTTGGGTGGAATGCCTGCTCCTCGGCCCTGTCTCCGCTGACCGGCCATGCGTTTCTTGAACGGCGCTATTTGATCGTGCCGGGCATTCGGTCATCGCGGATTTACGTGATCGACGTCAAAGAGCCGCTTAAGGCCAAAATCCACAAAACCATCGAGCCCGAAGAGCTTTTCGCCAAAACCGGCTACTCGCGCCCGCATACCATTCATTGCGGTCCTGAGGGGATTTACGTGTCCTGCCTTGGGGGCGGCGGCGCGGATGGCACCGATGGGCCGCCGGGGATTTTCATCATGGATTGCGAGACCTTCGAGATCATTGGCCGCTACGAGATGGATCGCGGCGAGCAGGATAAGCATTACGATTTTTGGTGGAACCTGCCGCAGGACTATATGGTCAGTTCCGAATGGGGTCTGCCGCCGCAGTTCGAAAACGGCATCGTGGCCGAGGATCTCTTATCGAATAAATACGGCCACAAAATCCACTTTTGGGACCTGCGCGCGCGCAAAAATGTGCAGACCATTGATCTGGGTGAGAACCACCAGATGGCGCTGGAAATCCGGCCTGCCCATGACCCGACCAAGTCCTACGGGTTTTGCGGTGTGGTGGTTGATACGACGAACCTGCAAGGCTCGATCTTTACGTGGTGGCGCGATGATGACGGGACATGGCAGGCCAAAAAGACCATCACCATCGACCCGCGCCCTGAAAAGGCCGAGAACCTGCCGCCGCTGTTGCAGGGCTTTGAGGCAGTGCCGCCTTTGGTCACGGATATCGATCTGAGCCTTGATGACAAATATCTTTACGTCGCCTGTTGGGGCTTGGGCGAGATGCATCAATACGATGTCTCTGACCCGATGAACCCGAAGCTGGCCGGTAAGGTCGAACTGGGCGGCATTGCCCGCGGGGCCAAACATCCTTGCGGCAAGGATTTTGTGTTCGGGCCGCAGATGGTTGAGATCAGCCGTGACGGGAAGCGGGTCTATTGGACCAATTCGCTATATTCAACATGGGATGATCAATTCTATCCCGGCGAAGAGGGCGGCCAGATGGTCATGGCCGATGTGGGGGCGAACGGCGGGCTGACCCTGAACAAAGACTTCTACATCGACTTTCCCAAGGGGCTGCGCGCCCATCAGATCCGCCTAGAGGGCGGGGACTGTTCGACGGATAGTTTCTGCTATCCCTCGGTTTAGACCCGGACGCGTCTAGACCATGGAAGAGGTGATCTCGGTGGCGGCCCTTTGGTGGGCCGTCATTTTTTCCGGCATCTACCACGGCATCAATCCGGGCATGGGCTGGCCCCTCGCGGTCTCTGCGGCGCTGATGGAGCGCAAACCCGCAGCCCTGCCCAAAGCGCTCGCTTTGCTGGCGGCGGGGCATTTTGCGGCGATGGTGGCGATTTTGCTGCCCTTCTCGCTGATGATCGTGTTGGTGGAATGGGAGCGCGTCATTCGCATGGTCGCAGGCGCGCTGGTGATCGCCATGGGGCTTTATCTGCTGATAAACCGCCGCCATCCCAAGATTTTGGCCCGCATCCACCCCGCGCGGCTGGCGCTTTGGTCGTTCCTTGCGGCCACGGCCCATGGCGCTGGGCTGATGCTGGTGCCGATCTATCTGGGGATTTGCGCGATTGCCCCCGATGACACTGGCCATTTGGCCGCGCAAACCCTGATGCAAAGCGACATCGCCGTGGCCTTCGGCGTGGCCATGACCCACACGTTGGCCATGACCGTCGCCGGCGGCGTGATCGCCACGGTGATCTACCTCTGGCTCGGCCTGAAATTCCTGTCGAGCACGTGGTTCAACCTCGTTCTTGTCTGGGCGCTAAGCCTGATCGTGGTCGGCGGCATTGGCATCTGGTCCGCCTATTTTGGTCACTGATTGCCGCCCCGCATGCGGATATGCGCGATGAGCTGCCCGTGGTCCGAGGCCAGTTTGTTGTAAGGCGCTTCGGGGTGGCTGCCGTCGGTGAGGTGGTCGTTGAGTACCGACAGATATTCCAGATCGCCGATGCGCCGATTGTTATCGGGGTGAAAATGCTGGCTCAGCAAAATCTGATCGATGCTCTCGAACACGCCGCCAAAGGCCGAGGTATAGACCAGATCGCGCAGGGATTTGCGCACGAAAAGCTTTTCTGCGCTGGTGAGCTTGGCCGCCAAAATCTCCGAGGTGATCTGCTCGTTTTCCTTGTCGGTATAGCGCGAGCGGGCGTCTTTGGCGTCGTGGCGGCGCATCCATGAATAGTTCTTGAACGGCGTCTCGCCCGCGACAATCGCCGAGCTGACCGCGTTTTCATTGTCGTTGAAATCGCCCATGGCCATGACCGGATGTCCGGCCTCAAGCTCTGCGAGGATCAAGCGGCGCAGCACAAAGGCCTCGGCCATACGGCGCACCGAGGCGCGCAATTCCCCAAGCGCGCGCTCGGCCGGATCATAGTTGATCAGGTCCGAAGCAGGCGCAAAATCCGCGCCATCGGGGCGGATATGCTCGCCCAGCTTGGATTTGAAGTGGATGTTGAAGACCGTGATGGTCTGATTGCCGATGCGGATGCGTGCTTTGATGATCGGGCGCGAGAGGCGGTTGACCACATAAGTGCCCGAAAAGCCCTCGCCGCCAAGGGCGGGAAACTCGATCTCTAGGGGCTGGGGCAAGACTTGGATCACCTCGGGCTCTTCGGCAAAGCCAAAACGCGAGAGGATCGCAAGGCCCGGACGGCGCTGCCCCGGCTCGCCATCGTTGGCGTTCTCGGCCCAAAACACGCCGTCGAACGGGTAGGGATCAACCCCCAGCTTGCGAAAAATCGCCTTGCGCGCGTAGCGTTCTTTGGGGTCGGGGATCACCGCCTTGTTGAGCGTCTCGGCGCGTTTGTTGGTCTCGCGCAGCACATCCGCCAGAGACTCGCGGTCGAAAACCTCTTGCAGACACACGATGTCCGCATTCATCGAGAGCATCTGATCCGCCAGCCAATCGCGCTTCCAGGCGTATTCCTCTGGGGTGTATTGCTCGAAGCGATAGTATTCGGCGTCGGGGCCGATCAGGTTTTTGACGTTGAAGGTGGCAATCGTGAAATCGGTCATACTGTGTCCCCGTGGGTCGTGATTGCGCGGGTCATCATGCCGCTGTCGATGTTGCCGCCGGTGCAAACCACGATGACGGCCTCGCCCGTTAGGCTGTCTTGGTGGCGCAATGCGGCGGCCAGCGCAACCGCGCCGCCGGGCTCTACGACGATTTTTAGGCGCAAAAATGCTGCCGCCACCGCCCTGAGCGCGTCATCATCCGAAACGATCAACCCCGGCCCGCAATGCTCTTGCAAAAGCGCAAAGGTAATTTCGCCGGGCGCAGGGGTGAGGACCGCGTCGCAAATCGAGCCTTGCTTGGCGGCGTTGCTCTGGATTTTGCCAGTTTCCAGCGAGCGGGCCACGTCGTCGAACCCCTCAGGCTCACAGGGGCGGACCCTTAGATTGGGCGCTTTATGGGACAGAGCCACCGCAATGCCACTGGTCAGACCGCCGCCGCCGCAACAGACCAAAACATCCGCCGTCTCAACGCCCTCGGCCTGCGCCTGCGCGGCGATTTCGAGCCCGCAGGTGCCTTGACCCGCGATGACCTGATGATCGTCATAGGGGCTGACGACGGTGAGCCCGCGCTCATCGGCGATCTGCAAACCGATCTCTTCGCGGTTGTCATTCTCGCGGTCATAAAGCACGACTTCGGCGCCAAAAGCGCGGGTGTTGTTGATCTTGATCGCGGGGGCGTCCTTGGGCATCACGATGGTCGCAGGCACGCCGTGAAGCTGCGCGGCGCGGGCGACGCCTTGGGCGTGGTTGCCCGAGGAAAAGGCCAAAACGCCCCGCGCGCGCACCTCCGGATCAAGCGCCGAGATCGCCGCCCAGCCGCCGCGAAACTTGAACGAGCCGGTGTGTTGCACGCATTCGGCCTTCACCAAAACCCGCCGTCCCGCCAGCTTGTCGAGAAAGGGCGAGCTTAACAGCGGGGTTTGCCGGACCACTGGGGCCAAACGGGCTGCGGCGGCGTCGATCAGGTCAATTGTGCTCATTTGGGTAGCGCTCCTAAAAACTCATGCAGGGCCTCAAGCGCCTCTGGCTCATCCAAAAACGGGACATGCGCGCGGTTGGCAACCTCGCGGTAAATCATATCGGGGCGGCGCGTCCGCATTTTTTGCGCGCCCTCGGGCGTGAGCAAATCCGAGTTCCCGCCGCGCACCAGCGCCAAGGGCAGACCCGCGAATGCGTCGAAATAGGGCCAAGCGTCGGGGGCCGGATCGGTGAAATGCGCCAGCACCGCATCGCGCAGCTTTGGATCGTAGTTAAGCGTCAGCCCATCAGGGGTTTCGTCAAACCAATGGGTCACCGCCTCGCGCCAACGGGTCAGTGGCACCCCCGAAAATTCGCCTTCCAAAAGCGCGCTCAAAGTGGCGGCGGCCTCTTCATAGGTTTTGTAAGGGGGGCTTGCGCCCAGATAGCCGAAAATCCGCGTCAGCCCGTCGGGGTCAAGCTCGGGGCCGATGTCATTGAGAAACACGCCCAAAAGCCGCGTCTTGGCCGCGCTGGCCAGCGCCATGGCGATCAGCCCGCCGCGCGAGGTGCCGATGATAGCGGTCCGGTCGATGCCCAGATGATCCAAGAGCTCAAGGGCATCGCGGGCTTCGATGGGCACGTGGTAATTCATAAAATTCGGGTCGCGCGCCGAGCCGCCGCGCCCGCGATAATCCATGCGGATCACCCGAAACCCTGCGGGGATATGGGGCAGTAGAAACTCGAAATCGAGGCTGTTGCGGGTCAGGCCCGATAGGCACAAAAGCGGCGTGCCGCCCCCGCCCTTATTCCCGCCATCTTTTCCATCAATGCGATAAGCGAGGCGCAGCCCGTCGGATGTGGTGAAATGCTTCATTGGCTGGCGATCCGCGTGATGGGGGTGAGGTCTGTGATGGTTTCGGCGGGCTGGGCGGGCAGGCGGTCCATTGGTGCGCCCGCGCGGTTGACCCAAGCGGTGTGAAAGCCAAAATGCGCAGCAAACCCTGCGTCCCAGCCGTTGGCCGAAACGAAAAGCACATCGCGGGGCACGCAATTGAAGCGGGTCGTCACAAGCTCATAGACCTGCGGGGCGGGCTTGAAAATGCCGACGGCCTCAACGCTTAGAACATCGTCCAACAGCGGCCCGATCTGGGCCGAGGCGACCGCCGCATCCAGCATCTGCGGCGTGCCGTTCGACAGGATTGCCGTGGCCAAACCTTGGGATTTCAACTTGCCC
Organism: uncultured Rhodobacterales bacterium; assembly: GCA_964384315.1. Taxonomy (GTDB): domain Bacteria; phylum Pseudomonadota; class Alphaproteobacteria; order Rhodobacterales; family Rhodobacteraceae; genus CAYLLD01. The sequence continues at coordinate 5,908 of CAYLLD010000010.1, read as the reverse complement.
AAAACCTCGACGACTTCGGGGTAGGCATCGAGTTCCCAGTACAAATCCAGCAGGCGCGCGCGCAAATGGGGCGCGGCGAGGCCCGTGGCCTCAAGGGCATAATCCAGCCCGTCCTGCGTAAGCGCCCAAAAGTCGCAATGCGCCCCAGCGCTGGCGCGCAGCCATGTGTATTGCAACTGCTTTTGACGCCAAATCTCCGCAAGCTCCGGCCAGCGCGCGGCCAATGCATCCTGCCCGGGCTCGGCCGCGGCGCGTCGCGCGGCGGCGGCGATGTCGAACAGCGTGCCATAGGCGTCGAAGACAACCGCTTTGAATGCCATAGCCGAGACCCTTTTGTTTAGCCGTTTGGGCGCGTTACCTAAGTTGAGCCTTGCATAGGGCGGCTCAGGGTTGAACCAGAAACCTTTGGATCATGCTCCAGCCTGCCATGCCGTGGGCCACCAGCGCGGCGATATAGGCGGTGGTGGCGATGATGGCTTGGGATTTACTCATGGGGGCCTGCGCGCGGTTGATCACGGCGATGCGCCGCGCCGAGCTGAAGCCGAGGATCGCAACGATGAAGATCAGCGGGGCGCGGATATAGAGGGCGCAAATCGCGAGGCCGATGCTCATGGCGAGGGTGATGTAGCGCGAGGCCAGCGGCGAGATCGGGTAGGTGATGGTGCGCAGGATGCGGCCGCCGTCGAGAGGCCAAAGCGGCAGGAGGTTAAAGAAATTGATCGCGCCGGTGATGGAAAATACCGCAAAGGCGATGCCTGCGGCAAGCGGGTTGTCGGGGGCAAAGACGCTGACCATCGCGCCCGAGATCACAACGATGGCCAGCATGATGCCGGGGCCCATGAAGGCGATGTAGAAATCGGTCAGTTGGTCCTTGGGCAGTTTGGACGAGATCGCGACCCCGCCCATGAGCGGGATCAGGCGAAACCGCGCGTCCGTGTGGCCAGCGGCGCGAAAGGCGGCGACATGGCCGAACTCGTGGATCGCGATGCCGATCACAAGGATCAATCCGGCCACCCAGCCAAAGATCACCCCCGCAATGACGATCGAGGCCACCGCGAGGCCAAGGGCGCTGCCGGAGAAATTGGTCACCGTCTGCCCCGGTTTGATCGCGAAACCGCCGCGCAGGGTCAGGAAGGTCAGCCATAAAATACCAACCGAGGCGAGGATGGGAAGCGGGTCGGACACGCGCTAGAGGTTCTCTTCTTTGCCCATGCCAAGGACGTGGTAGCCGCCGTCGACATAGATGATATCGCCGGTGGTATGGGCGCCCAGTTCCGAGCAGAGGTAAACGGCGGCCCCGCCCACGCTATCGAGGGTGGCATTGCCGAGGGGCGCGTTTGCCTCGGTCTGGCGGAACACTTTGCGCGCCCCGCCGATGGCCGCCCCAGCAAGGGTGCGCATGGGGCCGGGCGAGATGGCGTTGACGCGGATGTTCTCGGGGCCAAGGTCGCTTGCCAGATACCGCGTGGCGCTCTCAAGGGCGGATTTGGCCACGCCCATGACGTTATAATAGGGCTGCACACGATGCGCGCCCGCATAGGTCAGCGTCACCGCCGCCCCGCCGTTTGGCATCAGCTTGGCCGCGCGATTGGTCACGTCGATGAACGAATAACAAGAGATTTCCATCGCCTTGGCAAAGCCGTCCCGCGAGGTGTCGCGAAACCGGCCCGTGAGCTCTTCTTTATCGGCAAAGGCGATGGCATGGACGATGAAATCCATCGTGCCCCAAGTGTTTTCCAGCGTATCAAATACATGGTCGAGCGAGGCGGGGTCAGTTACATCCGCATCCAGCACCAAATCAGAGCCGACGCTTTGGGCCAAAGGGCCAACCCGTTTGAGCAGCGCATCCCCTTGGTGGGTGAAGGCCAGCTCGGCCCCATGGGCGGCCAGCGTCTTGGCAATGCCCCAAGCGATGGATTTATCGTTGGCAACCCCCATGATGAGGCCGCGCTTGTTGCTCATGATTTGGGTCATCTTGCCGCTCCGCTTTGATCTTGGCCCTAACTTGGTCCGTCATACGCTCAAACCGTGCGGGGTCAAGCGGCAGCGCTCAATCCAAAAATGTCCAAGTCTGAGCCCCATCAAAATTTCGGCGGCGCAAATCGGTCAAAGTTTCGGGGGCCGCGAGATTGGCGTTCACGGCCATATAGGCATCTTGCGCATCTGGGCTCAGCCTGGACCAATGGGTGGTCGCGCCGCAGGTTTTGCACGAATGAAACGCAAGCTCCTTGGCACCCCAACTATAGGCAATCGTGTCATCAGAGGCGGCGTCGATCGTGATTGTTGCGAGCGCACCGTGGGCCCAAAGCGCGCCCAATTGGCGGCAAATCGAACAGTTGCAAGACACGAGGGCTTTAGGCCGGCCCGCATAGGTCCAGCCCACGCGGCCGCAGTGACAGCGGCCGGTTAGTGGTGGGGCATCAGCCAAGATAACGGCTAAAGCACACCGTCCCATTGGTGCCGCCAAAGCCAAAGCTGTTGGAAATCACCGTGTCGAGCCCAGCGTTATCGATCCGCTTGGTCGCGATTTCAGCAGGGCGGATCGCCTCGTCGAGGGCGGTCACATTGGCAGAGGCGGTGATGAAATCGTCGCGCAGCATCAAGAGCGAATAGATCGCCTCTTGCACGCCCGCCGCCCCCAGCGAGTGGCCGGTGAGGGATTTCGTGGAACTGATCGGCGGCGTGTTGCCCTCGCCAAAGGTGCGGCGCACGGCCTCAACCTCGGTCACATCGCCTGCGGGGGTCGAGGTGCCATGGGCGTTGATATAGCCCACTTTGCGCTCGCCCAAATCCTTGATCGCCAACTTCATCGAGCGCTCAGCGCCCTCGCCGGAGGGGGCCACCATATCGTGCCCATCAGAGGTCGCACCATAGCCGGTGACCTCGGCATAGATCGTCGCGCCGCGCGCAAGGGCGTGCTCTAGCTCTTCGAGCACCAGCGCGCCGCCACCGCCTGCAATCACAAAGCCATCGCGGGTGCCGTCAAAGGCGCGCGAGGCGGTTTGCGGCGTGTCGTTATACTTCGAAGACATCGCGCCCATGGCGTCGAACAGACAAGACAGCGTCCAATCCAACTCTTCGCCGCCGCCTGCAAAAACAATGTCCTGCTTGCCGAATTGGATCTGCTCAACACCGTTGCCGATGCAATGCAGCGAGGTCGTGCAGGCCGAGGTGATCGAGTAGTTCACGCCTTTGATCTTGAAGGGCGTGGCCAGACAGGCCGAATTGGTCGAACTCATACCCTTGGTGACGCCAAAGGGGCCGATCCGCTTGGGCGCGCCGGTGTCACGCACGATGTTATGGGCCTTGAAAAAGCTTTTGGTAGAGGGGCCGCCAGAGCCCATGATCAGCCCTGTGCGCTCGTTCGAGACGTCGCTGTCCTCAAGCCCGCTATCTTTAATTGCCTGCTCAAGCGCGATGAAATTATAAGCCGCGCCATCGCCCATGAACCGCAAATTGCGTTTGTCGATATGCGCCGCAAGGTCAATGTCGGGGGCGCCGTGGACCTGCGAGCGAAAGCCGTTTTCGGCATATTCATCCGCAAAGCTAATCCCCGAGGTTCCGGCCTTCAAAGAGGCAGCTACCGCCTCAATGCTATTGCCAATCGAAGAGACGATCCCCATTCCGGTGACGACGACACGACGCATATTTTCTTCCTTTTCAATTCGAACCGCGATTGCCGCATGTCAGCTTTCGGACAGCGCAACCTTCATGTCTTTGACCTGATAAATGACTTCGCCATCGGCCTCGAGCATCCCATCGGCCACGCCCATGGTGAGGCGGCGCGATTGGATCGCCTTGGTGAAATCGACCCGGTAGGTCAGCATTTTGCGCTCTGGGCGGACCATGCCTGTTAGTTTGACCTCGCCAACCCCCAGCGCATAGCCGCGCCCTTGCCAGCCGCGCCAGCCCAGATTGAACCCCGTGAGCTGCCACAGACCATCAAGGCCCAAACAGCCGGGCATGATCGGGTTGCCAGGGAAGTGACATTCAAAGAACCACAGGTCCGGCGCGATATCGAACTCGGCGACCACATGGCCTTTGCCGTGGGCCCCGCCATCGTCGGAAATCTCCGTGATACGGTCCATCATCAGCATGGGCGGCGCAGGCAGCTGCGCGTTGCCGGGGCCAAAAAGCTCGCCGCGTGAGCATTTAAGCAAGTCGTCGCGGGAAAAACTGCTAGGAAAATCGGCCAAAACTCGTCCTTGTCTACTGCTTCGCATGAAAAGCGTTTGTATTACCTAACTTGGGCTTAACATCGCGGCAAAGGGCCTTGCAAGCAGGCAGGCCCTGTTGTCGCGGCCAATTGATCGGCGCTTTGGCGTTTCCTCTTTTGCCATTGCCCCCTAACATGACCCAAATCAACAGGAGCCCGCCTATGTCTGACCCGTTTTTCCAGCCCGTATCCGGTTTCGATCTGCCGCGCTTTGCCGGTGTGCCAAGCTTTATGCGCCTGCCCGTGGTGGCCCCCGACGCCCCGCTGGCCAAAGATGTTGAGATGGGGTTGATCGGCGTGCCTTGGGATGCGGGGACGACCAATCGGCCGGGGCCGCGCCACGGGCCACGTTCGATGCGCGATTATTCGACGATGATCCGGCGGATCAACCCTGCCACGCGGATCGATCCCTTTGATCTCGTGAATTGCGCCGATCTGGGCGATGTGGGGCCGAACCCCGCTGATCTTGAGGACAGTATGCGCCGGATCACCGAGTTTTATCACAAGGTGGTGGACGCGCAGATCACCCCCATGAGCATCGGCGGCGATCACCTGTGTTCCCTGCCGATTTTGCGCGCGCTGGCGGCGGGCGGACCGCTGGGCATGATCCATTTCGACGCCCATACGGATTTGTTCGAGAGCTATTTTGGCGGCTATAAATACACCCACGGCACCCCGTTTCGCCGCGCCATCGAAGAGGGGCTGCTCGATCCCAAACGCGTGGTTCAGATCGGTATTCGCGGCACCATGTATGACGGCGAGGACATCGAATATGGCCGCTCGGTCGGCGTGCGGATCATCCCCATCGAAGAGTATTTCGACCGCGGCGCGGCCTCTATCATGGCCGAGGCCAAAGAGATCATCGGCACCGGCCCGACCTATTGCTCATTTGACATCGACTTTATCGATCCTGCCTTCGCGCCCGGCACAGGCACGCCCGAAATCGGTGGCCCGACCAGTTTTCAGGCGCAGCAAATCGTGCGGATGATGGATGGGATGAACCTTGTGGGCGCAGACGTGGTCGAGGTCTCGCCGCCCTTTGATCCCTCAGGCGGCACCGCATGGCTCGGCATTTCCATGGCCTTTGAGATCATGTGCGTTTTGGCGCGGGCGATTGATGCGCGCCGCGTTGTATAGTCGCGTCATTTAGTCGAGGCTGGTTGGTTAGTAGCCCAAAGCGCAGCCGTCTTTGCGCGGGTCCGAGGCGCCGATGAGCAGATCATCCTCAATCACAATCGCCTGACCGCCGCCCAAGGGCGTCTCAGGCACCACAACCTTATGCCCCTTGGCCGCTAGCGCCGCGCGCACCGCCGGATCATAGCCGCGCTCAACGTTAAGCGTGCCCGCATTTGCCCTCTCTTCGGGAAAACTGCGCGCCGCATCGAGGGCGCTTTGGGCGTCCATGCCGAAATCGAGCATGTTCGTGATCAGCCGCGAATGGCCGCAAGGCTGATAGGCCCCGCCCATCACCCCAAAGGGCATGACCACCGCGCCGCCCTTTTGCAGCATCGCCGGAATGATTGTGTGCATGGGCCGTTTGCCCCCCGCAGCCTCGTTGGGATGGCCCGCCTCTAGGGTGAACCCGCCGCCACGGTTTTGCATCAAAATCCCGAATTTATCGCTCGCCAGCCCCGAACCAAAACTGTGGAAAATCGAATAGATCAGCGAGACCGCAAGCCGGTCCTTATCCAC
>CAYLLD010000009.1:34937-35801 GCA_964384315.1 uncultured Rhodobacterales bacterium | reverse complement strand
GACGACGATCGTACAATTCGCACGGTCTTGAGCCAAGCGCTGACCCGTGCAGGATGCCGCGTGCGGGCAACATCGACCATCGCCACGCTTTGGCAATGGGTTGAGGCGGGCGAGGGCGATGTGGTTGTCACTGATGTGATGATGCCCGATGGGGATGCGCTTGATCTGGTGCCAGCGATCAAACGCCGCCGCCCGGATTTGCCGGTTATTGTCATGTCTGCGCAAAACACGGTGATGACCGCGATCCGCGCCAATGACGTGGGGGCTTATGAGTATCTGCCCAAGCCTTTTGATCTGCGCCAGATGCTGGGGGTGGTGAATAAAGCGCTCTCGGAGACGATTAAGCCGACCGCCATTGCCGCAACCCCGACCCAGACCCCTGAGCGCGGTGCTGAACTGCCGCTGGTGGGTGGCAGTCAGGCCATGCAGGAGGTTTACCGGATTTTGGCGCGGCTGATGAATACCGATCTTTCGGTGTTGATCACTGGCGAGAGCGGCACGGGCAAAGAGCTGGTGGCGCGGACCTTGCATGATTTTGGCCACCGCGCCGCGCATCCGTTTGTTGCCTTTAATATCGGGGCCAGCAATGCCGAGGGGATCGAGCGCGAGCTGTTTGGCCGCGATGGCGATGACAATCACACCCCCGAGCTGGGCCGGATCGAGCAGGCCAATTCGGGCACGCTCTTCCTTGATGAGGTCGCGGATATTCCGCTGGAGGCGCAGAAAAAGCTCTTGCGGGTTCTACAAGACGGCACATTTCGGCGGGTTGGCGGGCGCCAAGATATCAAGGCCGATATCCGCATCGTCGCCTCAACCCACCAAGATTTGCGCGCGCTGATCACCGAGGGGCGGTTCCGCGAGGAT
>CAYLLD010000009.1:0-34927 GCA_964384315.1 uncultured Rhodobacterales bacterium | reverse complement strand
CGGGCTTGGAGCGATTAGCTCGACCACGTTTTTGCTGGTTCCGCGAGGATCTGTTTTATCGCCTGAATGTTGTGCCCATTCGTCTGCCTGCGCTGCGCGATCGTGTTGAGGATGTGCCGGAACTGGCGCGGCATTTTCTGGGCAAAGCGGCCTCTATGGGGCTGCCGAACAAGACCTTCACCAAGGATGCCCTCGACCGGCTGCGCCTTGAGCGGTGGCCGGGCAATGTCCGCGAACTTGAGAATTTCGTGCAGCGGATCGTGGCTTTGTCGCAATCCGAATTGATCGAACAATCGGTGGTGGATGCGGAATTGGCGCGCCGTCCCAGTTCCGTCGAGGACCCCTCGCCAGATGATGGCCAGAGCCTGAGCCGGATCGTTCAGGTTCATCTGCAGCGCTATTTCGACCTGCACGGCGATAAACTACCCCCGGTTGGGCTCTATCACCGGATTCTAAAGGAAGTTGAGCTGCCTCTATTCGCCCTGACCCTTTCTGCGACCCGTGGAAATCAGGTGAAAGCCGCTGAACTCTTAGGAATTAACAGAAATACTTTGCGAAAAAAGGTCCAAGAGCTTGATATTTCGGTTACCCGGGGTAAAAGAATGATGTAGAATTACCACAGATGTTGCCACATGACATGTAGGTGATGGGGCAGCATCGGCGTAACTTTGCACCAGGGGCATTCGTGCATCAAAATAGTTACATAAAAGCGGGCCGGCTCATGGGGCAAAACCTGAGCACCGGCAGCGCACGCAATTGGCTGACGATCTTGTTGATCCTCGGCGCGCCAGTGCTGATTTTTGCGACATATTGGGTCTTGGGTGGTCTTGATGGGGCCACAAGTGCCGCGCGGCTGCGCACGGTCATTCTAATCGACATTATGTATGTGATCGTGGTGGCGGCGCTGATTGCCATGCGCATCGCCCGTACAATTTCCGCGCGGCGCGCGCGGTCGGCGGGGTCGCGGCTGCATACGCGCCTGATGCAGGTTTTCTCGCTCGTGGCGCTGGTGCCGACGATTGTTGTGGCGATTTTTGCGACCGTGACGCTCAATTTTGGCCTTGAAGGCTGGTTTTCGGATCGCGTCAGCAATGTGGTCGGCAGCTCTCTCGCCGCGGCTGAGGCCTATCAAAGCGAGCAGGCCGACAATATGCGCACGGATGTGCGGGCGCTGGCGGTGTTTCTAAACGAACAAAAGCTGCGCAATCCGCAGATGCCCGAGAGCGCCTTTCGCTCGCTCTTGGAACGGGGCCAAGAACAAATCCAACGCGGCCTAACCGAGGCCTTTGTGATCGACGGGGCGCGGCAAATTCAGGCGCGCGGCGGACGCAGCTATCTGTTTGGCTATGATGAGCCAAGCGCCGAAGAGATTGGCCGGGCGCGAGGCGGTGAGTTGGTGATCATTGAGGATCTGGCCGCCGATGAATTTCGCGCCCTCGCGGTGCTGCCAGCCTTTTCGGACCGTTTTTTGTACCTTAGCCGCGATGTCGACGGTGAAATTCTGAGCCTGCTGGACCAAACCAAAGAGACGATTGCGCTCTACCAGCAGCTTGAATCCGACCGGGGGCGGCTCTTGTTTGAGTTTGGCCTCGTTTATCTTGGCTTTGCGGTCATCGTTATTCTTGCGGCGATTTGGGGGGCTTTGTGGTTTGCTGAATTGCTATCGCGCCCGGTGGCGCGGCTTGCCTCGGCGGCCCATCGCGTGGGGGCAGGGGATTTCGATGTGCGGGTGCGCGAGGACATGGGCGACGACGAAATCGCGCTTTTGGGCCGGGCCTTCAACCGGATGACCCAGCAGGTCAAAGCCCAGCGCGACGAATTAATCGACGCCCATGATGACACCGAGCGGCGGCGGCGGCTTTTTGATAGTGTTCTGTCTGGGGTGACCGCTGGCGTGGTCGGGCTCGATGCTCAAGGGCGGATCGAGGTGATGAACCAAGCGGCGCGGGAGCTGCTTGATGTGGATGGCACCGCGCAGGCACGAGGCCAGCAATTGACCACGGTTGTGCCTGAGTTCACCGATCTGTGGGCGCAGCTTTTGGACGGCCGCAAGTCGAGCCAGTCCTCGGAAATTGACCTATCGCGTGCCGGGCGTCCTGAAAAGCTGATGGTGCGCATGTCATCGCGGCGTGCAGGTGAGGCGCTCGAAGGCTATGTTGTGACCTTCGACGATATCACCCGGCTTGTGGCGGCCCAACGGATGGCCGCATGGGGTGATGTGGCCCGGCGCATTGCCCATGAGATCAAGAACCCGTTGACGCCGATCCAGCTCTCTGCCGAGCGGATGCGCCGCAAATTTGCCCCCAAACTGCCCGACGATGCCGAAGCTTTGAACCAATATGCCGATGTGATTATCCGCCAAACCGAAGATTTGCGCCGGATCGTCGATGAATTTTCCAAATTTGCGCGGATGCCTGCGCCAGATATGCGGTCGAATTCGATCGTGCCGGTCCTAGAGGCGGCGGTGCTTTTGGCGACCAGCGCCTATCCTGAGATCACCTATACAACCGATTTGGCATCGGATTTGCCCAAGGTGGACATCGATGAGACCATGATGAGCCAAGTGTTCAACAATGTGCTGAAAAATGCCGCCGAGGCGATTGAGGCCCATCAAAAGACCGCCGAAGAAGGCTTTGAGGCTCAGATCAGGGTTCGTGCAGAGGCCACCACGGATCGGCTGGTGGTTTCGATTAGTGACAACGGCATTGGACTACCCGAAAAGAGGTCTAATTTGGTAGAGCCCTATGTGACCCACCGCGACAAGGGCACCGGGCTTGGGCTGTCGATTGTGAAAAAGATTGTCGAGGAACACAATGGCAGCCTCGATTTGCTCGATGCCCCATTGTTTGAGGGCCAAACTCATTTTGGCGCGCAAGTGCGTTTTGCACTGCCATTTGAGGCCACTGCCGCGAATTTGGATGCAAGAATAGTACAAGACGAGAGAGATCAGGGCCGTCAAGCGGCCAACTGACAGAAGGAGTTAAGGGACGATGGGTGACATTCTTATTGTTGATGACGAGAAAGATATCCGCGAGCTGATCGGTGATATTTTGCGCGACGACGGGCACACTGCGCGTCTGGCTTGGGACGCGGATAGCACGCTCAAAGAGCTAAACGACGAGCCGCCTGACCTTATTATTCTGGATATTTGGCTCAAGGATAGCCGGATGGATGGGATCGAAATTCTCAAGACCGTCAAACGCGATAACCCGGCCATTCCTGTGGTGATCATTTCGGGTCACGGCAATATCGAGATCGCCGTAGCGGCGGTTAAACAGGGCGCTTACGATTTCATCGAAAAGCCTTTCAACATCGACCAGTTGCTGGTTGTCATCAACCGCGCCCTTGAGGCCTCGCGCTTGCGAAGGGAAAACGCCAGTTTGCGGTTCCGCGATGTGGCGACGGCCGAGATGATTGGCTCTTCTGCGGCGTTTAAAACGCTAAAGGGGCAGCTTGATAAAGTGACCAAAACCAACGGGCGCATCATGCTAACCGGCGGTGCTGGCGTGGGTAAAGAGGTCGCGGCGCGCTATATTCATGCGCAATCGGACCGGGCCAGCGGCCCGTTTGTTTCGGTGAACTCGGCATCGATTGAGCCTGAGCGCATGGAAGAGGTGCTCTTTGGTCGTCAATCCGCGGACCGTGGCCACGAACTGGGCCTGTTTGAACGGGCCCATGGCGGCGTGCTGTTCTTTGACGAGGTGGCGGATATGCCCCTTGGCACCCAGTCCAAGCTCTTGCGGGTTCTGGTTGAGCAGAGCTTTCAGCGCATTGGCTCGTCGGACACCGTGCGGGTGGATGTGCGGGTCATTTCCGCGACGAACCGTGATTTGGCCCAAGAGGTTGATATTGGCCATTTCCGCGAGGAACTTTATCACCGTCTCAACGTTGTGCCGATCGAGGTGCCATCGCTGGAAAAACGCCGCGACGATATTCCTGAGCTTTGCGCGTATTTCACAAATCAGTTCAACGCCGAGCAGGGCCTGCCTCTGCGCAAACTTTCGGATGAGGCGCTGGCGTTGATGCAGACCATGCGCTGGCCGGGCAATGTGCGCCAGCTCAAAAACTTGATTGAACGGGTGCTGATCCTTGGCAATGCGGATGATCCGATCGAGGCCAGCGAAATCTCGTCAGGCGGCCCCGATACCGAAGAGGACATGACCGGGTTCACCCTAAGTGCCGCGCTGGCAGGGCTGCCGCTGCGTGAGGCACGCGAGATGTTCGAGCGCGAATATTTGGTGGCGCAGATCAACCGCTTTGGCGGCAATATCTCACGCACTGCGAATTTCGTCGGGATGGAACGCTCGGCGCTGCACCGCAAACTCAAATCGCTCAATGTCGTCACCTCATCGCGTTCAGGTGCGCGGGTGGCGGAGATGGACGATGCGATGGAAGAGACGGAATAGGCGCAGGCTTGGCGGGTTGTGCTGAGATGCAGCATTCGTTAGAGCGACCGCCCGGACGGGGCGAGGGGCAAGAGGGCCGAACCAGATGAAGGTGATTGTTTGTGGCGCTGGCCAAGTCGGCTGGCAAATCGCACGCCATTTATCGAGCGAACGCAACGACGTAACCGTCGTGGACAGCAATGCGCCTTTGGTGCGCTCGATCACGGACACCCTTGATGTGCAGGGGATCACCGGCTTTGCCTCGCACCCAGATGTGCTTGATCAAGCCGGGGCCCGCGACGCGGATATGGTGATCGCCGCGACCCATTCTGACGAGGTGAATATGGTGACCTGTCAGGTCGCCCATTCGGTTTTTGCGGTCCCGCGCAAGATCGCCCGCCTGCGCAGTCAGGCTTATTTGAATGCGATTTATTCGGATCTCTACCGCCGCGATCATTTGCCCATTGATGTGGTGATCTCGCCAGAGAAAGAAGTGGCCGAGGCCGCCATGCGCAGGCTTTTGGCCCCCAGCGCTTTTGATGCCCAGCTCTTTATGGACGACAAAACCCAGATGTTGGGTCTGTCCCTGACCGATAGTTGCTCGGTCTTGAATACGCCTTTGGCACAACTGAGTGAGTTGTTCCCCACCTTGCGCGCGCTGATTGTTGCGATCCGGCGCGAGGGTAAGCTGTTTGTAACCAACCCGGACGACCAGCTTTTTGTGGGCGATGAAATTTATCTCTTCACCGCCGCCGAGGACATGGAGCGGACCCTAGAGATTTTCGGCAAGCAAAACGAAAGCGCCTCGCGGTTTATTATCGTGGGTGGCGGTTATGTTGGTCGGGCAATTGCCCAGCGGCTTGAGGATTGGCCGGGGCGGGTGCGCTCGAAGGTTATTGAAAAGAACCGCATCGTGGCAGAAACGGCGGCGGATATGCTGGAGCGCACGGTTGTGCTGAACGGCGACGGCTTGGATATGGAACTGCTCGAAGAGGCGAATATCGAAAAAGCTGATGCGTTTTTGGCGGTGACCAATGATGATAAGACCAATTTGCTAAGCTGTGCGCGGGCGAAATCTCTGGGGGTGAACCTCGCGATTACGCTTTTGAATGAGCCGTCGCTGTCTAATCTGATTGGGCCTTTGGGCATCGACGCCTATATCAACCCCCGCGCGACGACGGTCTCGTCGATCCTTCAGCACATCCGGCATGGGCGCATTCGCTCGGTCTATTCCATTGGCGATGCGGAAGCGGAGATTATTGAGGCGCAAGTGCTTGGCACATCGCCTGCGGCAGGGGTGAAAATCTCTGATATCGATTGGCCCAAAGGTGTGATGGTTGGCGCGCTGTTAAAGGCGGGCAAGGTGGTGAAACCCACGGGTGCCACGGTGCTTGAAGAGGGCGATATGGTCTGCGTGTTCTCGATGCAGGCCGATGTGGCCGCCGTCGAAAAGCTGTTTCAGGTCACGATAGACTTCTTTTGATGGGCGCGCCGACATCCTTGCAGGTTACCTGCTTTCTGGCGGTAAATCATGTTTAATTTCAGAGGCTTACCTCTTTATGTTTATGTCATGGGGGCAGGGGCCACGGCCATGTTTTGCCCTGCGATCTATGCCAATGTGCTGGGCCGTGTGGAAACGGCGATGGTGTTTTTCTCTACGGCTGCGATCATGCTCTTGGTGGTGGGGTGCCTCGCCTTGGCGGTGGCCAATCGCCCCAATGATACTGATCAACGGGCAAAACTGATTACGCTTTTGGGTTGTTTTTTGGCCCTGCCTGCCATCGCCGCCCTGCCACTTTGGCGCATGGATGCGGGGCTTAGCGCAAGTGAGGCGTTTTTTCAGATGCTGGCCGCGCTCACGACCACGGGGTTTACCCTAAGCGCGCCTCAGCCCGGCGATGCGCCGGTGATTACCCTTTGGGGCGGTTTGGTGGCTTGGATGGGGGGATACCTGACCATTGTGGGGGCCGTGACGATCCTGCGCCCGTTACGCCTTGGTGGTTTTGAGGTGCGTCAAACCGGGCCGAGTGCCCCTGAGGTGCGCCAACTCGGGCCAAGCGCGCCCAAAAACATCTTTAAGAGCGTGCGAGACGTGGCGAAAGTCTATGTCACCATCACGGCGGCCCTTTTTGTGGGTCTGGTGATTTGCGGTGAAGCGCCCGACGGCGCGCTTATCTACGCTATGGCGATCATCTCAACCAGCGGCATCACCGGCGATTTTGCTTTGGTCGGGCTTGGCGGCGGCTTGCTCTGTGAGGTTCTGATCTTTGGGTTCTTCCTCTTCGCGCTCACCCATAGCCTCTTTGTCGAACGGAGCCATACCCGCTGGGGCGCCGTTTGGCATGACCTCGAAGTGCGCACAGGCGTGATTGCTGTGCTCATTCTGACGGCAATGCTCGCCGTCTTTCACACCGCCACCGCCTATGACGCTGAGCGTTCCATCGGTATCTTGGACAGTTTGCGTGAGATTTGGGGGCTTTTGTTTACCCTCATGTCGTTTCTGACCACCACGGGTATCGAAAGCATTTACTGGGATATCGCCGAGGCCATTTCGGGCCTGCAATCACCAACCCTCGTTCTACTATGCGCGGCTCTTTTGGGCGGCGGCATCGCGACAACAGCGGGGGGGCTAAAACTGATCCGCATCTACGCGCTCATGAGCCACGGCAATCGCGAATTATCCCGTTTGGTTCATCCAAACAGCGTTGGCAGCACTGGCACGCAAGGCCGGTTGGTGCGCCGTGAAGGCGCGTATATTGCATGGATTTTCTGCATGTTATTTGTCACCGTGCTGGCGGGCGGTGTTTTGGGTCTGGCAGCAGGGGGGCTTGGATTCGAGGACGCATTTGTCCTAAGCGTCGCAGCGCTTAGCAACGTTGGCCCCTTGGCACTGGTCAATGGGACGAAATCGGGTTTGGAGGTACTATCGCCCGAGGCGCTCATGATCGTGAATGTATTAATGATCGTTGGACGCCTTGAAATTCTCGCAGTTGCAGCAATCTTAAACCCAGAGTACTGGCGACGTTGACATTCCTGTAAATCTCGACGATTTTCTGTGGAACTCTGGCCAGCTTGGGGAAACACCAAAGCGGATCAGATGATAACATAAAGGCGGGTGCCGAAAAACGGCATATACAATAAGGCTGAACTAATGGCTAATGATAAACCCAATCTTCAAGACACATTCCTAAATAACGTCCGTAAATCCAAGATGCCTGTCACCACGTTTTTGGTGAACGGTGTTAAGTTGCAGGGCGTGATTACTTGGTTTGACAACTTTTGCATTCTATTGCGCCGTGATGGTCAGAGCCAGCTTGTGTACAAACACGCAATCTCGACCATCATGCCCTCGCAGCCTGTTAATCTTTACGAAGGTGAAGAAGAATAAGCTGCGCAACTTAACATGCGCTGCGGCTTGGTTCATCCCTTTGTGACACGTGGCGGGTTGCCTGAACGCGACCCGGCGCTTCAGCTTGAAGAGGCGCAAAGTCTTGTCACTGCGCTTGATGTCGATCTGTGTTTTGCCTCCCAAGAGCGGGTTAGCAAAATCGATCCCGGCAAGTTTTTCGGCTCTGGCAAGGCCGATGAAATCGGCATGTCGATTAAGGCCGAGGATGCGGGGCTGGTGGTGGTCAACGCGCAGCTTTCCCCGGTGCAACAGCGCAATCTAGAGAATTTCTGGAAGGTCAAAGTGCTTGATCGCACGGGGCTGATCCTAGAGATTTTCGGCGAGCGTGCACAGACCCGAGAGGGTGTGCTACAGGTCGATCTGGCCCATCTAACCTATCAAAAATCTCGTCTGGTACGCAGTTGGACCCACCTTGAGCGGCAACGCGGTGGTGGCGGCTTTTTGGGTGGGCCGGGTGAGACGCAAATTGAGGCAGACAGGCGCGCGCTCGATGATGCGATCAAGCGCATTCGCCTGCAGCTTGCCAAGGTCGTTAACACCCGCGAATTGCACCGCGCTTCGCGCAAAAAAGTCCCCTTTCCTGTGGTGGCGCTGGTTGGCTATACAAATGCCGGAAAATCTACGCTTTTCAATAAGATAACCGGATCAGATGTGCTGGCGAAAGACATGGTTTTTGCCACCCTAGACCCCACGATGCGCATGGCCGCGACGGCCTCTGGCCAAGAGATTATTCTGTCGGATACTGTTGGGTTTATTTCGGATTTGCCAACCCATTTGGTGGCGGCGTTCCGGGCGACCCTCGAAGAGGTGCTCGATGCTGATTTGGTGGTTCACGTGCGCGATATTGCCCATCCTGAAACCGCCCAGCAGCGGCAGGACGTGCTGGATGTTTTGCGCAATTTGGGTATCGGTCCCGACCAAGAAGACAGCGGCGGTCCGGCATTTATCGAAGTTTGGAACAAGACCGATTTGTTGGGTCCCGATGCTTTGGCGGCGGCGCAAACTGCCGCGGCGCGGTCCGATGATGTCGTGTCGCTTTCAGCGGTATCTGGTGCGGGTTTTGATGAGTTTTTGTCAACAATCGACGCGCAGTTATTCGCAGATTGGCGCCAAGAGACAATCACTTTGGGCGCTGATGGCGGCCGCGCTCGCGCTTGGCTTTACGAGCACAAACTGGTCCAAAGCGAGGCGCAAGACGAGGGGGACATGGAGTTGCATCTAAAGTGGTCGCCAAAGCTGCGTGCTCAGTTTCATTCAAATTTTCCAAAAATAGTATTGAACGAACCGCGGTCCCAATAACCTCATTGCAAGATTTTTTCGCAATACTGCCCTAGATCGTTTCAGGGGTAATGCGATGGCCGATGGCAACATCACAATCATTAAGAAAAAGAAGGTTATCGCTGGCGGCGGACACCATGGTGGCGCTTGGAAGGTGGCTTACGCGGATTTTGTAACCGCGATGATGGCGTTTTTTTTGCTGATGTGGCTGCTAAATGCGACCACCGAGAAACAGCGCAAAGGGCTTGCAGATTATTTTAGCCCCACCATTCCCCTCCATCAGATGTCTGGTGGCGGCGATGGCCCGATGTCAGGCAATACTGTGTTTGCTGATCTGGATTTGCCGGACAATGGCCAATCGGGAAAAGACACGAAATCGAGCAATGATTCCGATAGCGCCAATCAAGAAGAGGCCCAAGAACAGGGCAATCAGGCCGCTGAGGGCGAGCAATTCGAAGAGATCATCGCGCAATCCGATGAGGTCGCCGAGTTTGAGTTGCTTGAAGATATGTTCATGGCCTCGACCGGCGAAAGTGACCGCGAAGACGAGGAATTGCAGCACATCCGCACCCGCGTCACCGATGAAGGGCTGGTGATTGAGCTTTTCGATCGCGAGGGCGCACCGCTGTTTGATGGGCTTGCCGACGCGCCAACGCCCTTGTTGATGAAGCTTTTGGCATCCATTGGCGGCGTGGCGTCGAATGTCAGAAATCAAATTGCCATCAAGGCGCATGCCTTTGTGCCAGATGAGCTGGGCGGGGACGATCTTAGTTGGCAGCTGTCATCGAACCGGGCGCTTTCGGCAATGAATGTTTTGACCAATTCAGGAATGAACCGGGAGCGTGTTCTACGGGTCACTGGATTGGGACGCCGCATGCCCGCCTTCAAGGATAGAAGCGATCGGCGAAACAACCGCATTGAGATCATTTTACTTCGATAAAATTGGTTGCAATTTAACCCCTGCGCTTAGTCACGAATTAAGGCGCAGCGGTCAATATGAACTCGAACTGAACAAGGCCTTCAAGGGGTAGACCGACATGACAATTTCCTCGTCGCTGAACGCGGGTGTGACCGGACTGAATGTAAATGCGAGTAAGCTTGCGACAATTTCCGACAACATTTCGAACTCAAAGACGTATGGGTACAAGCGCGCTGATGTCGAGTTTTCGTCGCTGGCTTTGACCTCTCGCGAAGGTGCATATACCGCTGGCGGCGTTAGAGCCTCAACATACCGCCAAGTGAATAGCAGCGGCTCACTAACCTCGACCACAAGCCCACTTGATATCGCGGTTAGCGGCACAGGCATGTTGCCCGTGGCGCCCGTTTCATCGATTGATTCAAATTCCGGGTCATTTCCCTTGCAGTTGGTCACAACTGGGTCATTTCAGCCGGATGTGAACGGCATTGTGCGCACATCCTCCGGGCTCGCCCTTTTGGGGTGGCCTGCTGGTTTAGATGGTGAAATCCCCCCGCAGCCGCGTGATAGCCTTGCTGGTCTTGAACCTGTGACGGTTGTCTTCAACCAATTCGCCGCCCATCGAACCTCTGAAATCGATCTGGGGGCAAATTTGCCGGCAACAGCCACACAAGCGGGCTCATCCGGCGATCCCTATCAAATTGATATCGAGTACTTCGATAACCTAGGCGCGCCGCAAACTCTGACCGCCGTATTCACGCCAACGATCCCAGCAACGGGTTCGTCTAATGAATGGAATTTGGTGCTCAATGATAGCGATTCAGGCGGGGCCACGGTTGCTGAGTTTACAATCCAATTTGACGACAGCGCAGGCACTGGCGGCTCACTTTTGGCGGTGACGCCTATTCTTGGGGGAACATACGACCCCGCCCTTGGTAGCGTCGGGATCAACGTCAATTCTGGGCCCATTAATATGGGTGTCGGAACGCTTGGTGGATCAGAACTCCTAACACAGTTGGCAGGCGCATTCTCGCCAACTGGCGTGTCGCGTGATGGTTTTAGTACGGGCTCCTTGACTGGTGTTGAAATCGACGAAGACGGGCTTCTTTGGGCGCAATACGACAGTGGCTATAGCCGGGTGATCTATCAGGTTCCACTTGCGGCGGTCGCCAATCCCAATGGGTTAGAGGTTTTGGACAATCAGGCTTTTGGCGTGTCTCCTGATAGTGGGCCATTCTATCTGTGGGATGCAGGTGACGGCCCAACGGGCAGCACAAATGGTTATGCGCGTGAGGAATCCACCACAGATATCGCGGGTGAATTGACCCAGCTAATCCAGACCCAGCGCGCTTATTCGTCCAACGCTAAAGTGATCCAGACGGTGGATGAGATGCTGCAAGAAACGACGAATATCAAACGGTAGATAGAAACGCGGGGGCGCGTTTTCATCTAGCATAAAATTTCATGCCAACGGAGCGAGAGCATGAGTTACACAATTGCACTTTCAAATGCCGCGTCTGGTTTGCGCGCCAATGCCAAAATGGCCGAGACCCTGTCTTCTAACATCGCAAACGCGTTGACCGAAGGTTATGCGCGCAGAGAAGTGAACCTGTCGGCACAGCAGCTTGATGGTTCAGGTCGCGGTGTGCAGGTCTCAAGCATCACGACCGTTGAAAATAAAATTGCGACGGTTGCGCGTCGAAACATGAGCGCGCAAAATGCCTCAGACACAATTGCGTTTGATGCCACGGGCCACATCAATACAGCCCTTGGCGATGTGAACTCGCCTTTAGCCTTGGCGCGTATGATGGGTGAGTTGGAAGCCAGTTTTGTGGCCGCAGGGAATGCGCCCGAGAACCTCAACTTTGTTCGTGATATTGCGCAACGTGCCAACGAGATCACCGATAAGTTTAGTAATGTCTCTGCGGACTACCAACGCATTCGCCAAGACGCTGATACGAATATCGCTTTCGAAGTCGAAAAACTAAATTTCAGCCTCTCACAAATCGAACGGCTGAATGAAGAAATATCCAAGAAATTTCACTCAGCGGATGACGTCAGTGGATTTCAGGCTGAAAGGGCGCGTCTGATCGATGATGTGTCTGAAATGGTACCGGTGAATGTAATCTCGAAAGACCGAGGCCGCATTGCGCTTTTCACCGCCGAGGGCGGCACACTGTTGGACTACTATCGAACAGAGTTTTCCTTCACGCCCACCCCAATCATCACACCGGACCTAACGGCTGCTGCTGGTGATCTGTCGATGATCTCCGTTAATGGGACGCCGACGAATTTTCTTGCGTCGAATGGCGTCTGGGCCGGCGGAAAACTTGAAGCGCTCATGCGTGTGCGTGACGAAACTGTGCCTCAGGCCAATGCACAATTAGATGGTTTGGCGCGCGATTTGGTCGAACGGTTCCAAGATCCCGCTGTCGATCCCACACTCGGCGCAACTGACGCGGGCATTTTCACTGATGCGGGCGGTTGGTTTGACGTTGCCAATGAAGTTGGTTTGGCGGGCCGATTAGAGCTGAATTCTTTGGTTGCGCCCAATTCGGGCGAGCTGTGGCGGATGCAAAGCGGGTTAAATGCGGTAACACCGTTGAACTCCGGCAATGCGACCATCCTTGCAAATTACGCCGATGCGATTGGTTCGCCACGTGCGGGCAACCCCGGCCTCGGCACCTCGGTTGCTTTGAGTGCTGCTGGTTTTGCCGGCAAAATCACCGCAGATGCGGCAACGGTTTGGGGCGCTTGGGAAGCCCGTTCGACTTATAGCGCCACCCAAGCCCAAATTCTTGAAGAAAAAGAAGCAAATAGCGTTGGCGTTGATACTGACAGCCAGTTGCAAATGCTCATTGAGGTTGAAAACGCCTATGCGGCAAATGCCCGTGTGATGCGTGTTTTGGATGAAATGCTTGCCCGATTGATGGAGATTTAGGATGCCAGGCCCAACAGGTGTTAGTGATTTTTATCAATCGTCGTTTTTGCGTCGTCAGGTAACCACCACAAAAACTGCGATGACTGAGGCCACGCGAGAGCTGGCCAGCGAATACAAATCTGCCAAGAAAATTGCGCAAAACGGTGACGTTGCAAATGTATTTCGCATCGACAAAGAGCTTGCGTTGCTCGACAGCTATAATGCTGTTGTCAGAACTGAGATGACACGGCTCGACACGGCAAATGACACGCTACAGCATGTGCGCAAACTTACCGAAACCGTGAGCAATGAAGTTATTACTTACGCCAATAGCGGCTCGCAACAAGCGATGACGATTGCCGCTGAGGGCGCATCTGGTGCGCTTCAATCTGTTGTGGCGTCACTCAATTTGTCGACCGGCGGTGCAACGCTCTTTTCAGGAGATGCAACCGACACGATGCCAATGGCGAGTTCTGACGTTATTCTGGATGATATCTCAGCATTGGTCACGGCCGCGCCAGATGCGGCGACCGCTCTTGCAGACGTAGATGCCTATTTTTTTAATGCAGGCGGAGGATTTGAAACCAATATTTATCAAGGTTCTACCGTTGATAAACTTGCGGTGGGTGTATCCGAGACAATGATGATTGATGCGAATGTGCGCGCTGATGATCCCGCGATCCGCTCGACGCTGCGCAATCTGGCGATCATGGCGGTTGTAGGGCAGGGCGCATTTGCGGCACAGCCTGCAGAACAACGGGTTCTTTTGAACGATGCTAGTGTAGCCGGAATTGGGTCGGTGACGGAGTTGACGCGGGTTCAAGAGCGTCTAGGGCATTCGCAAGAACAGCTGGATCGGATCGAGACGCGCAATAGTTCTGAGCGCTACAACCTTATGACCCACAGAAATGACCTGGCCATTGCAGATCCCTATGAAACGGCAACGCGGCTTAAAAGCCTTGAGGGACAGCTCGAGTCGATTTTTGTCGTCACCGCAAGGCTTTCCGGCCTAAAACTCGTGAATTTTCTTAGATAAATAATTGTTTTGGCAGAAAATTAACTGAACAAGCCTAGCCTATGCGCAACGACGTCCAGTCCGGAGGCGAACCGTGCGCGGATCCAAAAGAACATCAAAAATTGCTTTTCTATTTTGCCTGTTTTGGGCGCTGTCCATGCCTTTCACCGGGATGGCCAATGCCGCAGCGGCGCGCATAAAAGATCTTGTCGATGTCGATGGCGTGCGCGGAAATGACCTTGTGGGCTATGGCTTGGTTGTCGGCCTCAACGGGACCGGTGATGGCTTAAGAAATTCTCCCTTCACCGAAGAAGCATTGTCGAGTTTGCTGGAGCGGTTGGGGATCAACGTCGCGGGCGAACAGTTTCGACCTAAAAATGTGGCTGCCGTTCTGGTCACTGCGACTCTACCGCCTTTTGCCCGCACCGGCTCTCAAATTGATGTGACCGTTTCAACCATTGGCGACGCTAAGAGCCTGCGGGGTGGCACTTTGATTATGACACCCCTAAATGCCGCCGACGGCGAAATCTATGCGGTGGCGCAAGGCTCAATGATCGCGGGCGGGATCACCGCTGAAGGTGAAGCGGATCGGGTCACCCAAGGTGTGCCAACCGCCGGAGTGATCCCCGCTGGGGCAAGGGTTGAGCGAGAAATCGATTTTGCGCTTGAGCGTTTGCAGATTTTGCGTCTTGCCTTGCGGGAGCCTGACTTCACGACGGCATTGCGCATCGAGGAAATCATCAACCAGAACTTTGGTGATGGCGTTGCTTTGATGAATGATAGCGGCACGGTTACGATTGACTTGGGCCTTAATCCCGAACGGAATATCGCAACTTTGCTGTCGCGGCTGGAAAATCTGGAAGTTTCTCCGGCTCAAAAGGCGCGTGTGATTGTTGACCAAAGGTCGGGAACAATTGTTTTAGGCTCTGACGTGAGGATTTCGCGTGTCGCGGTCACTCAAGGCAATCTAACTCTACGCGTGAGAGAAGAGCCGATCGCGGTGCAGCCCAATCCATTTGCAGAAGGCGAAACGATTGTTGTACCGCGCACAAATGCTCAGATTGAGGAGGCGCAAGGCAACGGATTTGCCCTCATTGATGATGCGGTTTCTCTAACCGAAGTGATCGAAGGGCTGAATGCTCTAGGCGTTAATCCAAACGATATGATCGATATTCTCAAAGCGATTAAGGCCGCTGGCGCGCTTCATGCAGAGTTTGTCGTGCAGTAAACCGCTTCAACCTATACCGTTAACAAACTTGGCGATACGTCCCATCGCAGCCTCAAGTTGATCATCAGAGGTCGCGTAGCTAATTCTAAAATGATCGTTCATTCCAAATGCACCACCAAAGACGGTTGCAGTTCCTGCTTCGCGCAAAAGCGCCGTCGCAAAATCCTCATCGGTGCCGATCTTAGTTCCAGCGGCACTGGTTCCACCAATTAACCCGCTAATCTCTGGAAAAACATAGAATGCCCCTTCGGGCAATGCACAGGTTATACCTTCAATCCCATTGAGCGCGTCAGTTACAAAATCTCGCCGACGTTTGAAAACACTCAGCCAGTCACCCAGAAAGTCCTGAGGTCCACGCAAGGCCTCAAGCGCTGCATATTGTGAAATCGAGCTGGGATTCGTCGTGCTTTGCGACTGTAACTTGCGCATCGCGTCAATTAGCGGCTTGGGCCCCCCAGCATATCCAATCCGCCATCCAGTCATAGCATATGCTTTTGATACGCCGTTCAAAGTTAGGCATCGCGACTTTAGCTCTGGCGCAACCGCCGCAATGGTCGCAAAACGAGCAGGCGCATAAGTTATATGTTCGTAAATGTCGTCGGAGATGATCCACACGTGTTTATGCCGTTTCAGAACATCTGCAATCGCAACCAGTTCGCTTTTCGAATAGACAATACCACTTGGGTTCGACGGCGAATTCAAAATAAGACATTTGGTGGAGGGCGAAATTGCAGCCTCAATCTGAGCTGCGCTTACTTTCATCCCTTCGCCGATTGTTGGTTTAACAAATACGGGTGTTGCCCCACAAAACTCAACGATGTCAGGGTAGGACACCCAATAGGGACAGGGAATGACAACCTCGTCACCGGGGTTCAAAAGCGATACCAGCGCGTTGAAAAGCACTTGCTTTCCGCCAGTGCCGACCGAAATTTCTTCGGGCGTATAGTCCAATTGATTTTGAGCGGCGAATTTTTCACAAATCGCCTGTTTGAGGTCCAAAATCCCGTCAGGGGCGGTGTAACGCGTCAATCCATTTTCAATAGCCGCCATGCCAGCCGCTTTGATATGAGGGGGCGTTTCAAAATCGGGCTCACCGGCGCCAAGACCAATGATGTCTTCGCCAGCCGCCTTAAGTTGGCTCACAAGTTGGGTCAGCGCGACCGTCGGCGATGGTCGAATGCGGTCAACCGACTGTGAAAAACTCATCTTTTCCTCAAGACATTAATGCATCTAAGCGGTTAATATGCCATTAGAGTATGCGTAGCGCCACTCGACATTTGCGATTGGCCCAAGCGGAGCCAAAAATGCAGCACGAAGATCGACTAAAACGGCTTAAAATGAGATGTTGGCGACGTGGAACCAAGGAAATGGATATGATCCTTGGCCCTTTTGCTGATGCTCATGCGCAGGAACTTGATGATACTCAACTAAACCTGCTTGAGGCGTTGCTTGATGAGAACGATATCGAAATTTATAAATGGGTTGCTGGTGCGCCGCCGCCGCAAACCCATACAGTAATCATAAAAATGCTCAGAGATAGCGTCACTTAGTGAAAAAAGCTGAAGCATTTTAACAGGTTGTTTCATTGTTTTGATGTAGTCCTTTCGCAAACATTATGCGGAACGAAGACCATGAGCATCCATAACCATGTAAATCCGGTCGTCACCGAGGCCGAGCCTGTAAAATTTCTCACCGAGTATCTTGAGTCTCTCTCACTCGTTGAGCGCCTTCACCGGCTGTTGCTTGATGTGATCAAAGACGAGTTCGAGCGACTCGGCTTTTTGGACGTCAATTCGGTTCAAGCGCTACTGTTGTTTAACATTGGCGATCATGAAGTAACGGCTGGCGAATTGAAGTCGCGCGGCTATTACCAAGGTTCGAATGTCTCTTATAATCTCAAGAAATTGGTTGAGGCGGGCTATATGCATCACCAAAAATGTGAGATTGATAGACGAGCTGTGCGGGTCAAATTGACCGAAAAAGGCAAACGCATTCGTGGCATCGTCGAAGAGTTGTTTGAGCGTCATGCCAGCGGTATCGAAACGAAGAACGTTTTTGGTGACGTCAGCCTTGACGAAATTAACAATGCCTTGCGACGTGTTGAACGATACTGGTCCGATCAAATTCGATTTATCTACTGATCGCGGCCACTTGCCCTTAATCGCACGTTGCTTGGTTTTAGCAGCGTGCGAGTTTTCTAGCGTAAAAATTGTCTCATTCCATCTGCATTGACGCTCTCATTCCAGTCCAATTTATAGTTTCGGCGAAAACCTCGCGAACACACCGTAAACCACAATAAAAATCGTGGGTTTTTTAATTCAATTCAAATAGTTTATAGATGAGAAGACGAATGGGGATTCGGTGACAAAAACAATGGTTTGCAGAGGTATCAGCGGTGCAGGTCCTGTCTGACACGGATGGTTTGATAGAGCCTCGTGGTTTTGACGACTACGATGTTTGCCTTGGCGACGAGCTGCGCGGGGAGCGCGCGACGCTGGGCAAGTCTTTGCTCGATGTTCAGCGAGACCTACGCATTAAAGCGGCTTATATAGCGGCCATTGAAAATTGCGACCCTGAGGTTTTTCCAAACAAAGGCTTCATTGCCGGCTATGTTCGGTCCTATGCCCGATATCTCGCAATTGACCCTGACGAAACCTTTAAGAGCTTTTGCAGAGAAAGCGGCTTTCGCGGCGCGATCTCAGATCTAAGTGGATCGAATAAGTCATCAAAAGAGACAAAGGTTTTGGGCCAAAAGCCCGATATGGGTGAGCTGGGCACGATGCCAAGCATTGGCGCTTTCACAGCAAAAGACAGTTTCTTCAGTCATGTTTCTCCTTCGGGGCTGGCCTCGGTTAGTGTTCTGATCGCGATCCTTGGATTGGTAACCTACGGCGGCTGGGCCGTACTTATGGATATTCAACGTGTCGAATTTGCTCCGGTTGAGCAGGCCCCTCAGGTTGCAAATTACGTTGATACGATGTCTCGTGATCAAGAAATTGCCTTGGAGCAGGGCGCTGACATAAAAGTTGGTGCTTCAACGGATGTGCTTGCTGAGTTGTACCGCCCGCAAGAATTAGCTGTGCCGCGTGTCGCCCCGCGCGATGGGCCGATCGCCTCGATTAATCCTGACAAGGTGGGCCAATTGGCGCCTGTTCCAATCGTGCTACCCGGTGTTCTGGCAGCTGCGCCGGTGGATGCGCTAGACGATCTTGAGTTGGTTGGGCCTGTCGTGACCGTCGCGCCAAAGATCCAAGAGGTGAAATTGTTTGCCACCCGCGCGGCATGGGTGAGGGTGTCTGAGCCCGACGGTTCCGTTCTTTTCGAGGCAATTCTAGAGCCCAACGATAGTTTTGTAATTCCGCCAGAAGCCCAGTCGCCCTTGTTGCGCGCCGGTAATTCTGGCTCGGTGTTTCTAGCAGTAGACAGCGCTGTTTTTGGACCAGTTGGTGCTGGAACATCTGTTGCTAAAAACGTGTCGCTCTTGCACCAAGACGTCGTGAACTTGTTTGATCAGGTAATCGATCAACAGGCGCCGATTGAGGAAGCAGTGACCACGGCTGATTTTGCTCAATAGCCGCGCCCTTCAGGGGGTGACAGCCGGTTAACGCCTCATTATATGCGAGGCTATCAACAACAATCAGGGTAGCTGAGCGATGGACATCCACCATATTCGACCATGGCGGACGATTATCAGACGTAAATCGCGTCAAATTATGGTTGGGTCACTACCCGTTGGCGGCGATGCGCCAATTTCTGTTCAATCCATGACAAATACCCCCGGCGATGACGCGGGCGCGACTTTGGCTCAGGTTGAGGCCTGCGCTGAGGTTGGCGCGGATATCATGCGCGTTAGCTGCCCAGATGTGCCAGCAACCAAAGCGCTGAAAGCTGTGGTGGCCGGGTCCCCCGTTCCCATCGTTGCGGACATCCACTTCCACTATAAAAGAGCGATCGAAGCTGCCGATGCTGGCGCAGCCTGTCTGCGTATTAACCCCGGAAACATTGGGTCTCCTGACCGGGTTGCCGAGGTGATTACAGCGGCAAAGGCTAATGGCTGTAGCATCCGCATCGGTGTTAATGCGGGATCGCTAGAAAAGCATTTGTTGGATAAATATGCCGAACCTTGCCCCGAGGCGATGCTTGAAAGTGCAATGGATCATATCCGCATTCTTGAGGACAATAACTTCGACCAGTTTAAAATCTCGGTCAAAGCCTCAGATGTGTTTTTGGCGACGGCCGCGTATCAACTGCTGGCTGATGCGACAGATGCGCCGCTTCATCTAGGGATCACTGAGGCGGGCGGCTTGTCGTCTGGGACAGTCAAATCGGCCATCGGCCTCGGCAATCTTTTGTGGGCCGGGATCGGCGACACCATGCGCGTAAGCTTGTCTGCCGATCCTGTCGAGGAGGTGAAAGTCGCCTTCGAAGTTCTCAAATCATTGGGGCTGCGGCACCGAGGTGTGAATATTATTTCTTGTCCGTCATGTGCGCGTCAAGGCTTCGATGTGATCAAGACCGTCGCCGCATTGGAGGGGCGTTTGGCCCATGTGCGCGCGCCAATTACCCTGTCGATTATTGGCTGTGTTGTGAATGGTCCGGGCGAAGCGCTCATGACAGATATCGGGTTTACCGGCGGCGGCGCTGGCAGCGGCATGGTCTATATGGCCGGCGCGCAATCCCACAAAATGTCCAACGATCAGATGATCGATCATATTGTGGAACTGGTCGAGGAACGGGCGCAAAAGCTTGATGATGAGGCGACCGTGGTTGCGGCCCAGTAGATGAAAATTGGCGTCATTCTTGTTGTCGCGCTGATGGTTCTGGCGGGGTATTTTGCGCTCTACCGCGTGGCCACGGCGCGCCACGATCCGGCGCAATGGCACAGCGATCCCTTGACGACGCGGCCCACAGGCAATCCAAATTCATACCGCGTGGCCCCAGAGGCGCAGACGTCTTATCCTATTGGTGCACCTGCAATGCTCTACGATGTGTCAGCGCTCGAACTGGCGCAGGTTTTCGATGATTTTGCGCTGGAGCAGCCCAACACAATGCGCATCGCTGGTCTACCAAAGACCCTAATGATCACTTATGTGCAAACGAGCAAGCTGCTCAAAATGCCTGACTACATCACCGTCAAGTTTATCCCGGTAAGCGAAACCAAGACGACGCTTGCGATATACTCGCGCGCTCGATTTGGGTATGGCGATATGGGCGTTAACCGTCGCCGTGTGGAAAAATGGCTCGGATCACTCGCGAGTTATGAGCAAAGCGCGTCGTAAAGCGCGTCGTAAAGCCAAGGGGCGCTATGCAAATTCCTGAAGAAAAACTGGCCGAGATTGTGGCTCGCTTTGAGTATCTCGAGGCAGAAATGGCGCAGCCCCTCGATAGTGATCGTTTGGCGGAAATCAGCATTGAGTATGCCGAGTTGCGTCCAGTGGTTGAGGGCATTCGCGACTATCGCGAGCATGTATCTGCGATGGAGGATGCGCGCGCGCTTCTTGATGATCCGGATCTGAGCGAGTTGGCGGGTGCTGAACTTGAAGAGTTGAAAGCGGACTTGCCGTCCAAAGAGCTGAGCTTGATGACGTCGCTCTTGCCCAAAGATGCTTCGGATGAGGGCGCCGCTATTTTGGAAATCCGAGCGGGCACAGGCGGGGACGAGGCCGCGCTTTTTGCGGCAAATCTTTACTCAATGTATGTCCGTTTTGCCGAAGGGCGACGGTGGAAAGTTGAGATTATCGGCGATAACTCGACCGAGCTTGGCGGCTATAAAGAGGTCATTGCTCAAATTTCTGGCAAGGGTGTTTTTGGCGCTTTGAAATTCGAAAGCGGGGTTCACCGGGTGCAGCGGGTGCCTGAAACCGAATCCGGTGGGCGCATTCACACGTCGGCGGCGACGGTCGCGATCCTGCCGGTTGTTCAAGATATCAAGATCGACGTTCCAGCGGGGGATATTCGCATCGACACCATGCGGGCGTCTGGGGCAGGTGGCCAGCACGTAAACACCACCGATAGTGCGGTTCGGATCACCCATTTGCCTACGGGGATCGTCGTGACCAGTTCGGAAAAGTCGCAGCATGTTAATCGCGAAAAGGCGATGGAGGTTCTGGTGGCGCGGCTTTACGACGTTGAACGTCAAAAACGTGACGCCGACCGGGCGGAAAGCCGCAAGGGGCAAATCGGCTCGGGTGATCGCTCTGAGCGCATTCGTACCTATAATTTCCCCCAAGGGCGGATCACGGATCACCGGATTAACTTGACGCTTTATAAACTTGATGCGGTGATGCAGGGTGATTTGGCAGAGTTGATCGACGCCTTGGCCGCAGCGGACACCGCGCAACGTTTGGCTGAGTTGAACCCGTGACACGGGCGCAACTGCTGCAAGCGGCGGTGACCAGTTTGCGTGAAGCGGGTGTCCCTGATCCGGCCCAAGATGCCCGGCGCTTATTGGTTGCGGTGGCCGGGATTGGGGCTGAAGGTCTGACACCGCATTTGAGCGAGACCGTGCAGGCACCAGAGATGAACGACTACGCCGATGCCATTGCGCGGCGCGCGAGCCGTGTGCCTCTGACGCAAATTTTGGGGCAGGTCGAATTTATGGGCCACCAGTTCATGGTCACGCCGGACACGCTCAGCCCGCGCCCCGAAACAGAAGTTTTGGTTCAAACCGCTCTCGCTCTCGCTGATGTGACGCGCATTCTTGATTTGGGAACGGGGACTGGATGCATCGCAATTTCGCTGTTGCGGGCCTTGCCGCAGGCTCGTGCAGTGGCGGTTGATACCAGTAAGAAGGCATTGGCCGTTGCCCAGAAAAATGCCGATGCGCTTGGCGTGGCCGCACGATTGACGCTTGTGCAAGGGGACTGGTTCGCCCCGGTTGAAGGCTGTTTTGATTTGATTGTCAGCAACCCGCCCTACATCGGGACTGCTGAAAAACCTCACCTAGAACCCGAGGTGGCTATACATGAGCCTGACATCGCGCTTTTCGCTGGTCGCAATGGCATGACCGCCTTTGAGCAGATCATTCCAGCAAGTATGCCTTACCTAAAGCCGGGCGGTCGCCTGATCCTTGAAAGCGGTTCTGAGCAAGTAAACCCGATCCATGATTTGATGTATCAGGCGGGGTTTGCAGAGGCGCAAATCATTAATGATTTGTCAAAGCGTCCGCGCATTACAGTCGGAACGCGGTAATTGAGACAAATCTGTCGAAAATTTTCGAAGTTATCCCAACAAGCGCCGCGTTTTAGCTTGCGTCGCTCTAGATGGGTTTCTATAAATACGGGGTCGCTCGAACCGACGCCTCACTTTATTGGGCCCGCGACAAAACCCTGAAGCTGATATGACTGAAACGGTCACGCCGGGGTTCGCATAAATCAGAAACAGACGATATCTATGAGACCTTCAAACAAATCTCGTTCGCGGAATAAGAACCGCCGCAATAATAATAACGCGAATAGCGGCGGAAACGTCTTAAACCGTGTTTATGATAGCGCGGGGCCTGACGGACGGGTGCGCGGTACGCCGCAGCAAGTTATCGAGAAATATCAAACACTTACCCATGATAGTTCTTTGGCCGGTGATCGCGTTGCGATGGAGAATTTCCAGCAGCACGCAGAGCATTACATTCGTTTGATCAACGAGGCGCAGCGTCAGATCGCTGAGCGGCGCGAAGCGGCAGAAGCCCAGTCCGGCGAGCGGAACAACAACCAACAGCAGCGTCGCAAACAAGGCGGCGATGATGTGAGCCACGACGATCCGGCAAACGCGCCGCAGCCTGAAGTGGTGCATGCCTCCAATGAGCAGCCCGCCGGGGCCAGCAATGGGTTGGACGTTGAAAGCAGCGCCAGTCAGACCGATCTTGTTGAAACGCCTGAGGCCAAAGCGCGCGAGAAGAAGCCTTCAACGCGCAGCCGCAATCCGCGCCCACGCAAGCCCAAAGAAACCACCGACGACGACACGCCGCCTAGCGCGCCAAGCGAGTAAGCCGCTTAGAATCGTCGGGCGTTTGGTGGATCGCAGTGCCTAAAGCGTATTGCTGATGGCGCAAAAATCCTGAATATCCAAAGTTTCTGCCCGCGCCATTGGGTCAATGCCCAAACTCTCAAGCGTTGTGACCGGATCATCCAAGACCGTTTTCAAAGAAGCGCGCAGCATTTTTCGTCTTTGCGAAAATGCGGCGGCTGTCACGCGTTCCAGTGTCTTCAACTCCGCCGGATGTTCCGGTTGGTCGCGCCGCGCTAAATGTATCACAGCCGAGGTGACTTTCGGCGGCGGTGTGAAGGCCTCGGGGGGCAGGGTCATTTTCAGACGAACTTCCGCGCGCCACTGTGCCAAAACCGAGAGCCGCCCATAGGCTTTGCTACCCGGTTTGGCTGTGATGCGCTGCGCCACCTCACGTTGAAACATCAGGGTAAGGCTTTCCCAAAAGGGCGGCCACACAGGTGATGTCAGCCAATTGAGCAAGAGCTGGGTGCCGACATTATACGGCAGGTTCGATATGATTTTGACGTCCTGTCCAACTTCCGCGATCCAATTGGGCTCCATCGCGTCCTGCATCAACACCGTCAAACGGCCCGGATAGGCCCGTTCAATTTCTTCAAGGACCGGCAGGCAGCGCGCGTCTTTTTCGATTGCGAAAACATGGGCGGCGCCGTTGAAGAGCAAGGCGCGGGTCAGACCGCCGGGACCGGGGCCAACCTCGACCACGGTTCTTCCCTCAAGAGAGCCCGCTTGGCGTGCGATTTTGTCTGTGAGGTTCAGATCAAGCAGGAAGTTTTGCCCAAAGGATTTGCGTGCGCTTAGGGCATGGGTCTTGATGACCTCGCGCAGGGGGGGCAGGCCGTCGTTCATGAATGGGCCGACATCTCTAGGGCCAAGTCAAGCGCGGCCTCAAGGGAGCGGGACTTGGCAACGCCTTGACCTGCGATCCCGTAAGCGGTGCCGTGATCGGGCGATGTGCGCACAAAAGACAGGCCAAGGGTGCTGTTCACGCCCTCATCAAATCCGATGGTTTTCAGCGGAATAAGCGCCTGATCGTGGTACATGCACAGCGCAAAATCGTAGCCTGCGCGGGCCTCTTGATGGAACATAGTGTCGGCGCTCATAGGGCCTTCGATGCGCAGTCCCAAAGCCTTGAGATCGTTAAAGGCAGGGATCAGCACACGGAGTTCTTCATCGCCCATCAACCCGCCTTCACCAGCATGGGGATTAAGCCCGGCCATAGCCACCCGCGGCGAGCGGATGCCAAGGCGGTTATGCAGATCAATCGCCGCTGTCTTGGCCGTTTCGACAATCATCTCGCGGGTCAGCATGTCAGGCACCTGCCGCAGCGCCACATGCACCGTGACCGGCACGACGCGCAGATCTCCGGCGCTGAGCATCATCACCGAGCTGGCTTTGCCATCCAATGCCGCAAGAAATTCCGTGTGGCCGGGATAGGCAAAACCGGCCCCGTCAACGAGCAGTTTTTTGTTGATTGGGTTGGTGACAATTCCACGGGCTTGCCCGTTTTGTACCAGCCGCACCCCTGCCTCAATCCATTCGATGATCCGCATAGCTGAGCGGGCATCCGGGGTGCCGGGTTTGGGGCGGTGATCGAGGGGATGATCGATGACGCAAAGCGCTTGGGTCGAGTGATCCCGCAAATCGGTGATGCGGCGAATGGGGACGGATTTTGCATCCGCGAACCGCTGCAAATGCGCCGCATCGCCCATCACCGCAAAGCCGCGCCCTGCCGCCCAATTGGTCCAAGCTGCAATGCTCAGTTCAGGGCCAATCCCAGCTGGATCACCCATAGTCAAAATCAGAGGCGCGGTCATTTTATGGATCACTTGTCCTTGATGATTGCGTCGGCCAGAAGCTCTTGCAAATAATCATCGGCAAACCGCGAGAGGCGTTGGTTGAAAATCTGCAGCCGCAGCGCCTCGGTTTGCTCCGGGTCCATTGCCACGGCGCGGGCGCAGAGAACCAGTACTGAAATCACATCAGGTCGGTTTTGCGCCAGTCCAATTTCGCCCGCATCCAAATTGGCAATGGTTAGGCCAAGATCACGAGGGATTTCAGCAGGCGAGAAGGGGCCAAACCGCCCGCTTTCTGGCCCAAATTCCGCCGCACGCGCTTCGGCGTCAGCGCAGCCCGAAAGATCTTGGCGCAGAGCTTGTGCCTGAGCCAATGCCGCTGGCTCATCTGTGCCAATGGGCACGTCGAGGCGCACATAGCTGGCCATTACATCCGATTGGCTCTCACGTTCTTCTTCTCGAATATCCGCGAGTTGAAACAAAAGCACACCGGCAGGGACTTCTAAGGGATCGCCCACTTGGCCGGGGGTTAGGGTCAAGACGCGGCTGGCAATGGCTGGGGGCAGGCGGTCTGCGGGGGTCCAGCCAATTGCGCCGCCCTTTGGGGCGGAAGGCGTCCGGCTATACTGCCGCGCCATATCCGCAAAAGACGCCCCATTGGCCACATCGCGCTTGATCCGATTGGCCAAATTGCGCGCGCCTTCGACGCCGCGTTCTGCAAAGGGAATGGCCAATTCGCGAATGAAAACACTTTCAGAGGTCGCGCCCGCAGCGATATTCATGATGTTTTGCAGCTCGGTCTCAGAGGGTGTGGCACGGGCCCGAAACCGCTCGCGCACAATCTCACGCCACATCACCGATGTTTTTAGAAATTTTTCAAAGCCCGTGTCATCCACACCTGCACCGCTAAGGCGCGACTTGAGGGCGCCTTCGGACATTTGGCGCTGCTCGGCATAGCGTTTGAAGGATTCATTGTAGGTGTCTTCGGGGACCGACACCCCAAGGGACTTAGCCAGATCGAGTTTGACGGCGTCCTCTGTTAGCATCTCAAGCGCTTGGGCGGTGGCATCGGCGCCGCTTGCGCCCAAAGCGGTGAGCAGCCGCCGCCGCTGGGAGATATCGTAATTCGTAATCACCGAGCCGTTGACGTAACGCGCCACAGCATATGGGTTTTGCGCCTGCGCCGGAGCGTCCAGAGCAAAAGTCAGCGCCAAAGTCGCCAGAAGGGCCTGTAATAATGTCACTCGCATAATCATAGCTCGCTTAGTTTTTGTATCGGACGCAAGATTGGGCCGGAAACTCAATGCCACTGCCGCCAAACCCTGCCAATTTAACCGTAAGGCCAAAATCCGTGCCGGGCGGCAGAGTACTTGAATTCGTAAAGCGGCGCGAGACCGAAAATTCCGCGTCGATACACTCGTTGCGGTATCGAAGCGACCCTGAGGCGTTCACATTCTCACCCTCGGCCAAATTTCGGCGCATCGAGGCCCCCAAGGCCCAATTTTCATTGATCTGATACCGCGAGGTGACCAGAAATTCGTGTTGCTCATCGGTAAGGGCCACAGGGTCGGCGGCCAGAAACACGTAAGACAAATCCAACCCAAGATCGCGCCATTCGATTTCGGCCTGAACATCGTTTCGCGAAAACACGAAATCATTGTCGAACAAAGACTGGTTCGAGAGCTGAAACGCGCCGGGCACATCCAAGGTCATGGCGGCCACGATATTCGAGCGCTTATTGTTCAAGCCGGTGTTTTGCGGAAAACTGTTGGCGGGCTTGCTGCGAAACACTTGGCCCAATGCTGCGGTCATGGACAGGCCTGTTTGGGAAATCCGTGTGTATTCGGCCCCCAGATTAAAGCGCAGCCCTTCTTCGGCCAGATCGTTGCCGGGAAAACGGTTCAGCGCAAAAAGATTGGTGGCGTCGAACTCAAGGGTCACGCTGTCTTCGTTGGGGATGGTGTTTTGATCGCCGTAGCGCCGGGAGACAACCGCTTGTATGACAGGCTCGATCACTTCGGTGGTCCGAGCGCGACTGCGCATCCACGGCCATCTCAACTCGGTAGCGGCATAGCCTGTGACCACGGATTGGGTCGCATCAGGAAAATTGCCATCATCGCGGATGCCAAAGAGCTGCGCTTCGGCCCCGATGGTGGATTTAAACGTGAGGCCAGGGCCGATTGGCGCGCTTTTCTCCCATAGCGCATCCGCCCCGATTTCCAGCACATCACGTCCCGAGCTACGCATAAGTGACGTCAGGCCCCCGCCAAGGCTGAGCCGCCCCCCAAGCCCCGCGTCGTCCCAATAGCGTTGATAGCCCAAGTTTGGGAACAAATTGGGGATCGTGGCGTTGTCTTCGCCGTCGCGCAAAGTCTGGTAGCCGACAAAAGAGCCGTCGATATATTCATTTTCTATCTGCCGTGAGACGCCGATCTGCGAGCGGAGACGGTCGGCGGTGGTATAGTCATATTGGCGCAAAAACCCTTTGTCCGAGGCGTTTTGCGCCGAAATACTCAATTCAAAGCCCCGTGGCAGGGCATATTCGGCATTGGCATAAAACGAGCCGCGCAAGCTGTCGCCGCTATCAAGTGCGTTTGACAGCGAAAAATGCCCGCCCAATTCCATCTCGCCCTTGGCAAATTTTTGGCGGTATTCAAACTCCATCAAAGTGCCACCGATTGAGGTGAAAAACGGGGTGATGGTCAAATCTTTGTCTTGGGCGATCACGATGTAATAGGGGGTTTTTAGCCCGTATCCAAAATAGTCGTTACTAGCAAAATTGGGGTTCAAAAACCCGGTGGCGCGTTTGACCGAAGGGTCAGCAATGCTGAAATAGGGCAAATAGCCGATGGTGGCCCCAAAAAATTCGAAGCGAACGTTGCGAAAATAGATGGCCCGTGCCTCTTCGTCCCGCAGCACCCGCTCAGCGCGCATCAGCCACAGTGGCACATCACCCGTATCGCAAATCACGCAGGCGCTAGCGACGGTTTTATAAAGCGCGCTTTGGCCATTTTCCAATATCCGCGCTTCGGCGGCGGCGATTTGAAAGTTTTGCGCCAGCACCAGCCGTGCGCCTTGCACCAACCCCGTTTGCAGGGTCGTGTCCAAAGTGAGCGCTTCGGCACTGATCGGGGCCATGCCCTCTTCGAGCAAGGTGAGCGGCCCGGTGGCATCGATGGTGCCTGTCGCGTTATTGAACCTAATCTCAACCGCGCGCAGCACGCGGCCTTCGTAAATCACTTCGACATTTCCCGAGGCGATCAGCATGTCGCGTGCCCGGTCATAGGTGATGCGATCGGCAATCAGCGCGGTAGGGGATTGCGTCTGTAAGAGCGTGCCCGACTGCGGGGCGGCCGCGCTAAGGCTAAAGGCCCAAAGCGCAAGAATTGTGAAAATCAGCCGCATATCTAACCGTCCTCGATGTGCAGCAAATAGCCCAAGACCAACAGGATCGCCGCGCTTGGCGGGGCCCAAGCGGCGATGCTGACCGGGATTTCTCCGGCGCTGCCCAAGGATGTGGCAAGATTGCGCAGCATATAAAGTAAAAAGCCGCAAAGCACCGCAAAAAGCACCATCACGCCGGTATTACCAAAACGGACATGGCGCATGGTGAAGGCTGCACCGATGAGCACCATGGCGGCGAACAGCACTGGCGTGGCGAGGGTGGATTGAAAGAACTGGCGGTGACGCGTCGCGCTGAAGCCTGAGGTTTCCATGTTCTGGATAAACCCCGGCAGTTGCCAGAACGAAATCGACGTGGGGGCCACAAAGCTGTCGAGGATTTGATCGCTCGTCAGATCGGTGGCGAATTCATCGGAACTGGCCTCGCGCACCACATTGGGCTGGGTCATCGGATCGGCGGATTGCTCCCAAATCGACACATCGCTAAGCACCCAAGCCTCCCCCGAAAGAACCGCCTCGCGTGCCGCAACCCGCGAATGCAGGACGCCATCGGTGTCAAAGACGTAAAACACGGGCCGGATCAAAAGCGAGCCGTCGGGATGGGCGCGCTCGGCGTTGATAATGGTTGAGGTGCCATCGGTGCTTTGGCGCAGCCACAATCCCCCTTCGCTAATTGAGAGCGTCGACGTCGGATTTCCCGCCACCGTGCTGCGCAATTGTTCGTAACTGCGCTCGGTGCCCGCAATGACGGGGTTTAGAACGCTCATCACACCTATTCCGATGAGAATAGAGATGCCCACAGGCACCAAAACCAGCCGCAGCGCCGAAATGCCTGCCGCGCGAAAAATCACCATCTCGGAAGAGCGGGCGAGGGACACGAATAAAGTGATCGATGAGATCAGGATGATCAGCGCAAAGGCCGCTTCGATGGACTGGGGCACGCGCAGGATCGTAAGCCAGAGTATTTGGTGAAAAGAAGAGACGTCATCGGCATAGCGGCGGATATGCTCGACCAATTCCACCGCAAACACCAGCGCAGCCACAATGGCGATCACCCGCAAAAGGGTGAAGACAAAGCGGCGAGAGACGTACAAGGGGACGATCATGGGTCGTCAGCCGCAATGGCACCGCGCGGTCGCCGTTTTGCGCTTGCGGCGACATAAACCAGCGCCAGCCCTAAAACCGCGCTCAAAGCTGCAGGTAAATAGGCAATGGGCCAAGCGCTTGCGTCCGCCGCAACAATCCCTTTGGTCATGATCGCAAGAAGCTGCACAAGGATCATCAGACCAATCGCAACCGTGAGCCGTGTGCTTAGACCCGAGCGGCGGAACGAGCCAGCCAGCACGCCGCCAAGCGCCAAAATAGGCAGGGTTAAAACCAACAGCGGCAGCGACAGTTTTTCATGGGCCTCGGCCAAATAGACCGAATAGGGGCGCGATTTGGGCAGCACATCGTCGGCTTTAAAGAACACCTCATGAACCAAAAACTCACGGGGGCGGCGGACCCGTT
This sequence comes from uncultured Rhodobacterales bacterium, assembly GCA_964384315.1. Taxonomy (GTDB): domain Bacteria; phylum Pseudomonadota; class Alphaproteobacteria; order Rhodobacterales; family Rhodobacteraceae; genus CAYLLD01. The sequence continues at coordinate 5,068 of CAYLLD010000009.1, read as the reverse complement.
CACTTTTGGTCTGCACAAGGGGCGTCAAATCAAAGGCAAAGCGGTCAAAGGCCACCGAGGTCACGGCCTGTGTGATAACGTCGGTCTCTTGGATTGACCCATCAAACATCACCAGCATGATGGTGCCTTGGTCATTCACCAAAACCGCGCGATTGGCGGTATAGGTGACCGGGCGGATCGTGTTGCGCGCGTCATGGAGAAAAATTCCTGCCATCTCGCCCGCAGTATTGCTGTCACGGATAAATACGGTCATCCCCGGCGCAGGGTGGTTGAATTGGCCCTGCACAATCATCGAGTTCACGAACCGCGCCCGAATTTCCTGTTTGCGATCATTAAGACGCGTGGAACTGATCGGCATTAAGTAAAGCGTGATGACATACATCGCCAGCATCGCCAGTCCCGAAAAAATCAACAGCGGCTTTAAGAGCGACCATGGGCTTTGCCCGGACATCAACATGACCACAAGTTCGCTCTCCATGTAGAGCCGATTGAGCGTGTAAAGCGCCGCCCCAAAGGTCGCCAGCGGGATCACGAACATCATAACATTGGGCAAGAGCAGCGAGGAAAACTCGAGAAACACAAAAGCGCTCTCTTTATTGGCCACAATCGTCTCGATCAGCCGCAGGGATTGCAGCAGCCATAAAATGCCGGTGAACACGAGGGCGAAAAACCCCATCGGCCCCAGCAATTCGACAAAAAGATAGCGGTCCAACCGGTTCACGCGCGCCTCACTGCTTGGCCCAAGATCGTTACAGGCCAAAAACATCCCAAAGATGGTCTTTTGAGGTGGTATTTTGTCTGCGCACTCTGGTCAAGCTGGCAGGAGGCTTCTAGTAATTTTCCCAACACATGCATACGGCTTGCAAGCTTAACAAAGGATGCCCCCATGACCCCCACTATACAAATTGACTTTCAAGAAGACGATCTGGGCCGATTGGAGACGCTACCGGGCACTCTGGTGGTTTTGGCCAGTGCCGAGGGTAAGCTGGATCGACTGGGGCGGCGGGTGGATCGTCTTGCCAAAGGCGCGCTGAAAAAGGCGCTCTTGACCGATAGTTTTGCACTGGCCGAGCAAGGCGGGTTGATCAATGCCGGGGTTCTGTTGGGGGTGCGCGCAACCCGTGTGCTGATTTTGAAGCTTGAGAAAAATGCCAGCGAAACCGAGGCGCGCCGCGCTGGTGGGCGTATTGCGGTGGCGGCCCCTGACGGTGATCTGGTGGTGGCGGCAGGGTCGCATAAACGCGCGGATGCGCTCAGCTATGGTTTGGCTTTGCGCGCCTATAAGTTCACCGACCGTAAATCTGACAACAAAGAGCAGAAATCCCCCCGCAAGGCCGTGTTTTTGGTCAGCGCACCAGAGGCGGTTTCCAAAGCCGCCGCTCCCATGGCGGCGCTCACCGAGGGCGTGTTTTTCGCCCGCGACCTGACCAATGAGCCTGCAAATATCCTAAGCACCGACGAGTTTGCCGCACGGCTCGCGGCTATGGGCGAGCTGGGCATCGAGATCGAAATCCTAGAGGCGGACGAGCTAGAGAAACTCGGCATGAACGCCATGCTCGCGGTCGGCTTTGGCTCGGCCACCCCAACGAAATTGGTGGTGATGCGGTGGAACGCCAAACCTGGCGATGAAGTGGCGATGCTCGTGGGCAAGGGTGTCGTCTTCGACACTGGCGGGATTTCCCTAAAACCCCCTGCGGGTATGGAGGCGATGACCGGCGATATGGGCGGGGCTGGCGTGGTTTCAGGGGTGATGCGCGCGCTGGCTTTGCGCAAATCCCCCGCCAGTGTTGTGGGCATTGTCGGGCTGGTCGAAAACATGCCCGGCCCCCGTGCCCAGCGTCCCGGTGATATCGTGACCTCGATGAAGGGCGACACGATCGAGGTGATTAATACGGACGCCGAGGGGCGGCTCGTGCTGGCGGATGCCATGTGGTACGCGCAAGAGAACTATAAACCGAAATTCATGATCGATCTGGCGACCCTAACAGGCGCGGTGATCATCGCTTTGGGTCATGAGAACGCGGGGTTCTTTGCCAATGATGATAATCTGGCCAAGGCCCTGACCCAAGCCGCCGAGCAAGAGGACGAAGGCGCTTGGCGCTTGCCCCTTGGCGCGGGCTATTCAAAGCAAATCAAAAGCCAGTTTGCGGATATCAAAAACGTCGGCGGTCGCCCCGCAGGTTCAATCACTGCGGCGGCGTTTCTGGAGCGGTTCGTGCAGGACGGCGTGCCTTGGATCCATTTGGATATCGCGGGGGTCTCGGGGCGCAGCACGGACACGGTCTACGCGCCCAAAGGGGCCAGCGCTTGGGGTGTGCGGACCCTTGATCGGCTGATCCGCAACAAGATGGAGACGTCTTGAGCGAGGTTTATTTCTACCATCTGACCGAAACGCCCCTAGAGGCGGCGCTGCCCTTGCTCTTGGAAAAATCCCTTGAGCGGGGCTGGAAGGTTGCGGTGCAGGGGCCAAGCGCCGAGCGGCTGGATTTTCTGGACGGGCATCTGTGGACCTATCGCCAAGACAGCTTTTTGCCCCATGGCCGTTCGGGCGGCGCGCATGACGCGGCCCAGCCGGTTTTACTGACCCAAGAGGCGGACCACGCCAATGACCCTGAAATTCTTATGCTGATCGATGGTGCCGAAACCCAGCCCGCTGATCTGGCAGGGTTTGAACGGGTTTGCGTGCTGTTTGACGGAAATGACGAGACCGCCGTGGGCCGCACCCGCAGCTATTGGACCACGCTCAAGGGTGCGGATGTGGCGCTGCGCTATTGGTATCAAGAGGCGGGGCGGTGGCGCGAACGGGCGCTTAGCTGACGCTCAGATCAAGCGCCGTGGTGTTTTTGATCTCTTCCATGGACATGGTCGAGGTGACCTTAAAGATCGACACATGCGAGATCAGCGCCTGATAAAACGCGTCATAGGCCTTGGCATTGGCCACGCGGACCTTGAGGATATAGTCGATATCTCCGGCCAAGCGGTGCGCCTCTTGCACTTCGGGGCGGGCCAAAACCGCGCTCAAGAATTTCTCCTGCCATGCCGCTTCATGGGCCGAGGTTTGCACAAAGACGAAAAAACACGCGTCCAGCCCGACTTTTTCGGGATCAACGATGCTGGTGGTGGTCTTGATGATCCCCGCGTCGCGCATCTTGCGGATACGGTTCCAAACTGGCGTCTTCGAGGCCCCCACGAGGGCCGCAATCGTCTCAAGCGGCTGGGTCGCGTCGCGCTGCATCTCCGCGAGAATTTTGCGGTCGATTGCGTCAAGTTTGGCCGCATCAAGTTTAGCAGGCTCGCTGGCCATCGGAATGCCTTTGCATTGGGGCGGTTTGGGTCGAATGGATATCCTGTTTCTTAAGGAAATTTTCCTCTTTGGCAAGCTAAGCTCGCCCCAATGGCGCAGGATTCAAAAACCGAACTTAAAATCATTGCGGTGGTGCAGGACGGGCGGCTGGCCTACGAGGCGCTGTTGTTCATGGCATCATTGCGCGCGGTTGCGCCGGATGTAGAGGTGCTGCTCTTTGAGCCGCAGCCCTGTGCGAAATGGGGCAGCGATCCACGAATTTCTGACCCTGCGTTGCGCCGCGCCCTCATGGACCTTGGGGCCGACATACGTCCGATCCCCAACAGCACATGGGCTGAGGATTATCCAAATGGGTCCAAAATCGATGCGCTTGCGGCGGCGCCAGCAGGGCAAAACTTCGCGTTTTTCGACACGGATACGATCTTTCTGGCCCCGCTTGATCTGGAGTTTCCGTTCGAGGCCCCAACCGGCTCTCTTAAACGTAGCGCGTCTTGGCCAAATCCCGGTCCCTTGAGCCGCGATGCAATTTGGCGGGGGCTTTATGATCATTTCGAGGTGGCCTTCGAGGGGACCCTTGATGACGCGCACCCACCGGAAGACTGGCAGCGCTATCTCTATTTCAATGCCGGGTTTTTCTGCGGCAGTGATGCGCGCGCCTTTGGGGCGCGGCTGCGCGAGCTGGCCCTTGAGGTGGCGCGAGGCAACATCGCTGCGCTTGACGGTCAGGCGATTTATCCGTGGCTCGATCAGATTGTCCTGCCCCTCGCGATAGCTGAGGCGGGGGGCGGGCGAAATGCGGCGGTTGCCCATACCATCGACGAAGAGCTGACCTGTCACTGGCGCGTGCTTGCTTTGTTTTACGCCCGCGAAGCCGCGTGGAAGCTGGAGGCGATGGAGCGCGCCGCTCGTGATCCGCGAATTTGTGATTTGATTGCACAGTACGAGCCCATGCGCCGCCTGATCCTAGAGGGCGAAGGGCAGCGTATGCGCGAGGGGCTAAAAGACCAGGACTTCGAGGATGAGGCGGCCTTGCGCAAGGCCATCAAAGCGCAAGGCTTGTGGCTGCGCTAGCCTTTGCGCGCCGCTTTTTCGGCATGACCCGAGGTGCCCATCCGCCCCTCAAGCTGCGCCAAAACCGCCGCCCAATCCACATCGCGTGCCACCAGCATCACCTGCAAATGATAGAGCACATCCGCAGCCTCGGCGGTTAGGTTTTCGCCATCGCCCTTAGCCGCCGCAATGATCGCCTCAACGGCCTCTTCGCCAAATTTCTCGGCACATTTCTCGGGGCCCTTGGCCAAAAGACTGGCGGTATAAGACGCCGCAGCATCCGCCGATTTGCGCGCTTTGATCGTGTCAAACAGCTGGGTTAAAACGTCACTCATATCAACCTCATGTTCAAACCCGCCTGCGCCATATAGGCCTTGGCCTCGCCGATGGTGTGGGTGCCAAAGTGGAAAATTGAGGCGGCCAGAACGGCGCTGGCGTGGCCTTGGGTTACACCTTCAACCAGATGATCAAGATTGCCGACGCCCCCCGAGGCGATGACAGGCACCGCGACCGCATCGGCAATCGCGCGGGTCAGCGCCAGATTATACCCCGCCTTGGTGCCGTCGCGATCCATAGAGGTCAGCAGAATTTCACCTGCCCCGCGCGCGGCCATGTCCTTGGCAAAATCCACCGCATCAATGCCGGTTTCGCGGGTGCCGCCATGGGTGAAAATCTCCCAATTGCCCGCCGCCGTGGTCTTGGCGTCGATGGCCA
>CAYLLD010000008.1:0-36970 GCA_964384315.1 uncultured Rhodobacterales bacterium | reverse complement strand
TACCTTCTAAATTCGCCATCGGCTCAACTCCGTTTGGTTACTCTTGTGATTTCAACGCAAGCGCCGCCGCGCGCACGCCCTCGACCGTGCCCACCTGCAGCGTCGTTGTATCGCGCGACACCCGCCGCACCATACCGCCCAGCGCCTTACCCGCGCCGATTTCGAAAAATTCCTGCACGCCGTCTTCGATCATCTGCAAGACGCCCTCGCGCCACCGCACCGAGCCCGTGACCTGCTCAACCAGCAAGGCGCGGATCGTCGCGGGGTCCGACACAGGCTGCGCCGAAACATTGGCCACCAGCGGCACTTTGGGGGCAGCAATATCAACATTCGCCAGTTCTTGCGCCATAACCTCCGCCGCCGGCGCCATCAGCGCGCAGTGAAACGGGGCCGAGACCGGCAGCAACATCGCGCGCTTGGCCCCCGCCTCTTTGGCCGCCGCCGCCGCCCGCTCAACCGCCGCCTTGTGACCAGAAATCACAACCTGCGACGGGTCATTATCATTGGCCGCCGTGCAAATCTCATCGCCCGCGGCATCCGCCACAATCTGCTGCACCGCCGCCAGATCAAGACCTAGGATCGCAGCCATAGCGCCCTCGCCCACCGGCACCGCATCCTGCATCGCCTGCCCGCGCACCCGCAAAAGCCGCGCCGCATCGCTCAAACTCAAAGCCCCCGCCGCACAAAGCGCCGAATACTCTCCCAAAGAATGCCCCGCCACAAAATCCGCATCCGCGCAGGTGACACCCTCAGCATTCAACTCCGCCATAACCGCCATGGACGTCGCCATAAGCGCAGGCTGCGCATTCGCCGTCAGGGTCAGCGTGTCAATGTCGCCCTCCCAGATCAGCGCCGAAAGCGCCTCGCCCAAGGCCTCATCAACCTCGTCAAAAACCGCCCGCGCCGCTGGCCATTCAGCCGCCAAATCGGCACCCATGCCAATAACCTGCGCCCCTTGTCCGGGAAATATGAAAGCTCTGCCCATGCCGATGGCCCCTAGATGTCTCATTCGTCAAAATTCGCGCGTGAATTCACGCCACTAAAACTTGCGCGCCTTCGCGCTGGGGCGCCTGTTAACTGTAGTTTACCCAAGTGTCCAACAGAGCTGCCCCCAAATTAGGCCCCAACAAAATTGCGCAAGCTCAACCCCCTTGCCTCAACCCCCTTCCTCAACCCCCTTCCTCAACCCCCTTCCTCAACCCCCTTGCCAATTTCCGCAAATCCGCTAAAAGCCCTATTCCTTTTCGAACGATTGAAACCCGCGTGGCCCCTCGTATGCGAGATCGAAAAGGCTAGTCCTCGCATTTTGAAGCGCGCTTGATATAGGTGATGCACATGGCTCTGTACGAGCATGTCTTTATTGCGCGGCAAGATTTGTCGACCGCGCAGGCCGAAGGACTGATTGAAGAGTTCGGCCAAGTCCTCAAGGACAACGAAGGTTCTGTGATCGATAGTGAATACTGGGGCCTCAAAACGATGGCCTACAAGATCAACAAGAACCGCAAAGGCCACTACGGCTTTATTAAATCCGATGCACCAGCTCCGGCTGTTCACGAAATGGAACGCTTGATGCGCCTCCACGAAGACGTGATGCGGGTTATGACCATCAAAGTTGAAGAGCATGAAGAAGGCCCATCGGCTGTTCTTCAGGCCAAAAACTCGCGCGACGAGCGCCGGGGCCGTCGTGACGATGATCGCGGAGATCGCGGACCACGCGGCGGCGACCGTGACAGCCGCCCACCACGGGGCGACCGCGATGATCGTCCACCACGCGAAGATCGCGCCCCGCGCGCAGACGCGCCAGCACAGGAGGCCTGATCTATGGGCAGACAACCATTTTTCCGCCGTCGTAAAACCTGTCCGTTCTCTGGCGATAACGCGCCAAAGATCGACTATAAAGACGTGAAACTGCTTCAGCGCTATATCTCAGAGCGCGGCAAAATCGTCCCCTCACGTATCACCGCCGTTTCGGCCAAAAAGCAACGGGAACTGGCCCGCGCCATCAAACGCGCCCGCTTCCTCGCGCTTTTGCCCTACGCTGTAAAGTAAGGAGCCCGACATGGACGTAGTACTTATGGAACGCGTGGCAAAGCTGGGCCAAATGGGGGACGTTGTGTCCGTCAAAAACGGCTATGCGCGCAACTTCCTCTTCCCGCAAGGCAAGGCTCTTTTGGCGAACAAAGCCAATATGGCCCGTTTCGAAGCCGAGCGCGCGCAGCTTGAAGCACGCAACCTTGAAACCAAAAAAGAAGCCGAAGCTTTGGCTGAAAAGATCGACGGACAACAGTTCGTTGTGATCCGCTCAGCTTCGGACGCTGGTGCGCTTTATGGGTCGGTCACCCCGCGTGACGCCTCTGAAATCGCCACAGCCGAAGGCTTCTCGCTTGATAAAAAGCAGATCGCTCTCGAAGCGCCCATCAAAGAATTGGGCCTTCACAACATGACGGTCCTGCTGCACCCTGAGGTTACCGCGACAATCACTGTCAACGTGGCCCGCTCGCAAGAAGAAGCTGAGCTACAGGCATCGGGCAAATCGGTTCAGGAACTGGCTGCTGAAGAAGAAGCGCAAGCTGAATTCGACATCGCCGAGCTCTTTGATGAAGTTGGCGCGGCAGCGCTTGACGACGATGACGGTGATCTTCTGGTCACTGGCGCAGAGGACACACCCTCCGAAGAGCAACCAGAGGCTGAATAAGACGCGTCACGCGCCTTAGGCAGAAATTTGACCGCGTCCGATCTGTTCGGGCGCGGTTTTTTTGTGCCACCAAGCAATGCCCCGAAGTAATGCACCAACCAATACCACGCAAGAATTGGCTCATTTGCTGCGCCGCACCAAAAACTTACCCCCAAGAAATCGCGGTTACCCCCACAATCCACAAGCTCCCTCCCTCGCGATACCCTATCAAATCGCTGTCAAAACCGCTAAGCTGTCCTGGGTGATTAAGGAAACGCGATGGAAGATGGGTCGGGGATAAACGATCAAGAGGGCGGCATGCAACTGCCCCATAATATCGAAGCGGAACAGGCGCTGTTGGGGGCGCTCTTGGTTAACAACGAGGTTTTCGACCGCATTGAAAACATCGTGAGCGCCCCTCATTTCTTTGACCCCGTTCACGGCCGGATTTTCGAAACCGCAGCCGCGCGGATCAAAAATAACGCCCTCGCCAGCCCAATCACCCTCAAAGCCTTCCTTGAAGACGACGAGGGCCTCAAGGATTTGGGCGGCCCGCCCTATCTCGCCCGCCTTGCAGGCGCAGCCACCTCCTTTATCGCCGCGCGCGATTATGCCCAGATGATCTACGACATGGCCGTGCGCCGTGATCTGATCCAGATCGGCGAGGATATCTCGTTTAACGCCACCCGTATCGAGGTAGGCGAAGAGCCCGCCGAACAAATCGTCAAAGCCGAACAGGCCCTTTACTCGCTCGCCGAAAAGGGCGGCGTCGACAAAGGATTTCAGAGCTTTTTGTCCTCGATGAAAGAGGCCGTCGATGTGGCGCAAGCCGCCTATAAACGCGACGGCGGTTTGGGGGGCATATCGACCGGACTTGATGATATCGACAAACAGCTAGGCGGTTTACACCCGTCGGATCTAATCATCCTCGCCGGTCGCCCCTCAATGGGTAAAACTGCTCTGGCCACCAATATGGCCTTCAACATCGCCAAAAAATATAAAAAAGGCGCAAGGCCCGATGGCTCTGAGGGCGCGGTTGACGGCGGTGTTGTAGGGTTCTTTTCCCTTGAGATGTCATCCGACCAGCTCGCCTCACGTGTTCTCGCCGAGGTCTGCGAAATTTCATCCCATAAAATCCGCCAAGGTGATTTCACCGAAGGCGAGTTCCGCCGCTTCGTCGAGGCCGCCACGGAGCTACAAGCCGCACCTCTATATATTGACGACACCCCAGCCTTGCCGATTTCCTCGGTTGCCGCCAGAGCGCGCCGCCTCAAACGGACCCACGGACTGGACGCGCTATTCGTCGATTACCTCCAGCTCTTGCGCCCCGCCTCGGCCCGCTCCGACGGGCGCGTCCAAGAGGTCTCCGAGATCACCCAAGGCCTAAAGGCCATCGCCAAAGAGCTGAACATCCCCGTCATCGCCCTCTCGCAGCTCTCGCGTCAGGTCGAATCCCGCGAAGATAAACGCCCACAGCTCTCAGACCTGCGCGAATCTGGCTCGATCGAGCAAGATGCGGATGTGGTCATGTTCGTCTATCGTGGCGAGTATTATAAAGAGCGCGAAAAACCCGCTGAGCACGACACTGAGGCCATGATGAAGTGGCAAACAGAAATGGATGGGCTCGAAGGATTGGCTGAGGTCGTCGTCGGCAAGCAGCGCCACGGCCCGATTGGCACGGTAGAACTGCGCTTCGAAGGCGAGTTCACGCGGTTCTCTAATCTTGGCAAAGCAAGGCATCCCGGCTCAGATGGAGATTTCCACTAAGGCCCCGCCCTGAGCCGCCCTAGCACCTTTTGCATCCGCCAAGCCATCAAGATGGCCGCCAGCAAAAGCCCTGAGGCCATGCCCCACCAAATTCCAACACCGCCGCCGCCCAGCACAAAACCAAAGAGATAGCAGGCCCCAAAACCCGCGATCAAAAAGCTCACGACGCCAATCACCATTGGCACTTTCGTATCCTTCAAACCCCGCAGAACACCTGCAAACATCACCTGCGCAATATCCGTGAACTGGAATGCAGCGGCCACCAGCAAAAGCGACGGGCCATAGGCCATAATTTCAGACGCCGCCGCATCCGCCGGATCAATGAACAAAAACACAAGCTGGTCCGCAAATCCCACCAAAATCCCGGCACTCACCAAAGCAAACCCCATCCCAAGCCATATCGACGCCCAAGCCGCGCGGTAAATATTGGTCACATCCCCGCGCCCATAGGCCCGCCCCACCCGTGCGGTGGCCGCCATCGACAGCCCAAAAGGGATCATGAACAAAAGCGAAGTGACCTGCAGCGCAATTCCATGGGCCGCCAGCTCAACCGTGCCAACCCAACCCATCATAATCGCCGTAAATGTAAAAAGCGCCACTTCCGCAAGGATCATCAGCGAAATCGGCCAGCCAAGCCGGAACAGCTCTCCCACCATCGGCCAATCAGCACGCCAAATTCGCGCAAAGGGCGCGCTCTCGCGCAAAGAGCGGCTAAAGAAAAACATCGAGAGGGTTACCAAAAAGACGAAAACCCCGGTCCCTACAGAAGCAATCGCCGCCCCACGCACCCCAAGCTCGGGCGCGCCCCAATTCCCAAAGATGAACGCATAATTCAGCGTGATATTGATCCCGATCCCCGCAATCGTCGCCCACATCACAATATTGGCCCGCTCCAGCGCACTCAAATACGAGCGCAGCACAAAATAGCAAAGCACGGGCGCCAGCATCCATTGCCCAATACGCGCATAATCCCCCGCCAAAGCGCTCAGCTCAGCGTCTTGGCCCAACAGCCGCAAAATAGCTTCACTATGCCAAATGATCGGGATGGTGATGACAAAGAACCCGGCCACGATCCAAAGCCCCATGCGCAGCGCGCGGCGCGCCGAGACCTGATCGTCATGGCCAAGTCGCTCGGCCACCAAAGGGGCCACCGCATGGGAAAACCCAGAGCCAAAGAGCATGAACACAGTGATGATCTGCGTGGCCAAAACACTGGCCGCCAGCGCCTCAACGCTATACCACCCCAGCATGATCGTATCGATCACCCCATAGGAAATCTTCGCCAATTGCGAAGCAATCAGCGGCAGACCAAGTCGCAATGTGGCACCTAGATGCGCCGCAAACGACTGATCCCTCAATAAGGGCTGCATTTGCGTCATTCTTCGCAGTTAGGGGATTTGTTGAGCTGACGCAATCACCAGCCCAAACTTAGGCCAAGCAATTCGCCCCACAAACATACCTATCATAAAGGCCTATCAGGCTTGGCAATTTGCCCAATTTGCGTCATAGATTAGCTGGGCGCCAACGAGCAGCTATAAAAATCAAGGTCCCAAAAAATGGCACAAGATGCAGCCGACCTCTTTGTTGAGGATGAGCCAGAAAAATCCTATGACGCCTCCTCGATCGAGGTTCTTGAGGGCCTTGAGCCGGTCCGCAAACGGCCGGGCATGTACATCGGCGGGACCGATGACCGCGCGCTGCATCACCTTGTGGCCGAGGTGCTCGATAACTCGATGGATGAGGCGGTCGCGGGCCATGCCTCGCGCATCGAAGTTGAGCTGAACGCCGATTATTCCTGCACGATCCGCGACAATGGCCGCGGCATCCCTGTGGACCCGCACCCAAAATTCCCCGATAAATCCGCGCTCGAAGTGATCCTTTGCACGCTCCATGCGGGCGGCAAATTCTCGGGCAAGGCCTATGAGACCTCCGGCGGTTTGCACGGGGTTGGCGTCTCGGTGGTCAATGCGCTCTCGGACGTGCTTGAGGTCGAGGTGGCCCGCAGCAAACAACTCTACCGCCAGTGCTTTTCGCGCGGCATCCCCCAAGGCCCGGTCGAGGCTGTAGGCGCGGCCCCCAATCGGCGCGGCACCACGGTCACCTTCCATCCAGACGCCCAGATTTTCGGCCCGAAAGCGCGGTTGAAACCGGCGCGGCTCTTAAGCATGGCCCGCTCGAAAGCCTATCTGTTTTCCGGCGTCGAAATCCGCTGGAAATGCGCCCCCGAGATCATCAAAGACGACACCCCCGCCGAGGCGGTCTTTCATTTCCCAGGCGGTCTTGCAGATTACCTCTCCGAACAGCTCGAAGGCGCAACGACCTACGCCCAAAACGCCTTCGCGGGCAAAGTCGGTTTCGCCGAGCGCTTTGGCGATGGCACGCCGGGCTCGGTGGAATGGGCAATCAACTGGACCCCCGCCCGCGACGGCTTTGTCACCTCATATTGTAATACCGTGCCGACCCCCGAAGGCGGCACCCATGAAACCGGTTTTTGGGCCGCGATCACCAAGGGCATCCGTGCCTATGGCGAGCTTGCGAACAACAAAAAGGCCGCGCAGATCACCCGCGAGGATATCGCCGCCGGTGGCTCTGCGCTGATCTCGGCCTTTATCCGCGAGCCCGAGTTTGTCGGCCAGACCAAAGACCGCCTTGCCACCACCGAAGCCGCGCGGCTGGTTGAAACCTCCGTGCGCGATCACTTTGACAATTGGCTGGCCGCCGATCCCAAATCCGCCTCGGCGATTTTGGACTTTGTGGTTCTGCGCGCCGAAGAGCGCCTGCGCCGCAAAGCCGAAAAAGAGACCCAGCGCAAATCCGCAACCAAAAAGCTGCGCCTGCCCGGTAAACTGGTTGATTGCTCAGCCACGGACCGCAAGGGCACCGAATTGTTCATCGTTGAGGGCGATAGCGCGGGCGGGTCTGCCAAAATGGCCCGCGACCGCAAATTGCAGGCACTTTTGCCCCTGCGCGGCAAAATCTTGAATGTGCTAGGCGCGGCCTCTTCCAAACTGGGCCAAAACACTGAACTTTCGGATCTAAGCCAAGCGCTTGGCGTCGGAATGGGCACACGTTTTAATATCGAAGACCTAAGATACGAAAAAGTGATCATTATGACCGATGCGGACGTCGACGGTGCGCATATTGCCTCGCTCTTGATGACGTTTTTCTTCACACAAATGCGCCCATTGATTGATCAGGGGCATCTTTATCTCGCGCAACCGCCGCTCTACCGCATCTCGCAAGGGGCGCGCCGGGTCTATTGCATGACCGACAGCGAACGCGATGCGCATGTGGAAAAAGGCCTGGGCGGCAAAGCCAAAATCGACGTCTCGCGCTTTAAGGGTCTGGGCGAGATGGATGCCAAGGACCTGCGTGAAACCACGATGGATCCGGCCACCCGGACGCTTATTCGTATCCGCATTGCCGAGGACAGTCCCGGAGATACTGGTGATCTGGTTGAACGGCTCATGGGCAAAAAGCCCGAACTGCGCTTTGAATACATCCAGCAAAACGCGCGCTTTGTAGAAGAAATAGACGTTTAAATGACCCCGCGCAAAATACTAGGCGCGGCTATACCCTAAGTCTTGCCGCCACTATTTGAGCATAAATCAAATAGTAATCGGTTTTTTCGCCCTAATTGCCCATCAATCGGGCATATCCACACTTAAAACCAAAAGCACCGCTGCGCTTTCACGTCTAAAATCCAGCAAAACTGCATTTTTTGTTGACCCGCATTTCCATTCTCACTTAGAGTTCCGAACAGACAGCAGTCGTAAACCAAATTTGACCCACTGGCTTTTATGCCAGCTAGTAACACACAAGACAGCAAGCGAGTTTTAATTAAGTTTGGTTGAGGCTGTGAAGAGTTAGCGCCGAAAACGGGACACAATATCTGTTCTGTGCGCCAGATACCTTATTGGACTAAAAAATGGCAGATGCTGAAAGACTTGAACAGATTATTCTCCACTTCGAGGACATGTCCGACGAGGCGCAATCGGCAATCAAGCGCGCTTATGAGATTGGGCGGCGGGATACGCTTGCTCAACTAGGAATTGAAGAGGACGATCTCAAACCTGTGAACGGAATGCTGCCCTGGGCGTCGTGAAATGATGCAGTTTTGCAGCATTGACCGTGCAAAACCTCCATTTACAGGTTGATAAATCCGGGCGAATCAAGATAAGCATTACGCCATCACATAGAGGCTTGCGCGAGCGAATTTGGGTGGAGCGCAGGAAGAGTGATCATTAGATCGCAATTGGAGCGAATAACAGCATAGAGGTTCCGTGCGGGGGCGTTTGGAACCTTAGCTAGAGATTGCCGGGCGCACCTTCTTAGGAAGGATTCCGAGCCAGCGCCGGGCCGTCATTTCGCGGTGGGGGCACCTTTTCCAATAGCGATTTGTGCTGCGGGTCAACGAGTTTGACCCGCAGCACCCTTAAAAAATACCTTATAAACTACCGATTTAAATTGTATAAACAGTGGCGATCATGTCTCATGACATTGTGATCCAAAGAACGTGTCGCGCATCTGTCCGAGCAGTCCGCTGCCCAAAGACGCTAGGCAAACCGGCTGGACACAGCAAAATGGGCGAAGAAAGACCACGATGGACAAAACCCACTACGACGCGGCACGAACGGCGCTTATCAGCATAGCAGACGCGGGCCATGTGGTTTTCGCGTTTTCCGACGAAGGCACGGCACTGGTCGTTGATAGCAGTTTCGAAAATGCGCCCCAGCTTGCAAAAGAAATTTCGCAAAAAGACCCATTGGGCAAGTGGATGTTCAGTGCCATCGGCACCAGCGACCTCAGCGAGATCGGTAAAACCTCGCAGTTTTTGCAAAACCTAGGTCTAAGCGGCCATCCCTTTGGCCTCGCGGGGCTGTTAAACCGCACCAAAGTTGCAGCGGTGGTTGTGCGCTCGGGCACCAACCTCAAAGAAGAGACCGCTTCAGAGGCTTTTGCCGCCGCCTATGTTTTGGCCGACAACAAGCCTACGCCCCGACCCATTGAGCCAAGCCCCAAAGTCGCCGCTTACCTAAGCAAAATAATTGAAGGGCGCGACGATCAGCAAATTGCTGACGATCTGGATTTGTCCTTGCGCGCAATCAAAGAGCGCAAGAAAAAGACCATCGAGGAATTTGAGGCCAACACCCTCACCGAGGCCGTTGCGATTTCGGTCAAGAATAACTGACCCTCAAGATTTCTCCGCAAGCTCCGCCAACTCGAGCCACTCCATCTCATAATCCGCCAAAAGCTTTTGCCGCTCCGCCAGCGCCGCCGAGGCCTTGGCCGCCTTCACGGCCTCGCTCGTGAACACATCGTCGCGCGCCAAATAACTTTCCAGCTTGGCGATCTCACGCTCTAGCTTTGCAATCTCATCGGGCAGCGTTTCAAGACGATGCGACTGGGTAAAACTCAGGCTCGTCCCTACTGGCTCAGCCTGGTTTGTCGCAGCCGCATCCTCGCGCGCCTGCGATTTAGCCTGCTTTGACCGCGTCTTGGGCGCAGCAGAACCCGCAACGCTCCCGCCGCGCGCCAGCACATCACTATAACCGCCCGCATGAACCTCAATCCGCCCACCAGGGGCCATCACAATGGTCCGCTCCGCAATCCGATCCACGAAATCCCGATCATGCGATATCAAAACAACGGTGCCTTCAAATCCCGCCAGCCCCGTTTCCAACAGCTCAAGCGTCTCGACATCCAGATCGTTCGTTGGCTCGTCCATCACCATCAAATTGCAAGGCCGCGCCAGATTGCGCGCCATAATCAGCCGCGCCTTTTCGCCCCCCGAGAGCGCCCGCACCGGACCGCGCATCTGCACGTCTTCAAACAGAAAATCCCGCAAATACCCCGCCACATGCCGCGGCGCCCCGCGCACCATAATCTGGTCGTTATTGCCGCTCACCCCCAGCTCTTTATCGCCGGTGAGCGTGTCCCAAAGGCTCGCATCAGGGTCGAGACTATCGCGGGTTTGCTCGAAAAACAGCGGCTCAAGCCCAAGCCCCAGCTTGACCGTGCCCCCATCGGGCGCAATCGCCCCCGTCAGCAGCTTGACCAGCGTGGTTTTGCCCACACCATTTGGCCCCACAAAGGCCAGCCGGTCGCCGCGCATCACCCGAATAGAAAAATCCTTGGCAATCACGGTTTGGTCAAAGCTGAGCGAGACGTTTTTGGCGTCCACCACCAGCTTGCCCGACTGCCCGGCCTCGCCGATCTGCAAATCCGCCGCCGCAACCCGCTGCCGCTGGGCCGCCCGATTGCTCTTCATCTCACGCAGGCGCCGCACCCGCCCCATATCGCGGGTCCGCCGCGCGGAAATCCCCTCAACGGACCACTTTTGCTCGGCCTTGATCAGCCGGTCTTGCTTGTGGCGGGCCAAATCCTCTTGCTCATAAGTCTCGTCGCGCCAGCGCTCAAAGGCGGAAAACCCGCGCGGATTGGACCGCAATTCGCCCCGATCCACCCAAATCATCCGCGTGGTCAGCGCGCTTAGAAACGCGCGATCGTGCGAGATCAGCACAAAGGTCTTTCCGCTCGCCTTCAGATGCGCCTCAAGCCAAAGAATCCCATCAATATCAAGGTGGTTGGTCGGCTCATCGAGCAAAAGCGCCTCGGCATCCGCCGCCATCAACCGCGCCAGCGCCGCGCGGCGAATTTGCCCGCCCGAGGCCCCGTCCATGGGAATTTCGGGGGCCAGTTTCAGCCCCTCCATCGCCTGTTCCACCAAATACCACGCCGAGGGATCAACCCCGTGCTGGGCAAAGGCCCCCAAGGTCTCAAACCCTTTGGTATCCGGATCCTGCTCAAGCATCGCCACATTGAACCCCGGCCCCAACACCCGCGTGCCGCGATCCGGCTCAACCAGCCCGCCCAGCACCTTCATGAGCGTCGATTTGCCAGAGCCGTTGCGCCCCACCAGCGCGATCCGGTCGCCCTCTTGGATGGTGACGGACACGCCGTCGAGAACCGGCTCGCCACCAAAGGTGAGCGCGATGTCATTGAGTGAGATGATCGGAGTTTGAGCCATAAGCGCCGCTATCGCCCCTGAGCACCACCAAGGTCAAGAGTTTGCGCTTGCCTGCGCCCCTCGCATGCGGAACAAACTTACATCAGTGGCTAAAATGAGGGACGCAAGGTGCGCTTTTCGCCAAACATGCAGAAAACTCAAGCCGCGCCGATCATGGCGGTGCGCGGCTGGCTGGCGGATCACCCGCCGCCCCCGGGCCTGCCCCTGATTGATCTGAGCCAAGCCGCCCCTTCAGATCCGCCGCCCCTAGCCCTGCGCCAGCACATTGCCGAGCTGATCCGGACCGAGGCCGAGACACATCTATATGGGCCGGTTCTGGGCCTTCCGGATTTGCGCCACGCCATCGCGCAAAAATGGTCGCAGAATTATACCGCAAGCCTCGATGCTAACCAGATCGCCGTAACCTCCGGCTGCAACCAGGCCTTTTGCGCCGCCATCAATGCGGTTGCCGCGCCCGGTGACAATGTCATCTTGCCCGCGCCTTGGTATTTCAATCACAAAATGCACCTCGACATGGCGGGGATCGAAACCCGCGTGCTGCAAGTCGGCGCGGATATGTGCCCCTGCCCCGAGGCGGCCGCGGCTCTGATCGACGCCCGCACCCGCGCCATTGTTCTGGTCAGCCCCAACAACCCAACTGGGGCAGAATACCCCCCGGCGCTGATCTCGCAATTTGCCGATCTGGCGCGGGATGCGGGGCTTGCGTTGATCATCGACGAGACCTACCGCGACTATTATAGCGCCCAAGAGGCACCCCATCGCCTGTTTGACCGCGCGGATTGGGCCGATGTGGCGATCCATCTCTACTCGTTCTCGAAATCCTACCGCCTCACCGGGCACCGCGTTGGCGCACTTTTGGCAGGGGAGGCGGTGATCGCCCAGGTTGAAAAATATCTCGACACCGTTTCGATCTGCGCCAACCAAATCGCCCAACGCGCCGCCCTGTTTGGCCTCCAGGCCTTGGACGGGTTTCTCGCCGCCGACCGCCAAGAAGTCATCACCCGCCGCAACGCCGCCCGCGCGCATTTGAACACCTCCGCGACAAGGCTACTCTCCAGCGGTGCCTTTTTCGCCACCGTCGCCCACAACTTTGACGCGGACGCGGTAACCGTGGCCAAAACGCTTTTATCCAAGGCTGGCGTTTTATGCCTGCCCATGACCATGTTCGCCCCAATGGACAGCCCAGAGGCAAACCGCGCCCTGCGCATAGCCTTTGCAAACGTGGACGCCGCCGCGCTGGCAGAGGCTGCGCAAAGAATTGAACGCTGCGCGCCCACCTGCGGTCTTGTTCTTCGCCCAGACCCGGCTTAGAACCGGGCTTCGATTTGCCCCGCGCCCCTCCTGCGCTTGGGCCTGCAACAAGGGTATGCCATGCTTCGCTCACTTCGATCCTCGGGCTCAAACGCCTTCGTCTGGGTAATCATCATCCTCTTGGTGATCGGTCTTGCGGGGATTGGCATCAACCAAGGCGGTGGCAGCGGCGGCAACGCATCTGTGGCCGAGGTCGGCGATGAGCCAGTGCTCGCGGATGCCTATGCCCGCGCGCTCAACGATGAAACCCGCCGCCTCTCGCAGCAATTCGGCACCAGCGTTTCGCTTGAGCAACTCTCGCAATTCGGCCTAGACCAGCAAATCCTTTCACAGCTTTTGAACAATGCCGCCCTTGATCACACGGCCACCACGACGGGCCTTTCCGTTGGCGATGAAACGGTCAACGAAAACCTCTTGGCAAATCAGGCCTTCTCCGATGCTGCGGGCGGATTTTCCAAGACCGCTTATGAATTTGCGCTGGAAAATGCTGGCCTTGAGGCAGGCGAGTACGATGAGATCGTGCGCAAAGAGGCCACCCGCAGGATTTTCCGCGCCCTTATCGCTGGTGGCACACGCACCCCGGACCATGGTGCCAAAGCCATGGTCGAATATCTTTCCGAGGCGCGCACTCTAGATTGGCTGCGCCTCGCGCCCGAGCATCTGGAAACCCCGGTTGCCGCCCCCGCTGAGGATGTGCTGACACGCCATTACGAAGAGAATAAACAGGCCTTTGAGCTGCCCGAAACTCGCACAGTGACCTATGCCGCAGCAACCGAAACCAGTCTCTCGGGCAGCGTTGAGATCGAGCAAAGCGCCATCGAAGAGCTTTATGCGGATCGCGCTGAGATTTACGCCCAGCCCGCCCGCCGCTTGGTTGATCGGATCATTTTCAGCACCGACGAAGATTCCATTGCCGCTCTGGGTGCCATAGAGGACGGCAGCAAAAACTTTGACGAGATTGCGCAAGATCGTGGCCTTGGCCCCAATGACATTGATCTGGGCGAGGTCACAAAGGACGAACTGCCGGACACGATTGCCGCGCTTTTGTTTGGCTCCGAGGCTCTGGGCGTGATCGGCCCCATCGAAACCGACTTTGGCCCTGCGCTTTACCGCGTGAATGCCGCGCTTGATGCGACCGAGACGCCTCTGTCCGATGTCACCGATGAGCTACGCCTTGAATTGGCCCTCGAAGAGGCCAGCGATTTGATTGCCACCGAAACCGACACGATCATTGACCTGATCGCCAGCGGTGCAAGCCTCGAAGAGCTTGCGGCGGATACGATTTTGGAGCTGAACACCGTGGTTTTGCCAGCGGCGGATGATCTTGATCTGATTGCCTCGGACGGGGCGTTTCGCGACGAAGCTTTCGCGTCCGAAATCGCCGAAGAGCGCGATTTGATCGATCTGTCTGACGGCATCGCGATTTTGCGCGTCGATGCAATCGCTCCAGCGCAGGTGCCGCCCCTTGCCGACATCCGCGAAGAGGTCACCGCCCATTGGACCAAGGCCGAAACCAACCGGCAACTAGAAGTGCTGGCCCAAAGCCTGATCGCCCGTGTTGGCACTGGTGAAGCCCTGGCGGACATCGGCCAAGAACTTGGCCTCGCGATCACCAGCGAGCCGGGCTTGAACCGCTCGGACATCGTCGCGGGCGCGCCCCCGGCTTTTGTTGAGGCGCTGTTTGAGACCAATCCGGGCAAAGGCTTTTACGTCACTGATGCAGATACCGCGATCATGGGTGTGGTGCGCGAGATCATTGCCCCTGACCTTGAGGAAGACGAAACCAAGGCCACTTTGGCCACAGTCCATGACAGCATGACAGGCGCAACCGCGCAAGATTTGGTGACCTATTTTATCGGTGCTGTGCAAGATGAGGCAGGGGTGAGCGTCAACAGCGCCTTGATTGCCAATATCCAGTCACAACTCGTAGCGACCGGTCAGTAGGGCCCAAATGCAGTTTTTCCCCGAGCGCAAAGATTTCGACACCCGCCACAAGGCAGGTAAAAATCAGGTCGTTTGGACGACCCTAATGGCCGATCTCGACACGCCGGTTTCATTGATGCTCAAACTCTCGAACGCAGGTGCAAATAGCTTCGTTCTCGAAAGCGTCACCGGCGGCGATGTGCGGGGCCGCTACTCTATTATAGGCATGAAGCCGGATTTGATCTGGCGTTACGGCGACGGGGAATGTGCCATCAATCGCCGGGCGCTTTTTGACGAAGACGGCTTTGAGCCTGACGCCCGCGACGCGCTCACCAGCCTGCGTGCGGTTTTGGACGAGACAAAAATCGATTTGCCCGACGCTTTGCCGCCCATGGCTGCGGGGCTTTTCGGCTATTTGGGCTATGACATGATCCGCGAGGTCGAGCATCTGCCCGATGTGAACCCCGACCCGTTGTCCCTCCCCGACGCCATGATGATGCGCCCTTCGGTGGTGATCGTTTTCGATACGGTCAAGGGCGAGCTATCTATCGTCTCACCGGTTTGGGCAGACGCAGGCCAATCCGCCCAAGCCGCCTTCGCCCAAGCCGCCGAGCGCGTTGCAACCGTCGTTCACGATCTTGAACGCCAAACCCAGCTCGACACTCGCGAGCTGACCGAGCCAAAACCCGACGCCGAACCGACGTCCAATACCACCAAAGCGCAGTATTTCGACATCATCGAACGCGCCCGTAAATATATCAAAGCGGGCGACATCTTTCAGGTCGTCCCCTCCCAGCGCTGGTCCCTGCCCTTCGATCTGCCCCCCTTTTCGCTTTACCGCGCCCTGCGCCGCACCAATCCTTCGCCCTATATGTTCTACTTTAATATAGGCGCGTTTCAGATCGTCGGCGCGAGCCCCGAAATCCTCGTGCGTGTGCGCGATAACAAAGTCACCATTCGCCCCATCGCAGGCACAAGGCCGCGTGGTGCAACCCCCGCCGAAGACCGTGCCCTTGAGGCGGATCTTTTGGCGGACCCCAAAGAGCGCGCCGAACATTTGATGCTGCTCGATCTGGGGCGAAACGATGTGGGCCGCGTCGCAAAAATCGGCACGATCGACCCCAATGAGCAATTCATCATCGAGCATTATTCCCACGTCATGCATATCGTCTCGAACGTGGATGGCGAGCTGCGCGACGACTATGATGCCCTTGCGGCGCTTTTGGCGGGTTTGCCTGCGGGGACGGTCTCTGGTGCCCCCAAGGTGAGGGCGATGGAGATCATCGACGAGCTGGAAACCGAAAAGCGCGGCGTTTATGGCGGCGGGGTCGGTTATTTCTCGGCCAATGGCGATATGGATATCTGCATTGCGCTACGTACAGGCGTTGTAAAAGACCAAACGCTCTACGTACAAGCCGGCGGTGGCGTGGTTTGGGACAGCAATCCCGAGGATGAATATCAAGAGACGATCAATAAAGCGAAGGCGCTGATGACGGCGGCCCGCGAAGCTTCACGGTTTGTGAACTTTAAATCGGGCAAAAATTGAGACCATCAGCGGCTTTAGATCGCCATCGATGGAATAATCACAAGATTATTTGACAAATATGCCTTCGTGAACCCCAGATTAACTTTCCGAGCGTAGTAGATCGGCCAACGCCGTAACTGTGACAAACTCGGATTAGAATATGTTCTCACGTCTAGCAAATAAAAAAGGTGACGCGGATAGTTCCCAGTCGTCTGACCTAATCACCGCTTTGGACAGCGTTCAGGCCATCATTTGGTTCGATCCCCAAGGCAATATTTTGAAAGCGAATGAGAATTTTCTGGCAACCGTCGGCTACTCTATTGATGAGCTGATCGGCAGTCACCATTCGATGTTCACAATCCCCGGATACGCCGAAACCCCCGCCTACAAGGAACTGTGGGACGATGTTCGCAGCGGAAAGACCCGCGCTGGCAAGTTTCAGCGGGTCAACAAAGCCGGCGAAACCCTCTGGCTGGAGGCCTCTTACAACCCGCTTTTCGATGCAAAAGGTGAGGTTTACGGCGTTGTAAAATTCGCAATCGACATTACCGACACGCGGACACTTGCAATCGATACTGCCGGTCAAATCGATGCAATTTCTCGGTCTCAAGCGGTCATTGAATTCGAACCTGATGGCACGATTCTTCACGCCAATGAAAATTTCTGCGGTGCTATTGGCTATTCGCTCGACGAAATCGTCGGGAAAAAGCACTCTATTTTCGTCGACCCCGACGAAGTAAAATCGCCCGCCTACAACGCTTTCTGGCGTGATCTGTCTGCTGGCAACTTCAAAGCAGACGAGTACAAACGTTTTGGCAAGGGCGGCATCGAAATCTGGATCCAAGCGACGTATAATCCAATTTTGGACGCAAACGGCAAAGTCTATAAGGTGGTTAAATTCGCCACCGACATCACCAAACGTATCCATGCAGTCAATCAAATTTCGGACAGCCTTGCGCGCCTATCCGAAGGCGATATGTCGATTACTCTGCCCGATGAAATCGATGGAGACTTCGCCAAACTGCGCGATGGTTTTAACATCTCTATGGAGAAGCTGGGCGGACTTATCGCCGAAGTACGCACAATCGCGCAGCTTCTTGACAGTGAAACCGACGCAATTGCCACCTCAGCCGTGAAACTCGCTGAGCGGGCTGAGGCACAAGCTGTTTCACTCGAAGAAACCAACGCTTCTATGGAAGAGATGTCGCAGAACATTCGCGACATGTCCCAAAATGCAACCGACGCCGCTCAAGCGGCAGCAGATGCTGCGAAGCGAGCAGCCCAAGGTGTAAATGTTGCGGGCTCCGCAGTAGAAGCCATGGACCGCATCGAAGATGGCTCTTCGAAGATTTCCGACATCATCACGGTCATTGAATCCATTGCCTTCCAAACCAACCTTCTGGCTCTCAACGCAGCGGTCGAGGCCGCGCGCGCTGGCGACAGCGGAAAAGGCTTTGCGGTGGTTGCTGGTGAGGTCCGAACCCTTGCGCAGCGCTCCTCCGAAGCCGCTCATGATATTACCGAACTGATCCGCAATAGCTCAAGCGCGGTAACTGACGGGGCACGTTTGGTGCGAGACGCAGGCGAGGTTCTCGCCGGAATTGAAAGCGCTTTCGAAGTGGTTTCCAAGTCGGTCGGAAAAATTTCGTCTTCGTCACAAACCCAGACAGAGCGTGTTGCTATGATGACCAATATTGTCTCTGAGATTGACGCAACCACGCAAAAGAACGCGCAGATGGCCGATCAAAGTTCATCCTCTGCCCGCAGCCTTGCGACAGAATCATCTCGTCTAATGAACCTAATTTCGACGTTCCGATTGTCTGAAACTGAATCCCAGCAAGATGCGGCTTGGGAAGAACTTTCCAGTCAGCAAAGCGAAGGCGAAGCGGAGCAACTGGTCAACTTCTAAACCGACCGCGAGCGACTAAGCATAAAAAAGGGCGTCACTACTGTGGCGCCCTTTTTTTTAGCTAAACGAATAACCTACTTTGTTATCGATGCCGTAAGAGGCGCAATCTGCGCCGATTTTGCTGTGACGCTATCAAGCCACCCAGTCATTGCATCAATGGTCTCTGGATAAGTGCGCCCAAATACAACCACCGATCCTGTTTTACTGGCTTCAAGAACAGCTCGGTCCAAAGCGGCCCGAATTGCAGGTTCATTTCGATTGGTGTCGATAACTCGCTTCACAGCGGCAACAGGAACCCGCCGCGCGGCAGCCGAGCCAACGGCGGCGTTAATTCCAAATCGTTCGTGGATAAGTAGTCCGTGACCCGATCCTTTCAGTTCCTGAACGATGCTCTCAACGAGCCCAATATTCCGATAAAAGTCGCCCAGCGGGCGATCAATCATAGCAACAGCAGTGGGCACATTTTCGAAATAGGTCTCCAAAAGAGACCCTGCCTTAGCAGGAGGCGTGCGCTGATTAAGTATCAAATCACCCCGATCAGGCACCATCGCAACAACTTCAAATCCCCATTCGTTGAATGCCGCCGCAGCGCTTTGAGCGTCAGCCGCACTAGGATCAACAGCAAAAGTTACTGGCACCCCCAACCGATACAACGCGTCGCGCTCGATGCCATCGATGCCGACATCCAACAATACAATTGCCACTAACGGCTTGCTCAAATCGACTGAACTCTCAGAGGCAAAAGCTTCAAAAGCAGGCCCATCGACTGCAACAGGCATCACCTCTGCTGAGCCCGCTTCGGTATCTGTTACAACTTCCAGCTCATCACGCTCTTCAAGATTGTCTTCATCAATAGCAGGAGCCGCGAGTGCATCAGAGGCCGCAATATCTTCGGAAGAAACATCCGTTTCAGCAGACAATTCACTCATTTGCTCGGCAGCAACTTCAAGAGCATTAGGCACAGCCAACGCATCCTGAACCTCGGCCGAGGGCAAGTCATCCATCGACCCGCTAGAAGCGAATTCAGCTGAATCCGTAGATTTAAGCGCACCTGCTGCATTTTCTGCGCCAGCCTCAATATCACTAACAGAGTCAATCGCCGCAGCCGAAAGATCTGATTCAATCACATCAATAGGCTCTGGTGGTTGGCCCGGCGATTGCGTGACCGCAGCCACCGTGTCGACACCGGCTCTGGTTAGTGGGGGATTTAAAAGCGCTATAACCCCCGCCACAAAACCACAAAACAACAGACCAAGGAAAAGCCCGTAGAGATAACTACGCATGCCCGTCAAGTGTTTCTCCTGTTTTGCAAATGCGTTTTAGGATTGTTATTGTCCTCACACGCCAAGTTAGGCTTGACCGTTCATGGCGCGCAAAGCATTTATACCCCCCACAAGGGTGATTGCCACCACAAAATCTTAACCCGACCGGGCAACCCGAAGGACAGGGCCAGTGATCCTACTGATCGATAATTATGACAGCTTCACCTACAACCTGTTTCACTACTTGGGCGATCTAGGCCAAGAAGTGGTCGTGATGCGCAACGACGAAGCTACTGTCGACGAAGCCCTGTCACGCGATTGGGATGGGATCATTCTTTCGCCAGGGCCCTGCGATCCGGATAAAGCAGGTATTTGTCTAAACCTGACAGCGGCAGCTGCGAAAAAAGAAATACCTTTAATGGGTGTTTGCTTGGGCCATCAAACAATCGGTCAGTCTTTTGGCGGCAAAGTTGTCCCATCCGGCGAGATCATGCATGGCAAAATGGGCGTCATTCGGCACAAAAATATAGGCCTGTTCAAAGACCTACCCGACGCCTTCGAAGCCACAAGATACCACTCGTTGACCGTTGACCCGGCAAGTTTGCCAGATTGTCTAGAGGTAACGGCACATGTGGATGACGGTACGATC
Organism: uncultured Rhodobacterales bacterium; assembly: GCA_964384315.1. Lineage (GTDB taxonomy): Bacteria > Pseudomonadota > Alphaproteobacteria > Rhodobacterales > Rhodobacteraceae > CAYLLD01. The sequence continues at coordinate 16,920 of CAYLLD010000008.1, read as the reverse complement.
ATGGGCCTGCACCACAAAACCCTTCCAATCCATGGTGTGCAGTTTCATCCAGAGTCTATTGCCTCGGAACACGGCCACCAGCTCTTAAAAAATTTCCTTGATTTAGCGGACGCAGCATGAGTTCTGATTTCAAACCAATTATAGCCAAGGCCGCCGAGGCACCCTTGTCGAAGGCCGAGGCCCAGGCGGCGTTCGAAGCCATTATGAATGGCGAGACAACCCCAGCCCAGATAGGTGGGTTTTTGATGGCCCTGCGCACCCGCGGCGAGGTGGTCGAAGAATATGCCGCCGCAGCCAAAGTGATGCGCGCAAAGTGCCACGCTGTCAAAGCGTCCAAGGATGCAATGGATATCGTTGGTACCGGGGGTGATGGAAAGGGAACGCTTAACATCTCGACAGCCACCGCGTTTGTGACTGCGGGGTGCGGCGTTACTGTCGCCAAACACGGCAACAAAAACCTCAGCTCTTTGTCAGGCGCTGCCGATGCCCTAAGCCAGATGGGCGCAGATACGATGTTACCTGCCAACAAGGTTCAACGCGTTTTGGACGAAGCGGGCATCGCCTTCATGATGGCGCCAATGCATCACCCCGCGATGAAACATGTCATGCCGGTTCGCCAAGAATTAGGAACGCGTACGATCTTTAATATCCTTGGGCCTTTGACAAATCCGGCGGGGGTTAAACGGCAGCTAACCGGCGCGTTTTCCCTCGCATTGATCCGGCCTATGGCAGAAACGCTTCTAGCACTTGGCAGCGAAACCGCCTGGCTCGTTCACGGCTCGGATGGCACGGACGAGATTTCGATTGCGGGATCAACCTCAGTTGCGCGGTTGGAAAACGGCGCGGTTCATGACGATGAAATCCACCCTGAAGACGCCGGGTTAAGCCCGCATCCTTTCGAGGCAATTCTTGGCGGCGACCCGGCCTATAACGCCGCCGCATTCAAGGCATTGCTAAACGGCGAGCCCTCGGCCTATTGCGACGCCGTGCTTTTGAACACATCAGCGGCATTGATGATTGCCAAAAAAACAACTTCCCTGAGCGAGGGCGTCGAAATCGCCCGCGCCTCAATCGCATCCGGCGCGGCAAAAGCCAAAGTCGACGCCTATGTAAAAGCCACGAGGGCCTAACAACCATGGCCGCAACAATTTTAGAGAAGATCAAAGCCTACAAGCTGGATGAAATTGCTGAGCGAAAGCGCAACCGTTCGTTCGCCTCGCTCGAAGATGACGCGCAGGCCTATGGAGGCCCTCGCGGTTTCGCCAAGGCGCTCAAGGCGAAAAAAGAGTTTGCTCTGATTGCGGAGATCAAAAAAGCCAGCCCGTCAAAAGGCCTCATCCGGCCCGACTTCAATCCTCCGGCTCTTGCGGAGGCCTATGCCGAGGGCGGCGCAGCCTGTTTGTCGGTCTTAACCGATGCGCCAAGTTTTCAAGGCGAGGAGGCGTTTTTGATTGCTGCCCGCGCGGCTTGCGACCTACCAGCTTTGCGTAAAGATTTCATGTACGACATTTATCAAGTCGCCGAAGCCAGAGCGATAGGTGCAGATTGTATCCTGATCATCATGGCCAGCGTATCCGATGCGCAAGCGCAAGAACTTGAGGCCGCCGCTTTTGAAATGGGCATGGATGTTTTGCTCGAAACACACAACCGCGAGGAACTCGACCGCGCGCTAGAGCTGCGCTCGCCGCTGATGGGTGTGAACAACCGTGATCTGCACAGTTTCACCACCGACCTTGCCACAACAGAAACGCTGGCACCGCACATTCCCGAGGACCGGATCCTTGTCACCGAAAGTGGGATTTTTACTGGCGATGATATGAAACGAATGGCCGCCTGCGGGGCGCATACATTTCTAATTGGCGAGGCGCTAATGCGTCAAAGCGATGTGAAGGCAGCAACTCGCGCCTTGCTTGATGCCGCGGCGGCTTCATGAGCGGGCTAACCCATTTTGACCAAGACGGCGCGGCGCAAATGGTGGACGTCTCGGGCAAAGACGTAACAGCCCGGATCGCAACTGCCTGTTCGTCAATTCAAATGCAGCCGCACACGCTTGCTCTCGTCAAAAATGGGACCGCCAAAAAAGGCGATGTATTGGGCGTGGCGCGTCTTGCAGGGATTATGGCCGCGAAAAAGACCCATGATCTGATCCCACTGTGCCACCCGTTGGCGATCTCAAAGGTCACTCTAGACTTTGAAATTGACGACACGGCCAATACGATCACCGCGCATGCCACCGTTAAAACAACCGGGCAAACCGGGGTCGAGATGGAGGCATTAACCGCGGCTTCAATCGCAACTTTGACCATCTACGACATGGTCAAAGCGGTGGATCGCGCCATGGAAATCAGCGGCACCAAACTTTTGGTCAAAGAGGGCGGCGCTTCGGGCCGGTATGACGCAACCTCATGATTTCAGTTGCTCAGGCACAGGCTGACATCGCCGCATTGATCCGCGCGCTTCCCGAAGAAATTGTGCCCCTAACCGAGGCAGTGGGCCGCGTCATGACCCGGCCTTTGGCGGCGCTCTTCGATCAACCACCCGCTGCTGTTTCAGCAATGGACGGCTATGCGGTCCGCGCTTTAGATATCACACCCGGCGCAAGGCTAAAGGTTATTGGCGAAGTGGCAGCAGGCGGTTTTTTTGAAAAAAACCTAAAGCCAACCGAGGCAGTTCGCATCTTTACGGGCGCACCCGTTCCGGGCGGCGCCGATAAAATCCTCATCCAAGAAGACGCGCACCGAGACGGCGACCTAATCACAGTGGGCGAAAAGCTCGACACCGCAGCCTATATTCGCCCCGCTGCTGCCGATTTTTCTAAGGGCGAAAAAATTGCACTTGAGCGACCGCTAAAGCCCGCAGACATTGCGCTTTTGGCGGCAATGGGTCACGCCCAAATTCCGGTCTATAAACGCCCGGATGTCGCACTGATCGCCACGGGGGACGAACTGGTAAGCCCCGGCGAAACACCCGCGCGCGGCCAGATTGTCGCGTCGAATATCTACGGCCTCAAAGCGCTCTTCGAACAGGCCGGCGCATACGCACGCATAATGCCCATCGCAATCGACACCAAAATCGCGTTGGCACAGACACTGGAATTGGCAAAAGACGCAGACTTAATCGTTACAATCGGTGGCGCATCTGTCGGAGACAGAGACCTGGTCGCGGGCGCACTCAGTCACCAAGGGGTTTCCATGGCCTTCCACAAAATTGCCATGCGCCCCGGCAAACCCCTCATGGCGGGACGCGGCACAAAGGCGGTTTACATCGGCCTGCCCGGAAACCCCGTGTCAGCCATGGTTTGCGGGCACATCTTTGTGGTTCCGGCAATAAAGGCATTTCAGGGATTGGGATACAGGCCACAACAAACGAGCAGCGCCAAAATTACCAAACCATTGGCACCAAATGGAGCCCGGACACATTATATGCGGGCCACTTGGGAACCCACTGAAACTGGCGCAAAAATTGCACCTGCTGACAAACAAGACAGCGCTTTGCTGAGCGTCCTTGCGTCCTCAAACGCACTTTTGATCCGTCAACCAAATGCAAAAGCGTTAGAAGTCGGCGCATCGGTTGAATTCATCAAGACTTAACTAAGGGATTAACAGAACCCTTAAAGCAGTTGACACAAAACAAGAACACTTATAGAACGTTAAAGAACGCTTGAAAATCATTGCATATCCATCTGAACCAGAGGGAGACCACATATGCTGACCCGAAAACAGCTCGACCTGTTAAACTTTATTACCGATCGCATTCAAAAAGACGGTGTCTCACCCTCGTTTGATGAAATGAAAGAAGCCCTCGATCTGCGGTCGAAGTCCGGCATCCATCGGTTGATCACGGCCCTCGAAGAGCGCGGTTTTATTCGCCGTTTGCCGCACAGGGCCCGTGCGATTGAAATTTTAAAGCTGCCTGATAGTTCCGAAGTTGGCGGTTTTGTTCCGACCACGATTGATGGTGGTTTGCGGGATAAAGCCCCGAACTCGCCGGTTTTGCCCGACGGTATGGGCGTGGTTGAGCTGCCGCTGATGGGCCGGATTGCCGCTGGTACACCAATTGAGGCGATCCGCGATGCGACCAGCCATGTTGCGGTGCCGGGCTCAATGGCAGGCTCCGACACCAAGCATTTTGCCCTAGAGGTCAAGGGCGACTCCATGATCGACGCGGGCATTCACAACGGCGATATTGTTGTGATCCGCGAGCAAGACGATGCGATCAACGGCGATATCATTGTGGCATTGGTCGAGGATCAAGAGGCTACGCTGAAGCGGTTGCGGCGGCGCGGTGCGGCCATCGCGCTTGAGGCGGCCAACCCGGCCTATGAAACACGCGTTTATCGCGATGATCAGGTCCGTATTCAGGGCAAAATGGTCGGACTGATCCGCACCTATTAGTCTAATTTTGAACGCGGTGCTGCGCGGGTCCAGTGACGCTGGCCCACCCGCGCAGCGACCGTGACGATACGCGGCCCCTGTGGCTCATCAAAAATCGCAATGGCCCCTTGGCCCTTATAGGCGGCCAAATCAAAAGCCGCACAGGGCAGGTCAATCTCGCAGCGCATAAGCTGCCCATCTGAAAAAATCTGCCATTTCTGGTCCACCACATCACGGTTGGCCGCCTGTTTCTGGCTCATCCCATCGCCATCGTTTTCCAACCAACTATTGGCAACAAACCCTGCCCCCCGCGCGCGGCTTAGCGCCCGTCCGGCATCAGTCATAACCCCAGAAATTTTGGCGTCTGCACTGATCAAAACGGACGGTCGCTCGGGGCTCGACCACATGAATAGCCCAATGGCGACCAAGACGAGCCCCGCGTATCGAAACCGCGAGGCAAGTAGAATTACAGCCAATCCCCCGGCCACCACGCACAAGAGCCAAGTCAAATCCGTGGCTTCTAAAAGCACCCGCGCGTCCTCAAATCCGGCGACCCAGTGAGCTACGTTCAAAATCGCGGCGATCCCCATGCCCGCAACCCAAAGAAAAGGCCCCTCAAGTCCCAAGGGCGCAAACATACCCGCAAGGGCACCTGCGGGCATCACTATGAACCCCATGATGGGAACCGAGATGACATTTGCGAGCAGGCCGTATTGGGCTACCGCGTTGAAGTGATAGGCTGAGAAAGGCGCGGTCGCGGCCCCAGCCAGCATTGACGAGAATGCTAGGGCCAATGCCCCTTTGCCAAAACGCCCCAACCAGTGCTTTTGATGTGCGCGCCAAGCGGGGATGTTTTGCAGCATCTCAAACCCAGCAACCAAAGCGCAAGTGGCCGCAAAAGACATTTGAAACCCGGCACCGGTTAAACTTTCGGGACGGATCAAAAGAATAATCATCGCCGCAATGGCCACAGCGCGCAAAGTGACGGCGCGCCGATCCAGAAGTACCGCGCCGAACATGACAAAGGCCATCACGAAAGCCCGTTGCGTTGCAACACTTGCGCCTGACATCACCAAATAGGCGGCACCTGCAAGAATGGCGGCAACAGCGGCCAGTTTTTTAGCTGGCAGATGAAGCGCTGGCGGCCCGGTTGCTGCAAGCGCCATACGAACCATCGCAAAGACAAACCCAGTTAAAAGCCCCATATGAAGCCCCGAAATCGCGAGCAGATGAGCGAGATTTGAGGCGCGCAGGTCGTCCAGACTAGCCCTATCCACGCGCGAGCGGTCCCCTGTAAAAATCGCCGCCGCAAAGCCGCCAGACCGGCCCCCAACAGTATCGCTGATCGCCGTCGCTGCCCTTAGCCGTATTGATGTAATCGCCGCCATCGCGCCGCCGCTGGTCTGATCGGGCCCTTGCATCACCGGGGACAGGGTAAAACCAACCCCGCCCATCTGTCGAAACCACGCGTATCGACGAAAATCAAAGCCGTCTGGCTCAACCGGACCCGAGGGCGGCGAAAGCTTAGCGCGGACCATCACGCGGGTGCCCGGCAGATGCCGCCGCGCCGCGTCACTTACGGTGATCCGAATGCGCACAGGTGTATCTGCCGGAGCCAAACCGTTGATATATAGATCACCCAATAACAGGCGCAGTCGACCAGACTGCGAGCGGTCCTGCCCGATGACCGCGCCGCTGATGTTGTGAATGCCTTCGGTGATCAATGGCGCACCAACGCGGCTTGCCCTTAGGCCCGCATGGGTGAACCCCGCCAAAATCAGGGCGGTTCCAATCAAAATCGGGGCTCCAAAGCGCCGTTGCAGGGCCAAGGCCAAGACAACCATGGCCAAGGTTAGGCTTAGAATTGGGCCCATCGCCACTTCGCGGGGCAATAAGAAATAGGCCCCGATCCCGCAGGCGAACATAACCGGCGCATAAAGTAACGCCCGTGCGCGCAATGCCTCACGCTCGATTGCAAGGGTGTTACCGATCAATTCTGTTCATCCGCCGCGTTCTGCCGTAGAAGCCAGCCCAAACACTCACCTCAAAGTCTTTTCAAAAGGTAAACAGTGAACCAATGACAGTCGTGACCAGATTTGCCCCCTCTCCCACAGGCGATTTGCATATTGGCGGGGCGCGCACCGCTTTGTTCAATTGGCTTTTTGCTCGTCATCACGGCGGCAAGTTTTTGATGCGGATCGAGGATACCGACCGCGCGCGCTCTACCCCCGAGGCGACCAAGGCGATCTATGATGGGCTGAATTGGCTTGGGCTGGATTGGGACGAAGAGCCGGTGCATCAATTCACCCGCGCCGCGCGTCACGCGGAAGTGGCCAATCAGATGCTAGAGGCAGGCACGGCTTATAAGTGCTTTGCAACCCAAGAGGACATCGCTGCGTTTCGCGAGGCGGCCAAGGCGGCGGGCACCTCGACGCTTTATCAATCGCCTTGGCGCGATGCGGACCCAGCAGATCACCCGGACGCTCCTTTTGTTCTGCGGGCCAAAGCGCCGCGTGAGGGCAAAATCAAGATTGTGGATCACGTGCAAGGTGCTGTTGAGTGGGATGCCGCGACGCTGGATGATCTGGTGCTTTTGCGCTCGGATGGCACACCGACATATATGTTGGCCGTGGTTGTGGACGATCACGATATGGCGGTGACACACGTCATTCGCGGCGATGATCACCTTGCCAATACCCCGCGACAGGCGGTTATTTACGATGCTTTGGGCTGGACGCGTCCCGAGTTTGCTCATGTTTCGTTGATTTACGGACCCGATGGAAAAAAAATGAGCAAGCGCCATGGGGCGACGTCGGTGGTGGAATATGCCGCACTTGGTTACCCCAATTATGCCATGCGCAACTATCTGGCACGACTAGGCTGGAGCCATGGAGATGACGAGGTTTTCACCTCGGAACAGGCCATCGCTTGGTTTGATTTGACCGGCATTGGCAAGTCCCCAGCGCAGTTCGATTTCAAGAAACTCGATCACGTCTCGGGGGCGCATATTCGTGATCGAGACCCTGTGGATTTGTACAGCGATTTGATGGAATTTTGCGCGATACAAGACCGCCCGACCCCGTCAAATAACAAAGCAGATCTGTTAAAAGCGGCGCTTCCAGCCCTGCAACAACGAGCCAAGACCTTGCAAGACATTGAAACGGCTGCGTATTTCGCCGTGACGGATCGTCCGCTTGAGATGGATGAGAAATCTGCGAAGGCGCTTGATTTAGTATCCCGTGGCATACTGAATGAATTGACCACGCGTCTGCAAACTGTTAGCTGGGTCGTGGAAGATCTTGAGAGAGAGATCAAGGCGTTCGCCCAGGACAAAGACGTTAAGTTCGGGGCCGTGGCACAACCGCTCAGAGCCGCTTTGACCGGCCGAGCCAATTCGCCCGGCATCTACGATGTTCTTGTGATCCTTGGGCGCGATGAAAGCCTTGCCCGGTTGGCGGATCAAGCCAACTAACATCTTATCTCCCCTTTCTAAGACTTGTTCTCAAGTCTTCATAAATAATTGAGCTTTATGCCAAATGACCTGCGGCATGAGCATTTGAACGGATGTGGCCCTTAGTGGCTGTAGAACTCTGGAAGGAAATATTATGGCGAAAGATGGAAACAAAGCGTCCACGGTGAGCGTTGACGGCACGGATTACGAATTTCCCGTGCTTTCGCCCACCCTAGGGCCGGACGTTATTAATATCTCAAAGCTCTACAAAGAGGCGGATGTTTTCACATTCGATCCCGGGTTCACCTCGACGGCGTCTTGCGAAAGCGCGATTACCTTCATTGATGGCGACAAGGGCGAGCTGCTCTATCGCGGCTATCCCATCGATCAGCTGGCCGAGAAAAGCCACTATCTAGAGGTTTGCTACCTACTGCTTTACGGCGAGTTGCCAACTTCGGCGCAGCTCGATGATTTCGAAAGTCGCGTGACCCGCCACACAATGTTGCACGAGCAGATGCAGCACCTTTTCCGCGGGTTCCGCCGCGACGCCCACCCTATGGCGATTATTTGCGGCGTGGTTGGCGCGCTGTCGGCGTTTTATCACGACAGTACCGATATCAAGGACCCTTGGCAGCGCGAAGTTGCGACCATCCGTATGATCGCAAAAATCCCGACCATTGCGGCTTGGGCCTACAAGTTCTCAATCGGGCAGCCCTATATCTATCCGCGCAATGATCTGGATTACGCCTCAAACTTTTTGCACATGTGTTTCGCGGTGCCTTGCGAGGATTATGAGGTTGATCCAATCCTCACCCGCGCCATGGACCGGATTTTCACGCTTCATGCGGATCACGAGCAAAACGCCTCGACCTCAACCGTGCGCCTTGCTGGCTCTTCGGGGGCGAACCCCTTTGCCTGTATCGCGGCTGGTGTTGCCTGTTTGTGGGGGCCGGCCCACGGTGGGGCGAACCAAGCCTGTCTTGAGATGCTGCGCGAAATTGGCACGGTTGATCGTATCCCTGAGTTTATTGCGCGCGCCAAGGACCGGGATGATCCGTTCCGTCTGATGGGCTTTGGCCACCGCGTTTACAAAAACTTCGATCCACGCGCCAAAGTGATGAAGCAATCGGCGGATGAGGTTTTGGATCTTTTGGGGATCGAAAACAACAAAACCCTTCAGGTCGCAAAAGAGCTCGAGCGCATCGCGCTTGAAGATCCCTATTTTGCCGAGAAAAAACTCTATCCCAACGTCGATTTCTACTCAGGCATTATTCTTGATGCTATGGGCTTCCCGACCTCCATGTTCACGCCAATCTTTGCACTGGCGCGCACCGTGGGCTGGATTGCGCAGTGGAAAGAGATGCTCGAAGACCAGAACCAGAAAATTGGTCGGCCGCGCCAACTATATGTCGGCGAAACCCATCGCGACTATGTTGACGTTGAAAAGCGCTAGGTAACTGGTGCCATTTCGAAAATCGGCCTTGGGCGAATAGCCCAAGGCTTTTTATTTCTAACGCTCATTCCTTTCAGACATTTTGTAGCCACATTCTTGAAATAGCCGAGGCTTGAACGTGAAATGCGTTTTGTAACAGGGACCTAGCCGAACCTAAAATCCGGCCACCCCAAAAATCTGAATAGCGTATTTAGGAGCACCATGCGTTCTGTTTGCAAGCGCCTCACCGCGAGCGCCGTCGCCACCTTAATTGCCGCCCTCTTTGCGACAATCGCGACAGCCACCCCCGTACCCGAACCTAAGTTCGCCGCGCCTCAGCTGCACCCATATGATCTGGCCCTAATCGCCCCTCCACCTCTTGCCCTGATCCACGACACACTTGCCGGTGCCGTGCGGCTCGACCGGTTAAAGCGCGATGCCGCAACCAATGGTCTTGTGGTTGTTGAGTTGAAAAGCACACGCACCATCGCAGCCTTTTACGACACAAAATCAAAAACGGCGGCCCCAAGAATCGGCGGTCTGCTTTATCTGACCACAGCCATGATGCTCATTTCCATCGGCGCCATGTGGTTCACCGTTGCACTCCGGCGCAAAAAGCCGCAGCCCGCAAAAGCCGTGCAGGGAAATTACAGAACACCCTAGATTTAAACCGCAGCCAAGCTTGAACTTTGATTCAAACTTGGCGCGAATCCGATTATCCATGCGGTATGGATCACACTAAACCCACCCGCAGACCAAGGTCGCATGTCTATATGATCGACGGCACGCTGTCGAAGCTGACCGAGGGCTATGAAACCAATGTGGGTCTTTTGTACAAAGTCCTAACCGACCGGGGTACGCGGATCGAACAATCCATCGGCTACGATCCGGGCATTCAGGCCAAGGGACTGCGAAAATGGATCAAGGTCGCGGCGGGCCTTGGGATCAATGAAGCGATCAAACATGCTTATGCAACCCTGTCCTCGCGCTACGAACCGGGGGATCGGATTTATTTGTTCGGCTATTCCCGAGGCGCTTATGCTGCCCGCTCAATCGCAGGGTTCATTGGCCGGATCGGGCTTTTGCGCCGCAACGAGGCCACCGAGCGGCGCATCAATCAAGCCTTTCGCCACTATGAGGCTGTCCGGATATCGAACGCCGCCCGCGAATTCGGAGAACAATACTGCCACGCCAATGTGCCCATCGAATTTCTTGGGGTTTGGGACACGGTCAAGGCCCTCGGCCTTCCCTATCCGATCCTGAACCGACTAGCCCCAATGGCCACCGAATTTCATGATCACAGCCTCGGCCCCCACGTCAAAACGGCGGTGCAGGCCCTAGCGATCGACGAAAACCGCACGTCCTATAAGCCGCTGCCTTGGAGGGTTGCGCCTGATTGGCAGGGCCAACTTGAGCAAGCTTGGTTTGCGGGTGCCCATTCGGATATTGGCGGACAAGTCACCGCCCGAAACGGCTCGCGCACCTTTTCCAACATTCCCTTCGTTTGGATGCTACGCCACGCGGAAGCCAGCGGTCTGCAACTCCCCGAGAACTGGCAAAGCGAATTCCCGCAGAACCCCTGCGCCCCCATGCACGGACCATATGCGGGCGGCGCGCAATACTTCATGTTCCGCGCGCCACGCAAGCTTGGCACATGCTCAAGCGAAACCATCCACCCAAGCGTATTCGAACGTATGGCAGGCACCAAATACGTGCCCGGCGCAGACGTTAGCCGATTTGCGCGCCCGGATCCTGCCAAGCCGGAAACCGCCTCTCAAAACTCGTCGCCCTAACATGTTGCTGGCACTTGGTGCCACTCTAACGCATAACAAGCGCCATGGGATCCGCCATCATGATACAAGGCACCGGCTCAAATGTCGGGAAGTCGCTTCTTGTGGCAGGCATCTTACGTGCATTGCGCCTTCGCGGTCTTAACGTCGCCCCGTTTAAGCCGCAAAACATGTCAAACAATGCTGCGGCAACAGGCGATGGCGGCGAAATCGGTCGCGCCCAAGCTTTGCAGGCAAAGGCCGCAGATGTGGCGCCCCACACCGACATGAACCCTGTTCTGCTAAAGCCCCAAAGCGAGACCGGCGCGCAAATCATCGTTCGCGGTCAACATCGCGCCACTATGGATGCGCGGCGATACTCAAGCTATCGCACCAAGCTGATGCCGGAAATTCTCGAGAGTTTTCACCGGCTGCGCGAGGCTGTGGATTTGGTCGTAGTCGAAGGGGCGGGAAGCCCGGCCGAAATCAACCTGCGTGATGGCGACATCGCCAATATGGGATTTGCGACGACGGCAAACGTGCCGGTGGTGCTGGCCGGCGATATCGATAGGGGCGGTGTCATCGCCCAATTGGTTGGTACCAAAGTGGTGTTGCCAAAGTCAGATGCGGATCAGGTCAAAGGCTTTTTCGTCAATAAATTCCGCGGCGATCCATCGCTTTTCGCAGACGGTATGACAGCAATCGAGGCCAAGACGGGCTGGCCTTCGCTGGGTCTCATTCCGTGGTTTGATCAATCCCATAAACTGCCCGCCGAAGACGTGCTGGATATTCGCAGTACCTCCGGTGGCGCGATTAAAATTGCCGTGCCCAAATTTGCCCGCATGGCCAATTTCGACGACCTTGATCCGCTCGCGAACGAACCAAATGTGAGCGTCGAGATCATTCCGCCCGGTCGCCCCCTACCCCGCGATTGCGATCTGGTGCTTTTGCCGGGCTCAAAATCAACCATTGCCGAGCTTGCTCATTTCCGCGCGCAGGGCTGGGACATCGATTTGGCCGCCCATATCCGCGCCGGGGGGCATGTTCTGGGGATTTGCGGCGGGTATCAGATGCTTGGGGCAACGGTGAGCGACCCTGACGGGATCGAAGGCACGCCGGGGTCGGTGCCGGGGCTCGGTCATCTTGACGTCAGCACCCAGATGGTTGCCCAAAAGACCGTGCGTCCTGTTTCGGGCACACAGATTTCCGACGAAACGGCCATTGCAGGCTATGAGATTCATATTGGGCAGACCAAGCTGCACAGTGACGCGGCCCCTTGGCTTACGGTTGAGGGTCGCCCCGAAGGCGCGCAGTCCAGATCTGGTCGCCTTCGCGGCACTTATGTTCATGGGCTGTTTGCGCAGGATGCGTTTCGACGCTCATTTTTGCGCCAGTTCGATCACGATATCGCACTTGGAACCTACGAGGCGGATGTTGATCGGGTTTTGGACAATCTTGCAGCCCATATTGAGACGCATGTGGATTTGGATCAGCTAATTGCAATGGCGCTCTGAATGAGCGCTTAGCGGATCACTTGCCTGTACGGAGCGCTTGAGCCACTTCGCTTTGAACCATCAAACGAATGTTCCGTTTGAGTTCTGCCGCGAAAGGCCCCGAAAGCTCGCTGCGGACAATCTCCGTGACAAGTTGCCGGATTTCGCCGTTAGGCTCATCAGACCTTTGTGAAATTTCTGGCTCGACTTGCTGAGGATCATCAGAAACAGCGGCTTCTTTGTTGACCAAAACGGCTGGCGCAGCGGTAACGGCTACAGGCACAAACCTGTTGTCTGGCTTGGTCTCGGCTGGCCTGATCTCAGCTGGCTCGATCTCTGCTGGCTTAGGTTTTTGAGAAACTTCGTCTTTAACAATCTGCCGGATTTGGGCCAGCACACCTTCAAAGGTGTCGGCATCGCCCGGCATCTCTGCGCCGAAATCCGGCGCAGGCAGTTTTGAAAGGTGAGAATCGTTTCTGGATTGTGTCACTCAGGAGCCCCTCCGGTGGGCTCCTGAAAATTAGGTGATTACCAGCGGTCCTGCAAACGGTTAATCGCCTCAGATTGGGGCGAAATGCGCGCTTTTTGGTTGACCTTGCGGTAGTTCACATCAGGGTCATACCTGTCGATGCCAAGGCCAAGATACTCGGTGTTCAGCAGACCCATAGCCGAGATCAGCGTATAGGCCGCGATGTATTCATCGCGCTGAGCCGAAGCGAGACCCGATTCAGCGTTCAAAACGTCTTGCTCGGCATCAAGCGTGTCCAGCGTGGTCCGTGCGCCAAGCTTTGCTTCTTCTTGCACCCCTTCAAAGGCCAAACGCGCTGCACGAATTTCTTCGCGGCTGGCGGCAATCGAAGACCGGGCAACCCCAAGGTTCGCCCAAGCGATGGCAACATTTTGGCGAACAATGCGCGCCGAATTTTGCAATTCAGCACGACGCCGCTCAACAACGGTCATCGAGGCCCGCTCAATCGATGACAAAGTGCCGCCCTGATAGAGAGGCACACCGCCGTTTAGGCCAATGCTGGCAGTCAAATCGTCGTTGTTGGTGTTGCGCGACGTGTCGGTCAGCGCAAGCCCGCCCTCAAGCGACAATGTCGGCCGACGCCCAGCACGTGCACGCTCTAGATCAAACTCAGCGCCTTCCAGATTGGCATGTGCCTCACGAATAGTTGGATGCGAGCGCACCGCGATCTCTTCGGCAGCGCGCAACGACGCGGGCAGTTTTGGCAACCGCGGCGGAGATGACAATTTGCCAGGCGCCTCGCCAACAGCCAAAATATAAGTCTGTTTCGAACGCTCAAGCCCACCACGGTTTGTGGCCAAATTGCTACGGGCAGACGCCAAACGCGCCTCGGCCTGCGAGACATCGGTGCGGGTAACCTCACCAACGTCAAAGCGGTCGCGCGCAGCAGTTACCTGTTGATCGATAACCTTGACGTTGTTCCGCGCCAGCGAAACGAAGCGCTCATCGCGGCGCACGTCTACAAATGCCGTAATGGCCTGAAGCAGAACATCCTGCTCGGCCGCATCAAGCGCAGAGCGTGCCGCGTCAACGGCCGAGTTCGCCGAGGCGATCGCAGCGTTGGTCGCGCCGCCGTCAATCAGCAAAAGGTCAGCGTTGATCGCAGCCTGATACACTTCGGAGATTTCGTCAAAATCGTCACCGTCGCCTGCGGTCGCATTCGCAGATGCTGTCGCACGCACGTTCGCTTTGCGTCCTGCCGCAGCTTGCACAACATTTTCATCCAAAGTGCGCAGCGCAGCGCGGTTCAATTCCAGAGTTGGGCTGGACTGATAAGCTTTGATTAGTGCTTGCGTGAGCGTGTCGGACCACGCCGGAGTACCACCAAGCAGTGATGCCAAGGCTGCAGTCGCTAGCAGTTTAGCCGAAAATCGCTTCATTTTGAGTTTGCCCTCACCGGAATTTCTACAGGCGGATAATGCAAGAAAGCCTCAGAATTCAAAAGACCTTTTCTTCGCAAAACCGTCAAGAAGTGGTGCTGTTGCATCAAAATCTCGCCGCCAAGCGATGGTATTCAGCGATTTTACGCCAATCCGCGCCTGATGCTGGCCATTCTCAGTCACAATCGCGACAACCCTGCCGTCATCATGAAGCTGATCAATCAGCGCTTGGGGCAGCATCTCGATGCCGCCTTCAACAAAAATGACATCATAGGGCGCGTGATCGGGGGCCCCTGACTCAAGGGGGGCTTGCTCGACAATGGCATTGCCAACTTCCATCTCAGCAAGGCGTTGTGCGGCCGCTTCTGCAAGCGGCGCCTCCGCCTCAACTGCCACCACGACAGCGGCCATTCGAGCCACAAGCGCGGGGCCGTAGCCGTAGCCAGCACCGATATAGAGAACCGTGTCGTCCGAATTGATCGCCGCGCAATCCAGCATCTTACCCATGGTGCGCGGATCAAGCATAGCCCGGCCTGTCTCGCTGACGGGGATCTGCGCTTCGCTATAGGCCACTTCACGCGCACCGCTTGGCACAAAGCTCTCGCGCGGCACGGTCAGCATCGCCTCAATAATATTATATCGCGTGACGTCATTGGGCCGCACTTGGCAATCAACCATCATCACTCTGGCGGCTTCGTAATCAACCATTTGGGCACCTTTTATATTCGCGTTCTCGCGGACGATCTAACTAGACAGGAAGGCTTTTGCCACAGCCACCAACAGGCAGCAAGTTTGGAAACCTCTTCAAAGCGCCACACAAGCCAAAGGGAACTGGTTTTGTCAGTTCATATCCCGGCGCAGCTGGCTTATTAGCGGATGCGACATCACCCCATCTGAGCTTTTGCCTTGCGAATGATATTCGTCGGCAAAAACAAAAGCGGCGTCAGAGACCATTTCGGCCGTCCGCAAATAATTGTTCGCCTGAAGATGCCCAATTAGATCCTGCAAAACAAAAAGCGGCCATTGGGTTTGAAATTCCTTGGGCGTGGGCACGGGCAGACCTCTTGGTGAGTGTGGTTTGGTGGCAGGCTAAAACAGATAGGTTAACAATCCCATCAGCGGAGAATAGGTTGATCGAATGCAAGCAATTAGGGGCTTTACCTATTCACGCGCGCACGTTACGCGTAGCCCCTCGTTTACCACGGCTGAGGCGAGTTGGCGGAGTGGTGACGCAGCGGATTGCAAATCCGTGTACACCGGTTCGATTCCGGTACTCGCCTCCAACAAAATCAATGGCTTACATGACAGCAGAGAGCCGCGCGCTAGAAATTGGTGGCGGTTTTGGTGGCGAAGTCATAAATTTGCCTACAAGAAAAAATGTAACTGGATCGCCATATATTCCGCCTGAGCCCGCTCAGCCTCAAACTATGTGACTCAGTCAGGGCGGAAACCCTGACTACTCGAGCACTAGATTTTCCCACCGACATCCTTAAATCTCTCGACCAAGGCAGAGATTTTCTGAAAAACGCTTTGCTTCTTCGTCCGGAATTGAGGGTTCAGCGGACTCATTTTGGGCAGGATATCGTTTAGATCATTCCCGTTTTCGCTGGCAAAATTGCGCTTAATCGACGCCGATATATAGAGCTTTGCCTCTTTTGGATTCAGAGCTTCGGAATTAATGAGATCTTCGACTTCACGCTGCTGCTCTGCCCGTGCAAAGGCGAAGAAAGCCCCTATCACACTGGCTTTATCGTCCATTTGATCTAAATCGTTAGTGTTAATGAACTCGATCAGCAGGCTTTCTTTTGCCCGGTGCCCGAGGCTAGCGCGGATAATGCGACGAGCCTCTTCAATCAGGTCTCCCTTATCTTTGACCTTTTTGTTTTTCTCAAAAATTAGCTCGAGAATATAGTCCAGATTGATCTCCTGAGACTTGAGAAGATCAACCTCAAACACAATATCATCCCAGTCGATATTGGATTCTTCTTGCTCTTTTCCCGCCTTCTCTTGCCGCAACCAGTCGCGAATATCGTTGTAAGTTGACCGGTAGTCCTGCACCGACCTTTCAGACGGCAACCTGATTTCGGCCATGTCACGCAAATCTTCATCGCTTAGATAGTGCTTTTCCTTGAAGGCTTCGACGGCTTCAGCATCGTTTGGATCAATATCCTGAAACGCTTGTAAAGCTGCAAATTCATCGTAGTTCTGAAGAATGTTCTCAGCTTTCAGGTATTCACCGAATAGCTTGGCAAACGCCTTTTTATCAGCTTCTTTGACGATATCTTCGGGGTTCGGGAACTGCTCTTCCAGCTCTTTCACTATATCGCTGAACCCGCGCCGGGCCTTGCCTGTTTCCTGATCCTCAAAGCCCGTCATATATTCGTCGTAACTCTTTTCGAGAACTACATTCTTAGTATTTTTATCACCAAAGAGCGTGATCGCATCCACGGTGGCTTGCTCCAGATCGCGGAAGGCAACGATATTCCCGAAGGTC
>CAYLLD010000007.1:34618-37992 GCA_964384315.1 uncultured Rhodobacterales bacterium | reverse complement strand
GGGCTTGGCCGTGCTGCGGATCAGTTGGCGGCGCAATATTCCGCCGGAATGAAGCGCCGTTTGGGTCTGGCGCGCCTGCTGGTTTGTCCCGCCAAACTGTGGCTGCTGGATGAGCCGACCACGGCCCTTGATGCGGCGGGGCGCGATCTGCTGGGGCAGCTTGTGCAAACGCATTTGGCAGGTGGCGGGATCGTCGTGGCCTCGACCCATGATGCGGCGCTATTTGACGGGTTCGCCCAAGTCACTTTGTACAAGTCCAAGAGCATATCGGCCGGTGCTGACCCGTTTTTAGCCGACCCGTTTTTATACGACGATTTAAACGGCGACTTAAACGGCGCTTTAAACGGCGACACCCCGCAAGAGGCCCGCTCATGATCGGGCTCATCCTGCGCGAGATCAAACTCGCCGCGCGCATCGGCGGTGGCATCTGGCAAGCGCTCAGCTTTTTCCTCGTCTTTGTCCTGATTTCCGCCCTTGGGCTGGGCCGCGACGCAGCGCTCGCGGGTGACGCGGCGCGGGGCATCCTCTGGGTTGGGGTGCTCTTGGCCACGCTCATCACCCTCGACCGGCTGTTCCAAGCGGATTTCGAAGACGGCACCCTAGAGGCCCTCGCCCTCGGGCCTTTCCCGCTGCCCGCGCTGGTCATCGCCAAGATCATCGGCCATTGGCTCACCACCGGCCTGCCCCTCGTGGTCATATCGCCGCTGATGGGCGGGATGCTGGGCCTGCCGCTCACAGGCAGCGCCATGATCGCGCTTTGGCTGGGGGCAGGCTCGCTCAGCGCCTCTGCGATTGGGGCCATCGGGGCCGCTGCCACCATGAGCCTGCGCCGTGGCGGGGCGCTTTTGGGGCTTTTGGTCATGCCGCTCTTTGTCCCGACACTGATTTTCGGCATCGCGGCCTCGCAGCCCGACCCCAGCACCGCGCCTTTGATGCTGATCGGTATTTTGGGCCTCTCCATCGTGCTGGCCCCCATGGCCGCCAGCGCAATTATTCGCCTGAGTTTGCGCTAAAGACGCGCAATCGCGATTGAACTTGCTGGGCGGGGTTCTTAATGTCCGCTCATGTCTTTTTGGTCCCTCGCAAACCCCGCGCGCTTTATGGCGCTCACTGGCCGCATCCTCGCCCCCTTGGGGCTGGCCTGCGCCGCCGCGCTTGTCATCGGGCTGGGCTGGGGGTTCTTTTTCACCCCCGACGATTACCAACAAGGCTCAACGGTCAAGCTGATCTACATCCACGTCCCCGCCGCGCTTATGGCAATCAATGCGTGGTTCATGATGTTGGTGGGCTCGCTGATCTGGTTCATCCGCCGCCACCATGTCTCGGCGCTGGCGGCCAAAGCGGCGGCGCCGGTGGGCGCGGCCATGACGGTGGTGGCGCTGGTGACCGGCGCGATTTGGGGCCAGCCGATGTGGGGCACGTGGTGGGCGTGGGACCCGCGGCTGACCAGCTTTTTGATCCTTTTCGTGTTTTATCTGGGCTATATCGCGCTGTGGGATGCCATCGAGGACCCCGATTTGGCTGCGGATTTGACCGCGGTGGTCTGCATGGTCGGCACGGTTTTCGCGCTTTTGTCGCGCTATGCGGTGAATTTCTGGAGCCAAGGGCTGCATCAGGGTGCCTCGCTTAGCCTCGATAAGGAAAAGAACGTGGCGGATGTGTTCTACCAACCGCTGTTGATCTCGATTTTGGGCTTTGTGCTCTTGTTCCTCGTGCTGGTTTTGCTGCGCACCCGCACCGAAATTCGCCTGCGCCGGATCAGAGCCTTGGAGGCGGCGGCCAATGTCTAACCTCTGGCCCGATCTGGGCAAATACGCGGGCACGGTGCTGGGGGGGTATGGCGCGACCTTTGCGATTTTGGGTGCCTTGATCGCGGTCTCTTTGTGGCGCGGCGCGCGGGCGCGGCGGCGCTTGGCCGCGCTTGAGGCCGCGCGAAGCACCCAATTAGGCGCGCGCCAAGATGGCTAAGCTGCGCCCCTTAGCTCTGTTGCCCTTGGCGATGATCGCCGGGCTTGGGGTGCTTGCCTATCAGGGCCTGAACCGCGAAAACCGCCAAGAGTTACCAACGGTTTTTATCGATAAGCCGGTGCCTATTTGGCCGGACACGCGCCTTGAGGGGTTCGATTATGCCCCCAAAGAAGCGCTCTTGGGCGAGGGCCTCAAGCTGGTGAATTTCTGGGCCAGCTGGTGCCCGCCATGCCGCGCTGAGCATCCCAATTTATTGGCGCTGGCGGGCGAGGGTTGGCAGATTTATGGCATCAACAAAGAAGACAAGCCGGCGCAGGCCGCGGGTTTTTTGAACGAGCTGGGCAATCCCTATGCGGGGATCGCGACGGATCCAAACGGGCGTGATAGCGTGGATTGGGGGGTCTATGGGTTGCCCGAGACGTTCCTGATCGACGCCGCGGGGCGCATTCGCTTGCGGGTGCCCGGCGCAGTGACGCAACGGGTCTGGCAAGAGCGGTTTGTGCCGGTGATTGAGGCGATTAGGGCCGAGTAGCGTGCTAAATTGGCCTTGGGGAATTAGGGCTTCGGCGTGGCACTAAAAACCATCCGCGCCACCAGTCCCGGCGCGGCGTCGGTCAGCTCGATTTGACCGCCATGCATATGCGCCACCGCGCGCACCAGCGAGAGGCCGAGCCCTGAGCCCTCGGTGGCGCGGCTGCCATCGTCGAGGCGCACGAAACGGTCGGTGGCGCGGGCGCGGTCTGCCGCCGGAATGCCCGGCCCGTTGTCGCGCACTTCGATGAAGCCGCCGCTTTGCCCATCAGTGGTCATCCCCGTGGCGCGCACCCCAGTGCGGATCGTAATCACCCCGTCCGGTTGCGGCGCGAACTTCATGGCGTTGTCGATCAGATTGGTGACCGCTTGGGCCAAAAGCTGAGGCTCGCCGGTCAGGGGAAGGGGCGCAAGCTCAAGGCGCAGCTCGATGCCGTTTTCCTCGGCCAAAGGCGCGTAAAGCTCGGCTGCGTCCTCGGCAATCACCGCCACATCCACCTCGGCCCACGTCTCGCCCATCACACCGCCCTCGGCGCGGGCGATTTTCAGAAGATTATCGAGGATCAGGACCGTGGCGTCGATGTCTTCGAGCGCCGCGCCCATGGTCTCGGCCTGCGCGGGGGGCAGAGCGGCGCCGTCGGTGAGATTGCGCTCAAGGTTCGCGCGTAGACGGGTGAGGGGGCGGCGCACGTCGTGGCTGATGCTGTCCGTCGCAATGCGCATCCCTGACATCAGCGCCTGAATGCGGTCTAGCATCCCGTTGAAGGCCCCCGCGAGGCGGTCGAACTCATCCCCCGAGCCCGCAATGGGCAGGCGCTGATCGAGATTGCCCGCCGCCACTGGAACCACCCGCTCCCCCCATTCGGGAAAGCGCG